>VBEK01000136.1 GCA_005889135.1 Chloroflexota bacterium
CGGAGGATGCGGTGCTCCCTGAGCTTGGCCTTGAGCAGCCCGAGCGTCAGGCGGGTGCCGTAGACGGGCACGTTCAGCCTCTTGAGCGCGAACGGCAGCCCGCCGATGTGGTCTTCGTGGCCATGCGTGAGGACGATCCCGACGACTTCCTTCACCCGCTGCAGCAGGTAGGAGATGTCCGGCAGGACGAGGTCGACGCCAGGCATGTCTTCCTGCGGGAACATCAGACCGGCGTCGACGACCAGGATGCTGCCCTGCCACTCGAGCGCCCACATGTTGATGCCGACCTCGCCGAGGCCGCCCAGCGGCACGTAGCGAAGGCGCGGGCTGGCTACAGAAGGCGTAGCTGCTCTGACTCCGGCCTGGGCGCAGTCATCGCTATCGGAGGCGGAGGCGGCGCCAGGATCTGGTCGAGATAGCGCTTCAGGGCGTCGAAGTCGCGCTCGAGGTCGGCGACGAGGGAGCCGTTGTGCAGGGCCGCCGCGGGGTGATAGAGGGGCACGTAGGCGACATCGCCGCGCCGGATCATGCTGCCGTGGATCCGGGAGATCGACCCCTGGCCGGGCATCAAGCGCTCGAGGGCGTGCCTACCGAGGATGAGCACGACCTTCGGCTTGACCAGCGCCATCTGCTCCTTCAGGTAAGGCGAGCACGCCTCGACCTCGTTGGGCATGGGATCGCGGTTCATCGGCGGCCGGCACTTGAGGACGTTGGTGATGTACACGTCGGCGCGGCTGAGCTCGATCCGTGCAAGGAGCGTGTCTAGCAGCTTGCCCGCTGCGCCGACGAACGGCTCCCCCTGACGGTCTTCGTTGAAGCCGGGCGCCTCGCCCACGATCATCACGTTCGCAGGGCACGGTCCCACGCCTGGAACCGCCTGCGTGCGCGTCGCGTGCAGCCCGCAGTTCTTGCAGGCGCGAATGGTGTCGTGGAGCGTCAGCAGCTCCGGCGCGCTAAGCGACTTTCACTCCCGGCCTGGCGAAAGTGATGTATTCGCCTGCGTCGTTGATGGTCTTCATGACCGACTTCAGCTGCTCGTCGGTGAGAGGGACAAGCGGCAGCCGGAACGGGCCCGCGTTGAAGCCAATGGCGTTGAGCACCGACTTGATCGGCACCGGGTTGGCGGCGGTCGTCATCAGCGCCTTGATCACCGGAAGCAGGCCGTGGTGGATGTCCTGCGCGATCTCATTGTCGCCGCGACTGTGAGCGTCGATCAGCTTCCTCATCGAGCGGCCGGCGATGTGCGAGACGACGCAGATGACGCCGTAACCGCCGACGGCGAGTATGGGCAGCGTCCAGCTGTCGTCGCCGCTCCACACCTTGAAGCGGTCGGGCTTGCCGGCGCAGACCAGTCCGACCTGGTCGAGGTCCCCGCTCGCCTCCTTGACGCCGACGATCCCCGGCAGCTCGGCGCAGCGCAGCGTCGTGGCCGCGGTCATGTTGATCGCGGTCCGGCCCTGGATGTTGTACATGATGGTGGGGCCGACCTCCGAGATCGCCTTGAAGTGCTGGTACATGCCCTCCTGCGGCGGCTTGTTGTAGTACGGCACCACGGCCAGCAGGGCGTCGGCGCCGGCCTTCATCGCCAGCTCGGAGAGCTCCACCGAGTGGTGCGTGTCGTTGCTGCCCGTGCCGGCGACGACGTTCTTGCCCGGGATCGCCTCCTTGACAGTACGCACCAGTTCGATCTTCTCCGCGTCGCTCAGGCTCGGCGATTCGCCGGTCGTACCCGAGACGACGACGCCGTCGGAGCCGTCGGCGACGAGCATCGTGGCAAGCTTGCCCGCGGCGTCGTAGTCGACCTTCCCGTCGGCTTTCAACGGGGTGACCATGGCCGTGAGGAGTCGTCCGATCTCTTTCATGCTTTCACCGTTCCAACCGCTCCCATCTCGATGGCCTGCTCAGCGATCTGGACCGCATTGAGCGCCGCGCCCTTGCGCAGGTTGTCGGACACGATCCACAGCAGAAAGCCGTGCCTGGCGGACGCGTCGTCGCGAATCCTTCCGACGTAGACCTCGTCCGTGCCCGCAACGCCGTGAGGCGTCGGGTAGAGCTTGGCGTGCGGGTCGTCCTGCACGATCACGCCCGGCGCCGAGCCCAGGAGCGTGCGGACCTCGTCGGCCGTGATCTTGTCTTTGGTCTCGATGAACACGGACTCGCCATGGCCGACCGGCACCGGCACACGGACGCAGGTGGCGGCGATGCGCAGCTCGGGCTCGTGGAGGATCTTGCGCGTCTCGTTGACGATCTTGACCTCCTCCTCGTTGTAGCCCCCCGCCTCCGGATGCCAGCCGCCGGGGACGACGTTGTGCGCGAGCTGATAGGGGTAGGCGGCCACGCTCGGCGTCTTGCCGTCGGCGATGGCCTTCGTCTGCTCCTCGAGCTCCTCCACCAGCATGCGGCCAGCGCCTGAGGCCGACTGGTAGGTCGAGACCAGGACGCGCTCGAGGCCCGCCTTCTGCTTGATCGGGTTGAGGATGACAGCGAGAGGGATCGCGCAGCAGTTCGGGTTGGCGATGATGCCTTCGTTCTGGGGGATGTCGTCGGGGTTGACCTCCGGGACGACGAGGGGCACGTTGTCCTTCATCCGCCAGGCCGAGCTGTTGTCGATCACGAGAACGCCCGACTCGGCCGCCACCGGTCCGTACATCAGGGCAATGTCACCGCTGGCGGCGAAGAGCGCGACGTCGATGCCTTTGAACGCCGACTCCTTGATCTCTTCGACCTCGAGCGAGCTGCCGTTGTAGGGGACGGTCAGTCCCTTCGACCGCTCGGAAGCGAGGGCGACGACGCGCGCGCTGGGGAAGTTGCGCTCTGCGAGCACACGCAGCATCTCGTTGCCGACCAATCCGGTCGCGCCGACGACAGCAACGTTTAGTCGCTTGGAGGTGGGCACGGCGTCAGTTTACTTCCATCCGGCCGAATTGGGAACCGGCGTCGAGCGTCGCCACCCGCTGCTCCTGAAGCTGATGAACGGCCAGCGCGAAAACGGGGTGCACATTGCGGAGCTCCACAACATTTCCGAGGCCCCGTACCCACTGCGCGGTCACGATTCCTTGTGGACCCACCCTTGGCCTGACCACCAGGTAACCGATCGCGCCGAGGATGAACGTGATCAGTCCGAGGACCAACAGGAGCAGTCCCATGGCTGCCTGTCGCCCATGCATCTCGGGCGCGAGGACGATCGCACCCAGACCCCAGAACGCCGCCGCGATGCCACCGACGAGCAGCCCGGTGAAGGTCCAGAAGACGATCCGCAGCGTGCGCCGGCTGGACCGGGTCAGAGGCAGCCATCCTCCGGCCCGGCGCGACACCGCCGCGGTGAGCAGAACGATGGCCACCAGTCCGATGCCTGTGAGCAGGAGCGGGAGTATGTGCAGGGCGCCGGCCCATTCCGGGGCGGTCACAAAGCGGAAACGGCCCCACACCTCCGCCGGCCGTCCGGACATCGCGCAGATCGGTGGGAGGTCCCGCCTCTCGAGCTGTCGCGCCCACACGCGAACCCGATCGGGCTTGGCCTGGTGCAATCAGCGCGAGCTGGAGGTGCTCATCAAGCTGGTCATCGCAGCCCCAGCAATTCATCCAACGCGCGGAAGAAGCGAGGCTCGGAGGTGACTCTGCGGATCGCGAGCAGCACGCCCGGGACGTAGGCCTCGCGGCTGGTGGTGCGGTGGGCGATCGTCAGCGTCTGGCCCGGCAGGCCGAAGATCACCTCCTGGTCGGCGACGAACCCGGGCAGGCGGACGCTGTGCACCGCCACGTTGCCCTCCTCCCCGCCTCGCGTGCCGGCAAGGGTCTCCTTCTCCGCCTTGCGGTGCGCGAACGGTCTGTCGGTGCCGCGACGCGTGGCCAGGCGGCGCGCGGTCGACAGCGCCGTCCCGGACGGCGCGTCGAGCTTGCCCGCGTGGTGCAGCTCGATGATCTCGGCGGCGTCGAAATGCGGGGCAGCGATGTCCGCCAGGTGCATCATGAGCACCGCTCCGACGGCGAAGTTGGGCGCCACGATCCCCCCGACCTTCTTCTCGTGACATGCGGTCTCGATCTTGTCGATGTCCGCGCTGGACAGGCCCGTGGTCCCAACCACCGGCGCGGCGCCGGCCGCGATCGCGGCGAGCGCGTTGTGGACCGCCTCAGAGGGGCGAGTGAAATCGACGAGCGCTTGCGGCCTCTTCTCGTGGAGGAAGGACGCGAGGTCGTCGCCCCGCGTCACGCCCCCGACGTAGTCCATCTCGGGCTCGGCCGCGAGCGCCGCCGCGAGCACGGAGCCGACCTTGCCCCTGTATCCCGCGACGGCTACCTTCACTAGTCCCGCCGTGGACGCCTGTCGCGACCTCCGCCGTTGCGGCCGCCGCGGTCTCGGCCGCCAAAACCACCCTCACGCGAGGGGGCCGGCGACGCGAGAGCGGCCGCCATCACCTCGGGGTTGATCTTCTCCTCGATCGGCTCGCCCTTCGCTGTCAGCTCCTCGATCGCCGCCTGGCGGCTCAGGTTGAGCCGGCCCTGGCTGTCGATCTCGACCGCCTTGACCACGATCTCGTCGCCGATGTTGCACACCTCCTCGACCCGCTCGACGCGGTGGTCGGTGAGCTTGGAGATATGGACGAGGCCGTCCTGGCCGGGCAGGATCTCGACAAAGGCGCCAAAAGCCATGATGCGTACCACCTTGCCCTTGTAGATCTTGCCGACCTCCACCTCGTCGGTCAGGCTCTTGATCCAGTCGATCGCCTTCTGGCCCCCTTCCTGGTCGACAGCGGCGATGAACACGCGACCGTCGTCCTCGACGTCGATCTGGGCTCCTGTCTCCTCGGTGATCTTGCGGATCATCGAGCCACCCTTGCCGATCACGTCACGGATCTTGTCGGGGTTGATCAGGATCGTGGTGATGCGCGGCGCGTACGAGCTCATCTCTGTGCGCGGCCGTGGCAGGACGGCCAGCATCTTGTCGAGCACGAACAGGCGCGCCTCGCGGGCCTGCTCGAGGGCCTGGGCCATGATCTCCATGGTCAGGCCCTTGATCTTGATGTCCATCTGCAGCGCGGTGATGCCTTCTCGCGTGCCGGCGACCTTGAAATCCATGTCGCCCAGCGCGTCCTCGACGCCCTGGATGTCGGTCAGGACGGCGAACTTGCCCTCTCTCGTCACCAGGCCCATGGCGATTCCCGCCACCGGCGATTTGATCGGCACGCCGGCGTCCATCAGCGCGAGAGTCGAGCCACACACCGAGGCCATCGACGTCGAGCCGTTGGAGCTGAGGATCTCCGAGACCAGGCGGATCGTGTAGGGCCAGTCCTCCACCGGTGGGATGACGGCCAGCAATGCGCGCTCCGCGAGCGCCCCGTGACCGATGTCGCGCCGGCCAGGGCCGCGCAGCGGCCGCGCCTCGCCCACCGAGAACGGCGGGAAGTTGTAGTGGTGCAGGAAGCGCTTGAACTCTTCGGTGGTGAGCCCGTCGAGCTTCTGTTGGTCCGACATCGAGCCGAGGGTCGCGATCGTCAGGGCCTGCGTCTGGCCTCGCGTGAACAGACCCGACCCGTGAGTGCGCGGCAGGACGCCAACCTCGACGGTGATCGGCCGGATGTCCTTCAGGCCGCGGCCGTCGACGCGCACGCCCTCTTCGACGATGCGCTCCCGGACGCGGTCCTTGACCGCCTTGTCGAAGACCTTGCCAACGATGTCGGCGTACTCGGGGAAGCGCTCACCGAGCTCAACGATCGTCCTGACGCGCAGGTCGTCCATCGCGCTCTCGCGGCTCGCCTTGTCGGCGCTGTACATCACCTGATCAAGGCGCAGAGCGAGGTACTCGCCGACGATCTCAACCATCTGCTCGGGATAGCTGGGCGAGATCCACTCTCGCTTCTCCAGGCCGACCTGCTCCCGCAGGTCGAGCTGCGCGGCGCAGATCCTCTTGATCTCCTCGTGTGCGGCGGCAAGCGCGTCGAGCACGACCCGCTCGCTCACGCCCTTCGCTCCCGCCTCGACCATCAAGATCGCGTCGGCGGTGCCGGCGACCACCAGGTCGAGCTCCGACTCAGCCATCCTCGACATCGACGGGTTGACCACGACCTGGCCGTCGAGGTAGCCCATGCGCACGGCGCCGACCGGGCCCTGGAATGGGATGTCGGAGATCACGAGCGCGGTGGACGCGCCGTTGATGCTCAGGATCGTCGGGTCGTTCTCCTGGTCGACCGACAGCACCGTCGAGATGACCTGCACGTCGAGCCGGAAACCGTCCGGGAACAGAGGCCGCAGCGGCCTGTCGGTGAGCCGCGACGCCAGGATCGCCTGCTCGCTCGGCCTGCCCTCGCGGCGCATGAACGCGCCCGGGATCTTGCCCGCGGCGTAGAGCTTCTCCTCGTAGTCGCACGTGAGGGGGAAGAAGTCGATGCCCTCGCGCGGCTCCTTGGACATGACCGCGGTGCTCAGGACGACGCTGTCGCCCTGGCGAATAATGACCGCACCGTTGGCCTGCTCGGCCACACGCCCGGTCTCGATCGAAAGTCGCCGTCCGGCGACGTCTACGTTTTTCGTGACAACTGCCACGCCAAATACCTCCAGATATTTGGGAGGGACCCGGCGGTGCGTTTCTGGGTCAGATTCCTAGCAGCTGCCTCTGAGGTCGCTCTGCGAGCGGCTTCAGCGAGAGCTTCTAAGAGCTGACCCGCGCGACCGTGCGGGGTCCTCCCGGTTTCGTTATCTCCTGATCCCGAGCTTGGCGACGAGGGCGCGGTAGCGCTCGACGTCGGTGTCCCTCAGGTAGTTGAGCAGTCGCCGTTGCTTGCCGACCAGGAGAAGGAGGCCGCGGCGCGAGTGATGGTCCTTGGCGTGCGTTTTCAGGTGCTCGGTGAGCTCCCGGATGCGAGCGGTCGACAGCGCGATCTGGACCTCGGGGGAACCGGTGTCCTTGTCTGCGCGCCTGTGTTCCGCGATCAGCCTGCCTTTGACTTCGTTCTCTACTGCCAAACTCGGTTGGCAAGTATACGTGGGGCCCGCCAGTCGTCGTTTCGCCGGCCCATCGCTGATAGTCCGGGCTATCGACGCGCCAGGCCCGGCAAAAGCTCCGTTAGTCCGGACTATCGACGGGTCTCGCGTCACTCACGGACGTGCTCCACGCTGCCGTCCGAACGTGGGTCGGCTCCGGCCCGCCACGCGCCCGGGCCATCGATGACGATCGCGTGCGCGTGGCCGAAGGAGCTGTGCCGCGCGGGCATGAGCTTCACGCGGCGGTCGCCCCGCGCCATCTCTGCGGCGCCGGGGTAGTCCGCCTCGACCGCCAGCGTCTCCCCGTCGACGAGGATCGCCTTCCGCGGCCGGGCCACCGCCTCGGCGGGATCGAGCCCTTCGTCCACCAGGTTGCGCAGGACCTGCACCTGCAGCTGCGGTTGGCGCTCGCCGCCCATGGTCCCGAGCGCGGCCCACGGCCGGCCGTCGCGCGCCGCCATCGCCGGGATGAGGGTGTGCATCGTCCGCTTCTTCGGCTCGAGGCGGTTGACGTGCGAGGGGTCGAGCTTGAAGTAAGCGCCGCGGTTCTGGAGCAGCATCCCGGTGCCCTCTGCCACCACGCCGGAGCCGAAGTCATAGGCCACGCTCTGGATAAGCGACACCACGTTGCCGTGCTCGTCCGCGGCGCAGAGGTAGATGGTGTCTCCCGGGCGCGGCGTCGCGTCGGCGCGCGCGGCGGGCTCAAACCGCGGGTCCAGGAACGCTTCCGGTGGCGCGTGGGCAAACTCAGGGTCGGTGATGTAGCGGTCGCGCAGAGCGTAGGCCGCGTCGCGCGCGGCCCGGAACTCCTGGCCGGCCTCGAGCCGGAGCGCGAACGACGCCGCGACCAGACCCACCGTCGGAGGCGGGAGCTCGTAAACGGTGACGTCGCCGTATTGGAATGCGATCGGCTCGACCCACTGCGACCTGTGGGTGGCGAGGTCCTGGCGCGTGATGAGCCCGTCGCGCTTCTTGATCGCCTGAGCGATCGCCGCGGCGATGTCGCCGCGGTAGAAACCGTTGATCCCGTGCCCACCGATGTCGCGCAGCGTGGACGCTAGATCGGGGTTGCGGAGCAGCATGCCCCGCTCCATCGGCGGGTAGAGCGCGTACGCCGCGGGCTCCTTCAGAAGCAGCTCCGCCGCGCTCGCCAGGTTGTCGCCCAGGTCGCGGGTGATGATGTAGCCGTCCTGGGCCAGGCCGGCCGCCGGATCGAGCACCGCGCCAAATCCGACGCTGCCGAAGCGCTCGAGCAGCCTCCCCCACGCCTCCACGGTCCCGGGCACGGTGACGCTGAGCACGCCTCGGGCGGGCATGTCCTCGTGCCCGCGCTCGCGCACCGCCTCGACGGTCGCCAGCTCGCCCGACCGCCCGGCGCCGATCAATCCCACGGGAGACGCACCGCCGGCGGGCCAGACGATCGCCATCAGGTCGCCTGCGACCGAGGTCATGTGCGGGTAGACGACGCACAGCACCGCGTCGGCGGCGATCGCCGCGTCGATCGCGTTGCCCCCATCGCGCAAGACCTGCGCCCCCACCTCGGTGGCAGTGTGATGAGGGGTGGCAATCACCCCCCGCGTCTTGCCCATGTTTCAGATCCTAGGCACTGGGTGGGCCGCGACCCGCCCGTTGCGTCGCATCGCCGTGGCGGCCGGACTTGCTCCGGCCGCGACACGCGTCTGGTTCAGCAGCCCAGACCACGTGTGTGGAAGGCAAATCAGCAAAGCCCCTCCGCTCCGGAAGGAGTTCGGGCCGCGAAACCGGCGCGAGGGACCGCTGCGGCGGTACTTGCTCTGGGCGCCGTTGAGCGGCCCAGCGTAGAGGAAACCGGGCACGGTTTCCTCTACGAAATCATCGGGGGGTTATGAACTCGATCGCGCCGGGTTGGATCTCGAAGAGAGCGGGCAGAAATCCGACCGCCTCGCCGTCGAGGTCGATACGCACCTTCTCCGGCGACGTCACCGACACCCGCTTGCCGTACATGAGCTCCATCTTCGGGTTGTTCTGGTCGAGGTGCTTGCCGCTCATGATGTCGTTCATCCCGCGCAGCGTCTCGAGCTTGCCCGCGTCCTTGATCAGGATCACGTCGAACACCCCGTCGGTGGGCGACGCGGCCGGAGCCATCTGCATGCCCCCGCCGAAGAACTGGCAGTTCGCGACCACCACCTGCTGCACCTTCTTCAGGTCGTAGACGGAGCCGTCGACGTCGACCGTCATCGGCTTGTTGTTGAAGCGCATCAGCGCGCGCAGGCCGCCGATCCTGTAGGCGGCGCTGCCGAACCGTTTGGTCCCGTTCCCAACTGTGTACACGACCTCACCGCCGAGGCCGGCGTCGGCGATGTTGATGAAATGACGCACGCCGGTGGCGCCGTCGTCGGTCGTGTACGTGACGCAGCCCGCGTCCAGGCGCCTGACCATGCCGCTGCGCAAGATCTCCACGGCCTGCTTCGTGTCGAGCGGGATGCGAAGCGTGCGCCGGAAATCGCCGCCCGTGCCCACGGGCACCATGGCCAGCTTCGTCGACGTCGGGATGGGTGCGCTGTTGCGGAAGAAGCCGTTGACGACCTCGTTCAGCGTCCCATCGCCGCCGACGGCGACGACGACCGGGCGTGAGGCAAGCACGTTGCGCTGGGCGATCTCGGTCGCCTCCAGCGGGCGCGTGGTCTTCACGACCTCGTAAGGCAGGCCAGACGACGGCAGCCACGCCTCCACGGCGGCCCACTCCCTCCCTGCCTTGCCCGCCCCGGAGGCGGGGTTGACGATGAACAGGATCGGCGCGCCGGCGCGGGCGGCTATCTCGAGCCTCCCACCGCGCGAGGATTCATGATCCCCTCAGGGTCGATTCCTTCCTTTACCGCTCTCCAGACCCGCATCCATCCTCCCATCTCGTCCGCGATCCACCGCGATCTGGCCTGGCCGACCCCGTGGTGATGCGTGATCGCGGCTCCCAGCTCGAGCGCCGCCGTCATCGCTCCCTCCCAGGCGCGCCCATATGTAGCACGCGCCTCGGCTTCGGTGCCGCCCGATCCCGCGAACGAGAAATAGGCGCAGCACCCCTGCTCGTAGGCATGACTGAAATGGCATAACGCGAGCCCGCCAACCCCTATTGCGCTCTTGACCCTGGTGTGGAGCTCGGGCAGAACTGTCCAGGGCGCCGCCAGCTCGATCGTGTCCAGGTACGCGCCGGCCGGGGCGAGGAACGCCTGCAGGCGCTCCGCGGAGAGGTCGAACCGGTGGGCGAGCCAGCGCTCCCACGGCTCCCCGCCCAGCGCGCGGGCCTCGCCGGCCAGCCTCTTGACCTCCGCCGCCTCCGCCTCGGCGACCTTCCGCACGCCCGCGGTGGCCACGACCATTGCGACCTCTCCGTCCTGCACCTCGTAGCCGCTGAAGGCGGCGTCTTCGTGGTCGTAGAGGCGCATGACCAGCGGCCGGATGCCCGCCTGCATGACCGCCCGCATGCACTCCAGGCCCGCGCGCAGGTCGGCGAAGGCGTACCCCCGACCGACGGTCGCCTCGGGCAGGCGATGCACGCGCAGGGTCGCGGCGAGGATGACGCCGAGGCCGCCTTCGGCGCCCATGAAAAGCTCGTGCAGCGCCGGTCCGGCCGCCGAGCGCGGTCCCGGACGTGGCGCGGCAAACGTCCCGTCGGGCAGGACCACCGCCAGTCCGATGACCATGTCCTCGATGCTTCCGTAGCGGCTCGACTCCTGGCCCGAGGAGCGTGTCGAGATCAGCCCGCCGACGGTGGTGCCGGGCAGGGAGCTCGGATAGTGGCCGAGGGTGAGGCCGCGGGCGTTGAGCTGCTGCTCGAGGGCATAGCCGTTCACCCCGGCTTCGCACTTACAGACGAGGTTTGTCTCGTCGATCTCGAAGACGCGGTCCAGCGCCGACATGTCGAGAGCTATCTCGCCGGCCTCCGGCGAGACCGCTCCGCAGACGCCGCTGCCACCTCCGACCGGCGTCACGGCGACGTTGTTGGCGCTGGCCCAGCGCAGGATCTCCGCCACCTGGTCGCGGCCCGCCGGACGAGCGACGAGGATCCTCGGCGGTGCCTTGCCCGCCCGCTCGTCCATGATCCCGAGCGGCCAGAGGTCCTTCAGCGGGCGCTCGTCGACCGCGGGAGCGCCGACGATCTTCTCCAGGTCGGTTCTCATGCGCCTTGTTTCGCCGCGTAGCGACCGGCCAGCCAGCCGGTGAGGATGGGAACGCCGAAGCCGCTCGGCCCGGCGTAGTCATAGCCTCCGAGCACCGCCCCGGCGGCATAGAGGTTGCCGAACGCGGCCGCGCCGTCCTCCCGCAGCGGATGCAGGCGCTTGTCGGTCATCAGGCCGATCCGCATCTCCTCGCTCGGGTCGAGGTATTCGAGGAGATGCAGCCTGACGCCCAAGCTGGACGCCGGGCTTCCCTCGCGGAACACGCCGAGGCCCAGCAGCGGCTCGGTCGTGGCCCGTCCACCCTTGAGTCCGCCCCCGATGTGCCGGCCGGTAGCAAGGACGAAAGCGTCGGCGCGGAAGGAACGCGCCGAAGAGCGTGCGGCGACGACGCTGGCTTGACTTGTCTCAAAAGCGGTGACCTCAGCCTGCACGGCGCCCAGTGCAAGCGCCTGCTGCAGCCGCCAGCCGTGCGGCGAGGGCGGTGACGAGAGCAGCTCGAACCCGTCGTCGGGCAAGGCGACAAAGCCGGGTGGGTACGCGATCGCGGCGCCTCGCGCGCGGGGGGCGGGGGCACGCCGGCCGTACAGGTCTGTCAGCGACGCCGCCACCGGCAGGTCGTCGATCGTCACGTCTTCGGCGAAGGCCTCGATGCCGTGCAGCTCCTTGAGCGCCTGCGCCGTCGAGGCGGCGTCGTAGTCGCCCACCTGGGGCACGCCGATGACGGCCACCCGCTTGCCAGAGAGTGCCCCTAGCTCGCCTGGCGCGACCGTGGCCGGGACGATATTGGCCGGCCGGGCGACGCCATGGATATCCGCGTACAGGCCGCGCCTGCGCCACGTGCCCTCGAACTTCAAGCCCTCCTTACCCAGCGCGAGCTGCAGGGTGGAGATCGCCGTGTCGAGCTCCGTGGCGATGCCGACCGGATCGATGCCGAGCCGCGTCAGGGGATGGTGCGGAGAGCGGAGCACGGTATCGAGGTCGTCGATGATCGCCATTCCCCCGGCGTACAGCGCGGTGGCGCCGGGCGCGCGCGCGACGACCGTCACGTCCGCCCCATCGCGGCGCGCGGCAAGGGCGGCGCAGTAACCCGCGATGCCGCCGCCGATGACGAGCACGCGCGTCAATTGGAGACGATGCGCCGAGTCTCCGCGACGTCGCGCTTCAGCTGCTGGACGAGGTCGGCCGGCGTGGGGAACGTGATGTCCGGGTGCAGGTACTGGACGAACCGAAGCTCCAGGCGCTGCTGGTAGAGGTCGCCCTCGAAGTCGAGGAGGAATGCCTCGACTTTCAGCTCCGTGCCGCCGAAGGTGGGCCTGTAGCCGACCGACAGCGCGGCGATGAAGCGGCCCTCGGGCGCGACCACCCGGCCGGCGTAGGCGCCCAGGGCAGGGACCAGCTTGTTTGGCTCGGGGCTGATGTTCGCCGTGGGGAAACCCAGCTGCCTCCCCACCTGAGCACCGGCCTCCACCGGACCGCTCATCGTGAACTCGCGGCCGAGGAGGGCGTTCGCTGTCTTGACATCGCCGGAGGTCACGAGCCGGCGTATCTCCGAGCTGTGCAGCTCGTGACCGTCGACCCTGAACGGCGGAACCACGTCGACGGGGTGGCCGTGCGCGCGGAGCCACTCCGCGTTACCGGTGCGGCCGCGGCCGAACGCGAAGTCGAAGCCGATGACCCAGGCCCTGATGTCCATGACCGCGGACAGCCGGTCCACGAACTCCTGTGGCGACAGCGTCGACAGCTCGCGGTCGAAGCGCAGCACCACCGCGTGCTCCACGCCGGCCGCCTCGATCAGGCTGAGCTTCTCGCGCAGGGTGGTGATGGAGGACGGGCAGTTGGCCGGGTCGAGGACACAGCGCGGATGCGGCTCGAAGGTGATGAGAGTGGGCGCCGCGTCCCGCGCCACGGCTGCCGCCTTGAGCTGCTTGATCACGTCGAGGTGGCCGAGGTGGACGCCGTCGTAGCTGCCCACGGTGAGAGCCACCGGCCCGATGGGAGCGGTGGGCAGGCCGAGATGGACCTTCAGCTCAACACCTTCTCCGGCACGAACGTCCGCCGGAGCGGGTCGGTGTGGCCCAGCGCGACGAGCCGGCCGCCGGCGTCGTGCGCGCGCACCGGACCGGGGCCGGGCTCGGGCAGCACACGGACCGCGCGGCCCTGGCGGACCTGCGCCTCCTGCTCGACGTTGAGCCGCACCCGTTCCATCTCGGGCAGTATGACCTCCGCCGGAAGGAGTCGATCCCGGACGATCTCCGCATCCGCGATCTCCCCCGATGCGACCGCCGAATCGATCGTCAGAGGGCCGTAGGCGGTCCTCACCAGCCGGCCCAGATAGCCGCCCACCCCGAGCTTCTCTCCAAGATCGCGCGCGATCGCGCGGAGGTAGGTGCCGCTCCCGCAGCGGACCTCGATCCGCGCCACCGCGTGGGGTCCCGGCTGGAAGTCGAGCACCGTGACGGCCAGGACCTCGACCTCGCGCGCCGGAGGCCGCGGCGCCTCCCCTTCGCGGGCGAGCCTGTAGGCGCGCTTGCCCTCGAGCTTGACCGCGGAGTACGCAGGCGGGCGCTGCATGATCCGTCCCGCGAACCCCTGCAGCGCAGACCGCACCTGGTCGGCGCTTATGGCCGAAGGGTCCGCCACCGGCTCCGGCTCCGCCTCGCCGTCGTCGGTGGCGGTGACGTACCCGAGGTGGACGTCCGCGACGTAGGTCTTCTCCAGCCTCAGCGCGTACTCGGCCAGTCGCGTGGCCGACTCGAACAGCACGGGCAGCACGCCGGTCGCCAGCGGGTCGAGCGTGCCCGCGTGGCCGACGCGGTGCGCCCCGGTGAGGCGCCGGAGCCGGTTGACGACCGAGAAGGAGGTCTCGCCCGCCCCCTTGCTGACGTTCAGGACGCCGGTTACAAACCGATCAGCTGCGGGGCGAGGCGGCAAGGATGGCCTCCTTGGCGGCCGCCAGCACGAATTTCACGGCTACGTCCATGGGCTTGTCGATCTCGGCCCCCGCGGCGCGGATGTGACCGCCGCCGCCGAACGAGGCGCAGAGCGCCGCCGCGTCGACCGCGCCGCGGCTGCGGACGCTGATCTTGGTCAGGTCGCCCGAGACCTCCTTGAACAGGATCGCGAGCTCCAGCCCGGCGATGCTGTTGAGGGTGTCGATGATGCCCTCGGACTCGGCCATCGCCGCGCTGGCCTCCTTGAGCATGGGCTTCGTGACCTTCGCCCAGGCCAGGCGGCCATCCATCTCGACACGCATCGTGGCCAGGGCCATGCCGCTCAGCTTCAGGGTCGTCTCCGGCCGCATCTTGTACACCTGCGTGGCGATGTGGCCGGGATCCGCGCCCAGGTGCGCCAGCCGGGCCGCGTCCTCGAGCGCGCGAGGCGTCGTGTTCTCATGGCGAAAGCCGCCGGTGTCGGTGAGCAGGGCGACGTAGAGGTTGGCGGCGATCGTCGGTGTGATCGCGTAGCCGAAGTGGTCGAGCATCTCCATCACCATCTGCCCCACCGCCGAGGCGTTCGGGTCGATGACGTTGATGTCCCCGAACCGCGTGTTGGAAGGGTGATGGTCGATGTTGATGATGGTCGCGTGCTCGGCGATGCGGCGCACCGCGCTTCCCGAGCGCTCGAGGTTGCCCGAGTCGAAGAAGAAGACGAGCTGGGGGTCGACGCCGTGCGGCGGCTCTGCCTGAATGTCCTCGAAGCCCGGCAGGAACGTGTACATAGGCGGCAGCGGCGGGGGCACCAGCACCCAGATGTCCTTGCCTTCGGTCCGAAGCGCTTCCGCGAAAGCGAGGCTGCAGCCCAGGGTGTCGCCGTCGGCGTCTTTGTGGCCGAAGATCAAGATCTCCTGGTTGGCCTCGATCAGGTCCTTGATCTCGTCGTACAGGTGCGGTTTGTCCCGCTGAGCGGTGGCTATGGCTTCGCCTCCTCGCCGTTCGCGGGGGGCAGCACCTCTTTCAAGAGCTCCGAGATGTGCACCGCGTACTCGATCGACGGGTCGAGCTCGAACCGCAGCTCGGGCGAGAACTTGAGGTTCTGCAGCCGGCGCCCGAGCTCGTGCCTGATCAGGCCCTTGGCCGAGACCAGGCCCTTCATCGACGCCTTCTTCTCCTCGGGGTTGCCGAGCACGCTGACCCGCACGCGAGCCTGGCGCAGGTCGGGAGACATGCGCACGGCCGTGATGCTGACGAAGCCGATGCGGGGGTCTTTGAGGTCACGCCGGATGATCGACATGATCTCCTCCCGCACCTGCTCCCCCACCTGGTCCGCGCGGTAGCTGGTCATCGCGACCACTTCCTTTAGCAAGACGGCACGCCTTGCCTAGATTTCTTCCCGCTCGAGTCGATACGTCTCCATGACGTCACCGGCGGCAAAGTCCTCCCAGCCCTCGAGCCCGATACCGCACTCCTGGCCGGCCGGCATCTCGCGCACGTCTTCCTTGAAGTGCCGCAGCGAGCTGATGCGACCCTCGAAGAGCTGCTCTCTGCCCCGGAAAAGCTTCACCCAGCCGCCACGGCTGACCTTGCCCTCCACCACGCGACTGCCGGCGATGATGCCGGTGCGCGGAATCTTGATCGGGGTGATCACCTCGACTCTGCCCTCGCGGATCTGCCGGTAGGTGGGCTCGCGCAGGCCCTTGGCGGCGCGCTCCACGTCCTCGGTCAGCTTGTAGATGACGTCGTAGTAGCGGACCTCGACCTTGGCGCGCTCCGCGGCGGCGGTGCTCGCGGGCGTGGCCTTCAGGTTGAAGCAGACGATGATGGCGCTCGAGACGCTCGCCAGCAGCAGGTCGGAGTCGCTGACGGCGCCCACGCCCTGGCCCACGACCTTGATCGCGACCACGGGGTCTTCGATCTTCTGCAGCGCCGCGAGCACGGCCTCGAGGGTGCCCTGGGCGTCCGCCTTGACGACCAGGCTGAGCTCTTTGACCTCGCCTTCCTTGGCGCGGCGCGCGAGGTCTTCCAGCGTGATGCGCGGGGTGACGTCGCGGGCGGCCTCGGCTGCGCGCTTCTCGGTGAGCTTGGTGAGGGCGATCTGGCGCGCGGCCTTCTCGGAGCCGACGACCTGGAAGATGTCGCCGGCCTGCGGGACCTCGCTCATACCGGAAACGACCACCGGGGTGGCGGGCGGAGCCTCGTCCACGCTGCGGCCGCGGTCGTCGGCCAGCGCGCGCACGCGGCCGTAGATGTGGCCGCAGACGAAGTCGTCACCGACCTTGAGCGTGCCTGCCTGGACAAGCACCGTGGCTACAGGCCCACGTCCGCGCTCCAGGTGGGCGTCGACGATGGTGCCGATGGCGTTGCGGTCGGGGTTGGCCTTCAGCTCCAGGATGTCGGACGAGAGCACGATCGTGGTCAGCAGGTCGTCGATGCCCTTGCCCGTCTTGGCGCTCAGGTGCACGCACTCGTGCTCGCCGCCGTAGTGGCGCGTGACGATGCCCTGCTCGGCAAGCTGCTGGTGGACGCGCTCGACGTTGGCGTTGTCCTTGTCGATCTTGTTGATGGCCACGATGATGGGCACCTTCGCCGCGCGCGCGTGGTGGATCGCCTCGACCGTCTGCGGCATGACGCCGTCGTCGGCCGCGACGACGAGCACGACCAGGTCGGTGACCTGGGCGCCGCGTGCGCGCATCGCGGTGAAGGCCTCGTGGCCGGGCGTGTCGATGAAGACCACGGGGTGGCCGTCCGCCGTCTCGATCTTGTAGGCGCCGATCCGCTGCGTGATGCCGCCGGCCTCGCCCGCGGCGACGCGCGTCTGGCGGATGGCGTCGAGGATGGACGTCTTGCCGTGGTCGACGTGGCCGAGCACGGTGACGATGGGGGGACGGGCCTTGAGCTTGGCCGGGTCCTCGTTGGCGAGCGAGAAGAGCTCCACCCGCGAGGTAGTGACCACGTCGCCGTCGCCCTCAGCCGCCTCGACCGCGACCACGTCCTCGCTCGCGACCGGCTCGACGGTGTAGCCGAACTCGTCGGCCACGATCTCGGCGGTGCCGAAGTCGATGACCTGGTTGATGGTGGCCAGGATCTTGGACGCCATCAGCTTCTTGATGACCTCGACGGGGCTGACACCCAGCTTGTCCGCCAGGTCCTTCACCGACAGCGTCGGCGGCAGGACGACGCGGCGGTCGCCGTTGGTCTCGATCTTGGGTGTGACCGTGGTCGGCTTGAAGGCGGAGCGGGCGGCTTCGATCGCGCCAGGCGCCAGGGGCGCCGCGGCGTTGCGGGTCAGCCTGCGCTGCTGCAGGAAGTTGACCAGCTCCTTCTGGCTGATGCCAAGTTCGCGCGCGAGTTCGTGTGCCTTCATGCCGGAACTACTGATTATGCCGCCCGAGCGGAATTCGAAACTTCAGGCCCCGATCTCGGACCAGAGTTCTGGGGGCATCCCCGCGCGCAGGGCGCGCTCGATCGAGCGCTTCTTGCGGGCGACCTCCAGGCAGGCGACATTGGCGTGGACGTAGGCCCCGCGACCGCTGGCCCGACCCGTCCGGTCAAGGGTCACCGCGCCGTCCGGAGTCCGGACGAGCCTGATCAGCTCCCCCTTCCCCGCCTCCTGGCGGCAGGCGACGCAGGTCCTAACCGGCGTGTGGCGGGCTTTCGCCATCGGCGTCGCTGGGCTTGATGTCGATCCGGAACCCGGTCAGCTTGGCAGCAAGGCGCGCGTTCTGACCGTCGCGGCCGATCGCCAGGGAAAGCTGGTTTTTGGGCACGAGCACCGTCGCGGTCCGGGTCACCCTGTCGATGGTCACCCTTTCGGCGTGCGCGGGACCCAGCGCCGCGGCCACGAACGCCTCCGGGTCCTCCGACCAGGGAACGATGTCGACGTGCTCGTTGGCGAGCTCGCTCAGGATCGCCCGGTGGCGCACGCCTTTCGGCCCGACGCACGCGCCGACGGGATCCAGCCCGGGCTCACTGGAGGACACCGCGATCTTGGTGCGAAGGCCTGGCTCGCGGGCGATGGCGCGCACCTGGACCGTGCCCGCCTTGATCTCCGGCACCTCGGCCTCGAGCAGGCGGTGGACGAACGTGCGGGCGGCGCGCGAGACCCGGACCTGGGCCTGCTTGCGGTTGTGCTGGGTGTCCAGGATGATGACGAGCACGGGGCGCCCGGGAATGAGCTGCTCGCCGGGGATCTGCTCCTCGGGTGGCATCACACCTTCGGCGCGGCCGAGGTCCACGTAGACGATCCCGGACTCGATCCGGTCCACTATCCCGGTCGCGAGCTCGCCCTTGTGCTCGGCGACGTCCCGTAGGACCTTGTCCCGCTCGAGGTCGTGGATGTGGCGCAGGACCGCGTGCTTGGCCGTCTGCGCGGCCATGCGCTTGAAGTCCTCGGACGGCAGCTCTCGCACCTCGACGGTGCCACCGCGGACGACACGGCTCCGGACCTCCAGCGCGCCGGTCTTGGTGTCGAGCTTCACGGAGACGTCGCCCTCCGGGTTAAAGGCGCGCTTGTAGGCGACCGCGAGCGCGTCCTCCACCGTGTGCAGCATCTGGTCGAAGGGGATGCCCAGCTCCGCGACGAGCGCGCTTAGCGCTTCGCCGAGCGTCTGCGTGGACGGCTCAGATTGCGACCGCGAGCCTGCCCGCGACAACGTCTTCCCAAGAGATGTGGATGATTACCGGAGCGCGCCCGCGCACGCCCGGCGCCTGCACCGCGATGCCGGCGCCGTCGACCGCGAACAGCTGGCCCTCGACGACGGATTCGGACTCGCCGGTGCGGTAGCGGATGTTCACGCGCTTGCCGTGAAAGCGCTCGTAGTCTCCGTGGCTGCGTAGGGGACGCTCGGCGCCAGGCGAGGAGACCTCGAGCTCGTACGGGCCGGCGATGAGGTTGGAGTGGTCGATCAGCGGCCCCGCGACCCTGCTCACGCGCTCGCAGTCCTCGATGGTGATCGGCCCGTTGTGGTCGATGGAGATGCGCAGCGTGCGACCCGACTGCCCCGACTGGTCGAGGGCGTACAGCTCGTAACCCATGTGCTTGAGCGTGGGTTCGAGCAGCTCCTTGATCGACGATATGGGCCAGGTCGGCATGTCCGCAGTCCGGGCTTACCTTACCGCAGAGCGCCCCAACGCTCGATAGACGTGTTTTGGTGGCGGTGATCGGTGCCTTTTGCGCAAAGCGAACCCATCGATCCCGGCGGGATACGTGCGTTTTGCGCAAAACGCACCTCCAGCGCCCGGTCAGCGCAGCGGTTGCACTCTCCGCCAGACCACGAGCAGCGGCGCGGCGTTGAAGATCGAGCTGTACGTGCCCGACACGATGCCGATCAGCAGCGCGAGCGCCAGGCCCTGCAGCGTCGATCCGCCCGCGATCAGGATCGCCGTGAGCACCAGCACGACGGTGAAGCTCGTGATGATCGACCGCGCGGCCGTCTGCATGATGCTCAGGTTCACGACCTGCTCGAACGACAGGCGCTGACTCACCCGCAGGTTCTCGCGGATCCGGTCGAACACGACGATCGTGTCGTGCACGGAGAAGCCGACGACCGTCAGCACCGCGGAGACGAAGAACGCGTCGATCTCGCCGATCCTTAGGTGCAGCACGGCGCCGAGGATCGAGAAGATGCCGGTGAGGATGAACACGTCGTGAAGGAGGGCGGCGAGAGCCGAGCCGCCGAACTGGAAACCCGCGCGCCACCCTCCCGGCACGTTGCGGAAGCGGACCGCCAGCAACAGGAGGATCGCGACCGAGGCCAGGACGACGGCGAGCAGCGAGAGGGCGATGGTCTCGCCCGCGATCGTTCCCCCCACCGTGAGGATCTGCTGCACGTTGGTCGGGCCAAGCCGGTTCTTGAGGTCGGCCTGGATGTTGGTGAGCTGCGTGGCCGACAGCGGCGGGTAGCGGATTATGTAGCCGTCCCCGCCGGTCGAGATGACCGAGCCGTTGACCCCCTCGGCGTCGACTGCCGCCTGCACCTGCGCGAGCGAGGGATGGTTGGGGAAGGTGGCGGTGAGCTCGGTGCCACCCGCGAAGTCGATGCCCAGGGCGAAGTGACGCGTCGCCATGGAGACGATGCCCGGGACGATGACGATCAGCGAGAGGGCGAAGAACCAGTTGCGCCTGCCGATGATGTTCAGCCGCCGCGGCGGCCTGGGCGTGGGTGCGAGGTCGGGCGCGACCTTGGCCTGCGGCGCGCCGTCCGGCTCGATGTCCGCGGCCTGCTGCTCTGCCCTGACGTCAGACAGTTCGGACACGGTCCACCCCAAGCAGTCCGGCGCGCCGGAAGCTGCCGCCGGCCATCACGATCGCGAGCAGGTTGTGAGTCACGATGATCGAGGAGACCAGGCTCGCGAACACACCGATCGCGAGCGTGATGGCGAAGCCCTTGACCGCCGACGGGCCGACGAAGCCGAGGATGACGCAGGTGATGATGGTCGAGGTGTTCGAATCGCGGATCGCTGGCCACGCGCGCCGCACCGCGGCGTCGACGGCGGCCGTGATGGTGCGGCCCGCCCTCACCTCCTCTTTGAAGCGTTCGAAGATCAGCACGTTGGCGTCGACGGCCATACCGACCGAGAGGATGAACCCGGTGATGCCCGCTAGGGTCAGCGTCACCGGCACGAGCTTGAACACGGCGAGGACGGCGCCCGCGTAGAAGAGCAGCGCCAGGCTCGCGAGGAAGCCGGGCACGCGGTAGTAGACGATCATGAAGAGGACGACGATCGCGAGGCCCAGCAGGCCGGCCGCGATGCTCAGCTTCACCGACTCAGCGCCGAGGGTCGCGCTCACCTGCGTGACGTCGAGGGCGACGAGGTCGACCGGGAGCGAGCCGGAGTTGATGCCCGTCGCCAGGTCTTGCGCGCTCTGCTGCGTGAACTGGCCGCTGATCTGGGCCTGGCCCCCGGCGATCTCCTCCACGGTGGTCGGGTCGGTTAGAAACTTGCCGCAGACCGTGTCGGGACCCTGGGCCGCGAGGCATCCCGGGTCGTACCGGGTGCTGAGCTTGGCGACGTAGCTCGGGTCCTCCCAGTTGTCGATGTCCTTCTGAGTGAAGTCGAGCCAGATGGTCAGGTGCCGCTGCGGGCAGTCCTGGCCCGCCCCTGGGCACGCCGCGACTGCGTCCCTGGTCAGGTTGTCGAACTTGCTGGCTCCGGCCGACGTGAACTGCACGTTCACCACCCAGCTGGTCCCGTTCTGGTCGATGGTCGCGGTGGCGCTCGAGATGTCATCGCCGGTGAGCCCGGTCAGCGCGGGCTTGTAGCCCGGCTGGGGCCCCGCCTGGACCTTGTCGTCCTTGACCCACTTTGTGTATGTGAGCTTCGAGACGGCGCCGATCGTCTTCTGGGCTTGGTCGGCGGTCACGCCGGCGAGGTCGACGGTGATGCGGTCGTTGTTGGTGCCAGCGCCCCGGATCTCGGGCTCGCTGACGTTCAGCGCGTTGACGCGCTTGTTGATGACCTGGATGGTGCGCTGCTGGACGTCCGCCCGGTTCTGGCCGGCCGGGAAGTTGGTGAGCTGGTAGTCAATGTGGGTGCCGCCGGCGAGATCCAGGCCTTTGTGGAAGTACAGCTGCCAGCCGCCGAAGTTCGGCGGCAGGCCGGGAACCTGGCCCGTGAGCGGGTAGTGGTTGGCGATGCGGTAGACGTAACCGGCCCCGTCGACGAAGAGGGAGAGGATGAGCACTCCCACGACGAAAAGGCGGACGGGCCAGGAGAGGACTAATTGCATGGGCGGCGACCTAGTCTACTTTTGGATCGGTCATCGCTGCCGGAACACCAGGTTGAGGACGACCGTAGCGACGATGGACAGGATGATGCTGGTCGCGACCGGGATGTAGATGGTCGTGTTCCCGCTCCGGAAGGTGAAGTCGCCCGGCAGGTGCAACCGCCCGAAGAGCATCAGCGCCCCTCCGATCACCACCAGGAGCACGCCAAAGACAAGGAGCAGGCGCCCGACATCGGCCATCTCCAGTTAACTATCCCAACCTTTCCCGGCCCGAAACCGCGGTGTTGGGGTGCGGGTTTCGGGCCGAAGCGACAGCGGCGCCGGGCGGCCCGGGTCTCGCGGGCCCCGGGCCGCCCCCACCGACGGTAAGGCGACCACGCATGGCCGCTCCTGATGCAAGGTCAAGTTGGGTGGCGCCGCGATCGCGCCTTACAGTAGGCTCGGCTGCTCAGATTCGCGGCGCGGCGGTTTGAGACCGAGGTGCTCGTAGGCGAGCTCGGTGGCCACCCGGCCACGCGCGGTGCGGGCGAGGAACCCGATCTGGATCAGGTATGGCTCGTGTACGTCCTCGATCGTCTCCGGCTCCTCCGAGAGCGACGTCGCGATGGTGTCCAGCCCGACCGGACCGCCCTTGAACTTGACGATCACCGTCTCCAGGAGCTGGCGGTCAAGCGGCTCGAGCCCGATCTCGTCGACCTCCAGCATGCCGAGCGCGTGCCGCGTGACGTCGACCGTCGCCCGGCCGTCACTCCGGACCTGGGCGTAGTCGCGCACGCGCCGGAGCAGGCGGTTGGCGATGCGAGGCGTGCCCCGCGCCCGGCGCGCGATCTCGGAGACGGAATCGTCGTGGATCTCGATGTCGAGGATCCGCGCCGAGCGGCTGACGATCTTCTCCAGCTCTGCCTTGGTGTAGAAGTCGAGGCGGTAGACCGCGCCGAACCGGTCGCGCAGCGGTCCGCTCAGGAGGCCCTGGCGGGTCGTGGCGCCGACGCACGTGAAGTGCGGCAGCGGCAGCGTCGCGGCGCTGGCCCCCACCCCCTTGCCGAGCACCGCGTCGAAGCGGAAGTCCTCGAGAGCCGGGTACAGCGACTCCTCGACCACGGTGTTCAGGCGGTGGATCTCGTCGATGAAGAAGACGTCGCGCGTGGTGAGGTTGAGCAGGATCGACCCCAGCGCGCCCTGGTGGTCGATTGCTGGGCCACTGCTCACCTTGATGCTGACGCCGAGCTCGTTGGCGATGATGTGCGCGAGCGTGGTCTTGCCAAGACCCGGCGGTCCGCACAGCAGGACGTGCTCGACGGGTTCGTCGCGCCTGCGCGCCGCCTCGAGGAGGATGCTCAGGTTCTCGCGCACCTGCTCCTGGCCGACGTACTCGGCGAGGTAGCGCGGACGCAGCGTCAGGTCGAACTGATCGTCGTCGGGACGCGCGTCGAGGACTTTGTCTTTGGTCATTTGCGACCGAGGGCCTTGAGCGCGCTCGCGAGCGCCTCCTGCGTCGAGGGCGACGTTTCCCAGTCGATGGATTCGATGCCCGTCCGCGCCTCTTGCGACGAATAGCCGAGGTTGCGCAGCGCCGACTCCACGGCCCTGGGCACCGCCCCGTCGCCGGCGATCGCTGCTGCGCGCGGCACGGCCTCCAGCGCAGCCACTGCGTCCAGTCGAGGCTTCAGCTCGATGATCACCTTGGCCGCGGTCCGCTGTCCGACGCCGCTCGCACGCCTGATGGGCGCCGCATCCTCGCTCATGATCGCGCGCTTCAGGACCTCGAGGCTCGCGGCACTCAGGATGTTGAGCCCGACCTTCGGTCCAACTCCATCCACCTGGATCAGCATCTCGAACAATTCGAGCTCCTCGACCGACGCGAAGCCATAGAGGTTGAGCTGGTCCTCGCGGACGTGCGTATGGATGTGCAGCTCCACATCACCCCCCGGCGGCGGCAGCTGCTGCCGCGTTTGCGTCGCCACGGTCACGAGGTAGCCCACGCCACCGACATCGAGAACGACGAAGTCGGGTCCTGCTCGCCGAACAACGCCCGACAGATGAGCGATCACCTGGTGGCTGCCCTCGAAAATCGCCGGCTGCGCGCGTGGCACAGCGCGATGGCGATCGCGTCCCGCGCGTGGTCGTCTAGCTTGCCACCGGGCATTTTCACCTGCGCGGCCAGCATGCGTCCGATCTGCGACTTGTCCGCGTTGCCGTAGCCGGTGAGGATCACCTTCACCTGGCTCGGCTTGTACTCGAACACCGGCACGCCGCATTCCTCGAGCACGTTGAGGATGGCGCCGCGCGCCTGGGCCACGCCGACCGCGCTCGTCGCGTTGCGGCCCATGAAAAGCTCCTCGATCGAGGCCTCCGCGGGTGGGTTCTCGGCGAGCAGGGCGCGCAGATGGTTGGTGATCGTCAAGAGTCTCTCCCCGTCGCGCCCCGGGATGGTGACCACGGTGCTGCACGCCAGGACGAGGTTGGGCTCGGCGAAGAGTGCGAATCCCGTGCCGGCCAGGCCTGGGTCGACACCGAGGATCAGCCCGTTGTTCGTGCCCGGCATTTGTCCATCAGGTTCTACACCTGTGCTGAGACGCGTTGAAAATCGCGGGTGAGGACTCTGTCCTCCCCCGCGGGCCCCCTCCTGTTCCACAAGCGACGCCAAGGTGGCGTTTGGAAGAGGCGACGTCCGGGGGACGGCCGGAGTGAATCCGGCCTACAAGCAACCCTTCAATTTCTTTCATTCATACCTGAGCTGAGACTCTTTCTAGGACGTTGGTTGGGATGTCGAAGTTGGCGTAAACCTGTTGGACGTCGTCGTCCTCTTCGAGTGACTCCATCAGCCTGAGTACCGCGGCGGCTTTATCCTCGCCGACCGCGACCGTTTGCTTCGGCTGCATCGTGACCTCGGCGTTCTCAATAGCGACCCCGAGCCCCTCCACCGCCGCCTTCACCTTCTCGAAGGTGGACGGCGGCGCCGATATCTCCACGGAGCTGCCGTCAACCTGCACGTCGTCGGCGCCCGCCTCGATCGCGGCCAGCCCGACCTCTTCGGGGTCCGCCTTGCCGGCGTTGGCAGTGATCACGCCCTTGCGCTCGAACATCCACCCCACCGCGTTCGACTCGGCGAGGTTGCCGCCGCCCTTGGAGAAGAGGTGGCGGATGGACGCCGAGGTGCGGTTGCGGTTGTCGGTCAGCGTGTCGACCATGACGGCCACGCCGGCAGGTCCATAGCCCTCGTACCGAACCTCTTCGAGCTTCTCACCCGCGAGCTCGCCCGTCCCACGCTGGATTGCATTCTTGATCCGGTCCGTCGGCATGTTGATCTCGCGTGCCTTCTGGATCGCCAGCCGAAGGCGGAAGTTGCCTTCGGGGTTGCCGCCGCCCTCCCGGGCTGCGATCGTGATCTCGCGGCTGGCGCGGGTGAACGCCTGGCCCCGCTTGGCGTCGACGATCGCCTTCTTGTGCTTGATGCCGGCCCATTTGGAATGACCGGACAAGTTAGGACGAGCCTCCGAACATGCTTTCGATCAAGTTTAGCGGACGCGGATTCGAACGAAACTTCTTTTACCGGCCTGGAGCACGTCGCCGTCGTGCAGCGCCCCGTCCAGGCCGGCCTTCTCGCCGTTGATCCGCACGCCGCCCTGGTCGATCAGCCTGCGGGCGTCACCCCGGCTCTTTGCCAGACCCGTCTCCACGAGCACTCCGAGCAGGTCCGCGGCGTTGGTCACCACCTGCTCGGGGATCTCGGCCGGCCTCTCGCGCTGGCGGAACTTCGTGTCGAAGTCGTCTTCGGCCCGCTTGGCCGCGTCCTCGCCGTGGAGGCGCCTGACGAGCTGGCGCGCGAGCGCCGCCTTCGCGTCGCGCGGCTTCATCGCCAGGACCTCGTCCTGCACCTTGCGATCGAGGCCAGAGACAAGGCGCATGTACTTCTCCGTCAGCGAGTCGGGGATCGACATCGTCTTGCCGTAGATCTGCTCCGGTGGTTCGGTGAGTCCGATGTAGTTGGGCAGCGACTTCGACATCTTCTGCACGCCGTCGGTGCCTTCGACCAGGGGGAAGACGGCGATGTCCTGCGGCTCCTGGCCGTACGCCTTCTGGATCTCGCGCCCGAACAGCAGGTTGAAGAGCTGGTCCGTGCCGCCGATCTCGACGTCGGACTTGATCGCCACGGAGTCGTAAGCCTGGTTGAACGGGTAGAGGATCTCATGGGCGCTGATCGGCGTCCCGGCTTTGATCCGGTCCGCGAAGTCCTCGCGCTGCAGGACCTGCTGCAGCGTCGCCTTGGCCATCAGGCGGAGGATGTCCGCGGCCGTCAGCGACGCCAGCCACTCGGAGTTGTGACGAACCTCGATCTTGCTCCGGTCGAGCACCATGTCGAGCTGCTTGAAGTACGTCTCGGCGTTGCGAGCGATCTCCTGCTCGCTGAGCATCGGCCGCGTGACCGAGCGCCCGCTCGGATCGCCGATGAGCCCTGTGTAGTCGCCGATGATCACGACCACCGTGTGCCCCTCGTCCTGGAACATCTTCAGCGTGTCGAGCACGACGAGGTGGCCGACGTGCAGATCCGGCGCGGTCGGGTCGAGGCCCAGCTTCACGCGCAGCCTGTCGCCGCGCTCGAGACGCGCGCGCAGGTGCTCCTGGACGTGGACCTCGACCGCGCGCTCGCGCAGTAGCTGGAAAAACTCCCGACTCACGCGAATCTCCTATGTCAAGCGGCAACCGCCATTAGTGCGGTTGACCGCCGTGAGTGGTCCTGTCGAAGGCGCCGATAGACCTCGTCGGAGATTTGGCGGCGCAAGGCTCGAATCGCCTCGGTCTTGCTGTTGCCCATGCTCAAGCGCCGAGCAATGTAGTCCGATGCCTGTCCTCCGACGCGCATCTGCGTGATCGCGATTCGGTGTAGAACGACGTTGAGCTGGCGGTTGCCACCGCGGTTGAGACGGTGACGTTCATGATTCCCAGACCAGACCGGAATCGGCGCCGTGCCGTTGTGCATGGCGAAGGCTGCGCTCGAGCGGAAGCGACTGACGTCGGCGGTTTCCGCCACCAGCTTGGCAGCGCTCAAGCCAGCGCAGCCGGCCAGGCTTAGCAAGCTCGGCGCCAGTTCATGCATGAGCACCTCGATGCGTCGCTGCAACCGTTTTATCGACCGCGTCAGCTCGGCCAGCCGGTCCACTAGCTCGAGCGCGATTTCAGCCACCACCCCGCTGTGGTTTTCAAGGCGAGTGCGGACCTCGGCCAAGACCACGGCTCGGAGTAGCCCGCTGGCCACGACCTGGTAGCCCGGCTCCACCTCGTGTAGGTGCCAGAGCAGCCGATTCTGTATTCGAGTTCGCTCCCCGACCAGGTCTTCACGGTGGTCGACCAACAGCTTGACCTCGCGCTCCTTACCCTCCAGCTGCGCCACTGGGAGGCGAGGTTCACGCAAAGCCGCTCGGGCCACCGCCAAAGCGTCGATAGGGTCTGACTTGCCGAGCTCGCGACCGCTTCTGCGGGCGCCGCCCATCAGCTTCGGCGACACCTGCACCACCGCCTCACCGGCATTCAACAGGTTCCGCTCTAACACCCGCGACAGGTGCCGGCAATTCTCCAGCGCCCATTGCCGCTGCGACCATTGCCGGGCCCAGCTCAAGGCTTCCATGTGACCGCTTGGCGTCGCCGCCACAGTGCGCTCTCCCAACTGACGCCCGTTCTCGTCCACCGCCACCACCGTGTGGGTCTTCTTGTGGCAGTCGCCGCCAAATGTCACCATGTTCCTGTCTCCTTGTCTTGGGGATACAGGACCGGTCGGCGGACACGCCTGAGTTGGGGCGGATCCACGCTCCTATGAAGTCACGCCGGCCGGCCCATTGCGTCCGGCGGGCGGCAATTCGCATGAAAGCTACGCCGCGTCGACGAGCACCGAGTCTATGAGCCAACCCGCCGGACGCAACGAAGCGTGACACTCAGACGAGTCTAGTTAGGCGCGCGGAACCCTCGTTAGTCGCGACTATCGCGGTTCTTCGCGAGCCAAAGCCATTGTTAGTCGCGACTATCGCGGTTCTTCGCGGACGGCGTGGTTCTAGGGGTTGACCGGTCCCGGGCCGAAGTAGATCTGCGGGTCGGGCGGAAGCAACGGTGAGAAGAGGGCGATGATCGGCCGGCCGATCGCGTTCACCAGGTTGACCATGAACAGCGAGTGACGGACCGAGTCGCGCAGGTTCTGCTGCACTGCGTCGAGCACGGCGCCGCCGATGGGGTTGGCCGCCTGGCCGAGCTCATAGACGACGACGACGGAGAGCAGGACCGCGGTCGTCACGCCGAGGGCGACGCCAAAAGTGCGGTTGAGCACCACGGCCTGGATCTGGATCTGCGAGTGCGCGAGCTGGGTCGCCCCCTCGACGATCACGAGCACCGCGACGATGATCCCGAAGAAGCCGTAGATGCGCCCGTCGGCGACCTCGAAGCTCGACGTCTGCTGCAGTATCGCGCCGGCCTGAAGGCCCATGTTCGTAGCGGCCCACACGGCGATGAAGACCGCGACCAGGCCGATGAACCGGCGGATGAGTCCGCTGTAGAAGCCGCCCACCCCGTAGGCGATGAGCAGCACGATGGGAAAGATGTCGATCCAGCTCAATTGGCGCTTCCCTCGAAAGGCACGCGGACGCGTGCAGAATGCGCGTCAGGACTCACTCGCGGAACCTGGCGCGGTGTCTTTTCTCCAGCCCCAGCTTGATCTCCGACATCACCTCGTCCACTTTGGCGTCCGTCAGGGTGCGCTCCGGGCTTCGGAAAGTCAAGGTGAAGGCGATGCTCTTGTGACCCTCCGGAACCTGGGCGCCGTGATACTCGTCAAAC
Organism: Chloroflexota bacterium; assembly: GCA_005889135.1. Taxonomy (GTDB): domain Bacteria; phylum Chloroflexota; class Dormibacteria; order Dormibacterales; family Dormibacteraceae; genus 40CM-4-65-16. Next base: position 28,617 of record VBEK01000136.1, read on the forward strand.
GCTCGGGCCTGCTCCAAAAGTTCGCCGCCTGATTCCTTGATCGCCTGCAGCACCGCGCCTGCCGCGACCGTCTCCTCGACGACTACCGCCAGGTCGCGCGCCACCGCCGGGTAGCGCGCCAGCGGCTGGGCCCGAGGCGTCCGCGACGCGGCGAGCACCGGCTCGACGTCGATCTCGAACGCGACCACGCGCCCTGTGCCCCCAACCACGGTCGGATGCAGCTCGCCCAGGTAGCCGAGCTGCCGTCCGTCCAGGACCACCGCGGCGCACCTGCCCGGGTGAAACAGCTGCGCCGCCGCGCGCTGGTAGGTGCAAGCGGGCGCGTGCAGCGACGCTACGCATCCATCCAGCACCGACTTCATCTCGCGGAATGCCTTCTCTCCGGCCGCGCCTGATGGGCCCGCGGTCGCCACCGCGGCCAGGCGCAGCGGTTCCTCGGGCTGCGCGTTCTTCTCGCCGACACGAGCGAGGAACGCGGCCGCGATCTCGTAGATGCGAACGTCGTCGCGCGCGCGGTCGCGGTTGAGGGCGACTCCGTCGACCAGCGAAGGCAAGAGCGACGTCCGCAGCGTGTCCATGTCGTCGCTCAACGCGTTGGCGACGCGCATGGCGTGCGCGGCGATGCGCAGCTCTTCCAGCTTCTTGCTCGAGACCAGGGCGGGGGTCCAGGTCTCGGTGAAGCCCGCGCCGGCCAGGACTTCCCTCGCCTCATCAAGGCGGCGATCGAGGCTGGGAGCGAGCGGCGTCCACCGGTCGTGCCTGCGGCCGGGCAGCGTCGGCGGCACGCGGTCGTAGCCGTACACCCGGCCGACCTCCTCGACCAGGTCCTCGGGAATGGAGACGTCGAGCCTGAACACGGGCGGCAGCACGTCCCACTCACCGTCGCCGCGCACCTTGACGTGGAAGCTGAGGCGTTTGAGGATCGCCTCGGCCTCCTCGAGCGGCACATGCGTGCCGAGGACGTCGTCGATCAGCGCGGGCCGGATGTTGACTCGCACCGGCTCCTGCGGTCGAGGGTAGACGTCGGCCCAGTCCCTGTGCACCTGTCCGCCCGCGATCTCGGCGATCAGGGACGCGGCGCGCCGGGCGCCCGCGAGCGCGAGCTCGGGCGGTAATGCCCGCTCGAATCGCGCCGACGCCTCGGTGCGGAGGCCGAGGGCGCGCGATGTCTGGCGGACGCTGGGCCCGCTGAAGGTGGCCGACTCGAGCAAGATGTCGGCCGTCGCCTCGGTGACGGCCGTCTCTTCGCCGCCGATCACCCCCGCCAGCGCGACAGGCTTCCGCGCGTCGGCGATGACGAGCATCTCCGCGGTCAGCTCGCGCTCCACGCCGTCGAGCCCGAGCAGCTTCTCCTTCCCTCTCGCCCGCCGGACCTCGATCGCCGGCCCCTCGAGCTTGGCGAGGTCGAACGCGTGCAGCGGCTGCGCGTACTCGAGCAGGACGTAGTTGGTGATGTCGACGATGTTGTTGATCGGGCGCACGCCGGCGGCACGCAGGCGGCGCTGCATCCAGTCGGGGCTTGGTCCCACTGTCACGCCGGTGATCACGCCGCCGATGTAGCGGCCGCAAAGGTCCGGGTCCTCGATCCCGACGTTGACCATCTCCCTGCCGGCCGGGTCGGCGGTGCCGGTGAAAGCGGGCATGAAGTCGCGCTTCATGGGCCGGTCGAGGCCGGCCGCCAGCTCACGCGCGATCCCGAGGTGGCCCATGCAGTCGGGGCGGTTGGACGTGACCTCCGCCTCCATGACTGCCTGGCTCGGGATCACCGTCGTCAGAGGTTGCCCCGGCGTGCCGCGGTCGAGGACCAGGATCCCGGCGTGGTCGTCGCCGAGCAGCAGCTCGGCCGCCGAGCAGAGCATTCCACTCGCCTTGTAGCCGGCGATATTCATGTCCTTCACGACCTTGCCGTTGGGCACGGTCGTGCCAGGCAGGGCCACCGGGACGAGGCTGCCCACGACCGCGTTGGGCGCGCCGGCGATGATCTGCTGGACGCGGCCGCCGAGGTCTACCTGGTGGATCCAGAGGTCGTTGCGCGACTTCGGATGCTTCTGCTGGTCCAGCACCTTGCCGATCACGATCGCCGACAGGTCGACCATCGTCAGCGACTCGACCTCGACCCCTTGACGCGTGAGCACGTCGGCCGCGTCCTTGGGCGTGACGCCATCCAGGTCTACGAAGTCGCCGAGCCACTCATACGAAATGCGCATCTCTAGCTCATCACCCGCGTCATTGACGGATAGTCGCGACTATCCAGTGCTTCGCGGCTCGAGGAGCCGCGATAGTCTCGACTAACCGAGGGTTTCGCTTTCGCTCGCATCGCCTAGAACTGCTCCAAGAAGCGCAGGTCGGGCTCGTAGAACATGCGGATGTCGTCGACGTCGTGCTTCAGCATCGCCATCCGCTCGATGCCGAAGCCCCAGGCGTACCCGTTCCACAGCGAGGGGTCGATGCCACCGTTGCGCAGCACCTGCGGGTGGACCATGCCGCATCCGCCGACCTCGAGCCAGCCCTTGTGCCGGCAGCTCTTGCAGCCCATCCCCCCGCAGATGCCGCACGACACGTCGAACTCGAAGCTCGGTTCGGTGAACGGGAAGTAGCTCGGTCGCACGCGAACTTTCCGGTCCGGTCCGTACAGCGACTGGATCATGTAGAGCAGCGTGCCCTTCATGTCCCCAACGGTGAGGCCCTTGTCGACCGCGAGCCCCTCGACCTGGCTGAAGTAGGGAAGGCGCGTCGCCTCCGGGGCGTCCCGGCGGTACACGCGTCCCGGCGTGATGATGTAGATGGGCGGCTCCTTGATGCGCTGCATGGCGCGGATCTGCACCGGGGACGTGTGCGCCCGCAGCAGCAGCTCGGGGCTGAAGTAGAACGAGTCCCAGTCCTCGCGCGCGGGGTGGCCGGCGGGGATGTTGAGGGCCTCGAAGTTGTACCACTCGGTCTCGACCTCGGGCCCCAGCTCGACCTGGTACCCGAGGGACTCGAGCACGGTCTCGATCTGGCGCCGGGTCTGAGTGAGGACGTGGATGCGACCGCGCCCCAGCGGCGGGCCCGGGAAGGTGACGTCGATGGCCTCGGTCTCGGCCAGGTCGGCGAGCCGCGCCTGCTCGAGCTCCGCCCGCCGCGCGGCGAGGGCAGACTCGATCGCGCGCTTGGCCTCGTTGGCGGCCTTCCCCAGCGCGGCCTTCTCCTCCGCGCGAAGGCTGCCGATGTTGGACAGCAGGGTGCTGACAAGCCCGCTTCTGCGGCCGAGGTACTCGAGCTCGATCTTCGCCAGCGCATCCTCGGTCTGAGCCTGGCCGATCGCCTCCAGGGCGTGGCCGGTAAGCGAGGCGGCGTCGCTCATGCGCCCCTCCTCCGCCGGACCTCGAAGAGGATCAGCGCCGCCGCCGCTGCGACGTTCAGCGACTCGACGCCCTCCGTGAGCGGCACGGTGACCAGCCTCAGGTCCTTGCGCGAGAGCCCGCGCGCCTCGCTGCCGAGCACGATCATGCCCGCAGACTCTATCGGCGTCTCGGCCAGCGGCGCACCGCCGGTCGGGGCGGCGCCGTAGCCCTCGAGCTCGTCGAGGTCCTTCCAGCGCGCCTTCGCGACCTTCAGCCGGAAGACGTTGCCGGCCGACGCGCGCACCGCCTTCGGCCCGAACGGGTCGGCGCTGCCGGGCAGGACCACGAGCGAGGGCGCGCCGGCGGCGGCCGCGGTGCGGCAGATGGCGCCGACGTTGCCGGGATCCTGGACGCCGTCCAGCACCACCAGAGGCCAGCCCGCCGCGCGGGCGGCGTCGATCGCCTCTCCCGGCGAGGCCTCGTGCACACGTGCGATGGCGATCGCGCCCTGGGGCGTCACGGTCTGGGTGGCGGCGCGGAACGCGGCGGGTGTAAGCGTCACGCGGGCGTCGGTGTGGAACGGAAGCTTGTCCCCCTCGCGCACGGCGATCAGGTCGAACGCGAGACCTGCAGCCTTCGCCTCGGCGAGCACGCGCGGACCTTCCAGGAGGACGAGGCCTGGCTCGCGCCGGACGGCGAGACGTCGAAGGCGACGGACGACCTCGTTGTCCGGGCTGGAGATCAGCTGGTCAGAGGTTGTTCTTCGCAACCTCCACCAGCCGGGCAAAGGAACCGCTGTCGCGCACGGCCAGGTCAGCCAGCATCTTGCGGTCGATCTCCACTCCGGCCTGGCGAAGGCCGTGCATCAACTTGTTGTAGGGCAGCCCCGACTGCCTGGAAGCGGCATTGATGCGCGCGATCCAGAGCTGCCGCATCTCACGCTTGCGCCGCCGGCGGTCGCGAAACGCGTACGCAAGCGCGTGCAGCACCGCCTCGTTGGCGGGCCGGAAGAGCAGCTTCTTGGAGAGGCGGAACCCCTTCGCGCGATCGAGGATCGCCTTGTGCCGGCGGTGCGCGGGGACGCCGCGCTTGACTCGTGCCATCTCTCTACTACTTCACCAGGGCCCGGCGCACCGTCTTGCGGTCGGCCTTCGAGACCGGCTGCTCCGTGTGGTCCTTCCGCTTGTGCTTCTTCGACTTCTGGTGCAGGCGGTGGCTGGTCCACGAGTTTCGCCTCACCAGCTTTCCGTTGCGCGTCATGCGGACACGCTTGGCGAGTCCCTTCATCGTCTTCTGCTTAGGCACTGGTCGCAGCCTGCTCCTTCGCCGCTCCCTGGCGGCTGGGGGCGAGGATCATGAAAAGGTTCCTACCCTCCAGCAGGGGCTGGCGTTCGATGACCGCGAACTGCTTGGCGTCGTCCGCCACGCGCTCGAGTATCTTCCGCCCGATCTCCTGGTGGACCATCTCGCGGCCCCTGAACATGATCGTCACCTTCACCTTCTCTCCAGCTTCGAGGAACTGTTTCAACCCCTTGAACTTCGTCTGGAAATCGTGCTCCGCGACCTTCGGGCGAAGCTTCATCTCCTTCAGCTTGATGACGTTCTGCTTGCGACGCTGGTCCTTCTCGCGCTTGATGGTCTCGAACTTGTAGCGTCCGTAGTCCATCAGGCGGCAGACCGGCGGGTTCGCTTGCGGCGCCACCTCGACGAGGTCGAGCCCCTTCTCGTTTGCGATGCGAAGCGCGGCGTCCAGGGAAAGCACGCCTAGCTGGTTGTTCTGGTCGTCGATCAGTCGCACTTCCGAGCTGCGGAGCTGGTCGTTGATCCTGAGCTCTTTAAACGGTATGGGACGAAACCTCGGTCAAATTCAGGGTTGCTCTATTCCTCCATCCAGATAAAACAAAACGGACAGCACGCGCCGTCCGCTGCGGAACCCTTTTGAGCCGGGCTCTGAGGGTGAGGGCGGCGCCCTGCTTCAGAGCGTGGATGGTACCGGAAACGTAACCGGGTGCGCAAAATGTCGTTTGCCTTTCGCGATATGGAAACGCAGCCCCGCGGCGCAGCACTCACGGCCACGGCCCTGGCGGTCCTTGTCATCGGCGCCTGCGGCGGGCAGGGCGGCAACGTCGCCTCGCGCACCCCGTCGCCATCGAGCTCGCCGGCGCCGCAGGCTTCGGCGACCGGCTCCCCCACCCCGGTCCCCTCCCCCGTGCGGGTTACCGGCGCCTACGGCGTGCTGTACGGCAGCCAGAGCGCGAGCACCTACACGATCACCATCATCGGCGTCGACGGCAAGATCGTCGCCGCGGCGGAGGCCTCGACCCCGCCCCTGGTCACGTGCGGGGGCCAGCTCGGCGCCCCCGTCGCCCCACCAATCAGCACAAGCGACTCCCGCGTCTATTTCATGGACGCCCAGGGTGTCGTCCGCTTCCTCGCCCCCGACGGGACGACCGGACGGGCGACCTCGGTTCCAGCGCCGACTGCGTCGCGGCGGGCGATGTTCACCGTCAGCCCCGACGACCGGCGGATCGCGGTCGTCGTCAACGACTACACCGCTTCGGGCGCCTCGACGAAGCTCTACGTCGAGGACCTTAGCGGCGCCGGCAACCACATTGACACCTTCAGCCAGTCCGGCTCGCGCACCCTGTGGCCGGTCGGATGGCACGGCACCAACAACCTCGTCGTCGCGGTCGTAGCGTCCTGCACCTCTGGCGGTGGGCCGTTCTGCTGCGGCCCGCTGGAGCTTCACGTCGTCGACCCCGCCACCGCGACCCGGCGTTTCACGCTGGGGAATGTCACCTCGTGTCTGATCGCCGGGTCCCCCTCGCCCGCCGGCGTGGCCTGTGAGAGCCAGTCGCAAAGCCAGGCGACGGTCCTGAACTGGACGGCGGGGACGGTACGCACCCTGGCCCTCAACAGACCGTCCTTCGTTTACGTGTCGCCGTCCGGGAGCCTGATCGCCATGGTCGACGACTCTGGAACGTCCTTCACGCTCGGCGCCGCGACCATCCCCGGAATGTTCGCCTGCACCTGGCTCGATGACACCCACGTCCTGTCCGGCGGCGATGCGCAGCACCAGCCGCGAGTCGCGGATGTCGTCAACGGCCGCATCGCTCCCGTGGCCGCCCAGGGCGACTGCGCAGGCCGTCTGCCGGGAGGTCTCTAACCCCCGCGATAGTCCGGACTAACGACCATGTCGGGAGTCCGGAGCGCGCGATAGTCCGGACTAACGCCGACAGGTCGCCTCTAGCGGCGGCGCTCCGCGACCTCGGCCGCCACCATGCTCACGAACGTTTCCAACGGAGTTGCGACCTCGCGGTTCTGGCGATCGCGGACATTTACCTGCTCCGCATCAGCCTCTCGCTGGCCAACGATCGCCATGTAGGGCACCTTGCGGGAATGCGCCTCGCGGATCTTCTTCTGCATCTTCTCGGGTCGCCCGTCGATCTCAACGCGAAGACGGGCGGCGCGAAGACGCGATGCGACCTCGGTGGCGTACTCGTGATGCGCGTCCGTGATCGGGATTACCACGACCTGCGTCGGATGCAGCCAGGTTGGAAACGCGCCGGCGTAGCGCTCGATCAGGTAGCTGAATAGCCGCTCCATCGAACCCGCCGCGCCGCGGTGGACCATGACCGGCCGTTTGCGCGTGCCATCCTCGGCGACGTACTCGAGGTCAAATCGCTGCGGAAGCTGGAAGTCGATCTGCACGGTCGAGTTGGTGAACTCCCGGCGGTGAGCGTCGTAGACCTGGAAGTCGATCTTTGGACCGTAGAAGGCCGCGTTCCCAACTCCGACCTTGTAGGTCTGGCCCATCGACTCGAGCGCTTCCATGAGGTCGGCCTGCGCCTCCTCCCATTGCTCTACGGTTCCGAGCCATTTCTCCTTGACGTCGTCCCGCGTCGCCACCTCGTAGTAGAACTCGTCGATTCCCAGCACTTTCGAGAAATACAGGGCGAGCTCGATCGCGCCCTTCACCTCCTCGATCAGCTGCTCCGGAGTGCAGAAGACATGCGCGTCGTTCAAGGTGAAGTGCCGCACTCGGTTGAGACCAGCAAGGACCCCTGACCGCTCGTACCGCCAGTAACCCGCAAGCTCGGCCAGCCGCAGCGGAAGGTCGCGGTAGCTGCGCAGCTCGGACTGGTAGATCACGATGTGGTGGGGGCACGCGACCGGCCTGAGCTCCAGCTCCTCCCCATCCTCGAACTTCATCGGCGGGTACATGTAATCGGCGTACAGCTTTGCGTGTCCGCTCTGGCGGTAGAGGTCGAGTCGCGCAACGTCTGGCGTGCGGACATGCTTGTATCCGCGCGCGATCTCCTCGTCGACGATGAATCGCTCGATCTCGCGCCGGATGGTGGCTCCGTCCGGAAGCCACATCGGAAGCCCAGGGCCGACGCGGTCGTCGACCAGGAACAGCTTGAGGTCCTTGCCGAGCTTCTTGTGGTCCCGCTTCTCCGCCTCCTCGAGGAACTTGAGGTAGTCGTCGAGCTCTTTCTGCGTTTGCCACGCGGTGCCGTAGATGCGAGTCAGCTGCGGCTTCTTCTCGTCGCCGCGCCAGTAGGCGCCGGAGACACGTTGCAGCTTGAAGGCCTTCAGGTCTCTGGTCGACTTCACGTGCGGACCGAGGCAGAGGTCGAGAAAGTCTCCGGTCCTGTACACGCTGACCCCATTGCCCTCCACCTTGTCCGCGATTAGCTCCAGCTTGTAGTCCTGGCCACGCTTGCGGAACTCCTCGATCGCCTGCTCGCGGGGAAGCGTCTCGTGCACGAACGGCAGATCCGCCTGGGCCAGCCGCCGCATTCGCGACTCGATCGCCGGCAGGTCCGCCTCGTTTATCGGCTTGCCAAGATCGAAGTCGTAGTAGAAGCCGGGCGGGTTCTCGATGGGCGGCCCGATCGCGTACTTGGCGCCGGGGTAGAGCTCGGTCACGGCGGCGGCGAGGAGGTGCGCGGTCGAGTGCCGCAGGACCTGCAGAGGATCGTCCGTGGCCTCGTGATCCCCGAATTCCGGCATAGGGTCGTCCAGTATATGAAGCCTCATGAGCTGGGCCTGGATCGGCGAAGCCTTATTGCTGCTGGTGGCCGCATGGGGCGCGACGCGCAACTTTCCGCTTGCGGGCGTGATCCTGCTCGGCTTCGCCGGGGCGGTCGCCGGCGCCGACGTCGGCTACTGGCTCGGACGTCGTGGCGGCAGACCCTTCATCGAACGTGTCGGGGCACGACTCCACATCCGGCCGGACCATCTCGCACGCGCCGAGCTCTTCCTCGCCCGCCACGGCGACAAGGCGATGCTCGCCGCGCCCTTCGTCGTCGGCATGCGCAGCTGGGGCTCGATGCTCGCCGGGATGTCACGCATGCCGTTCTGGAGATTCCAGGCGTTCAGCGCGGTAGGCGGGCTGGCTTGGGCCGCCGTCGTCGGCGCCGCAGGCTACGCGGTCGGCACGAACCTCGAGCTGCTCGAGGCCATCGTCCGCACCATCGGCGTCGGTGGCGTCGTGTTCGTGGTGGTCATTGTGTCGGCGTTGCTCGTGGCTCAGGAGCGCGCAGCCCGCCGGCGATGACACCCACCCCGCCCCCCAGCAGGAGGACGCCCAGGCCGCCGAGGACCTGGGCGGTGCCAATGTTGTCCGCCAAGGCGGCGGCGACGAGCACGGGCAGCGCCGAGACACCGTTGATGACCATGTAGAGCAGGGCGAAGACGCGGCCCCGGATCGCGTCGCTCGTCGACTCCATGAGGTACGTGATGGCGGGGATCAGGATGGCCCCGAACTCGACCCCTAGCAGGAAGCTGAACGTCGCACCCGTGATCCGGTTATGGACCTGCAGGTCGGGAAAGTGCTTCATCGCCTCCGGGACGGCCGCGAGCGCAAGCAGCGTGAGCCCGTTGGCCACCAGCGATCCGGCGAGCACGCGCGAGCGATCGAGCTGGCGCAGGAACTGGCCGAGGAGGACAGCGCTGAGCATCGCGCCCGCCGTCGCCGGACCAAGGATCACATAGGTGTCCTCGGCGGCGATGCCGATGACCCTGCTCACGTACGCCGGCGCCAGCGTGTACAGCATGAAAAGGACGAGGACCGCGATGCTCACCTGGCCGAACGCCAGGCGCAGGCCGCGCGAAACCCGCAGCGCGTCGATGCCCTCCTGCAGGTCGTGGAGCATGACGCGGAAGCGGCTGCGACTCTCCTCCACCGGCGAGGGCTTGCGCCGTTCGAGGCGTGGGATCTCGGAGGCGAAGATGAGCGTCCCGCCGATCACGAGCAGCACCACGGCGCACCAGTACGGCGCGTAGAGGTCGATCCTCGACACCACCGGCGCGAGCACGCCGCCCACCACCAGGGTCAGCACCATCGTCAGCAGCGCCATGGAGTTGGCGGTGATGAGCGCCTCGCGCGGGAGGATGGTGGGAATCACGGCCGCCTCGGCCGGACCGAAGAGCTGTCCGATCGCCGAGAACAGGAGCGTGATCACGAGCAGGTGGAAAAAGTCGTCCTTCACGCCGGGGATCACGGACGCGATGGGGATGAGCGCGACCACGGCGGCGCGCCCGAAGTTGCACCACATCATGATCTGCTTGCGATCGAGGCGGTCCGCGATCACGCCCGCGGGGGGCGCGAACAGCACCGCGGGCACCGTGTACGCGAGCAGCGTCACCGCCACCGAGGTGCTTCCGCCCGAGATGTGGTAGGCCAGGATGATCAGCGAGAAGAGCAAGAACTTGTCGGCCAGCTGAGCCGCGAGCTGCGCGAACCAGATGTTGCGGAACGCGGTGTGCCGGAGGGCGCCGCGAAATCCGCCGGGACCCTCGACAGGAAGCCGGATCGGATCCACGACCGCGAAGGTTAACGATCAAGACGCGCATTGAATGCGCGATAGACCCTCTCCCATTCGGGGAGGGAGAGCGTCTGGGGGCGCCTCGACGGGTCGATGCCGAGATCCGAAAGGAGGTGCGCCGCCTCTTCGCTCGAGACCCGCGCGGCCCGCGCCAGCGTGCCCCCGAGCTGCTTGCGCCGGAACTGAAAGACGGCCTCGACGAAGCGCAGGAAGCCAGGCACGTCGTCGACCTCGACCGCCGGGCGTTCGCGCACCTCGAGCACGACCAACGCCGAGTCGACCCTGGGCGCCGGCGAGAAAGCGGCAGCCGGGATCGTCATCAAAATCCGCGCCTCGGCGAAGACCTGGACGCCGATGGTCGCGAGGCTGCTGGCGGTGGTCGCAGTCCAGCGCTCGGCGACCTCCTTCTGCACCACGAGCGAAGCTCGTCGGGGTCGCGGCGGCAGGTCCAGGAGCTTGGGGATGAGGGCGCCGGTCAGGTTGTACGGAATGTTGCCGGCGACGATCTCGCCGCCTTCTGGAAACGCAGCCGCGACATCGAACCGCAGGATGTCCGCCTGCACGACCTCGACGTTGTCGTGGCTCGCGACCACCTCGCGCAGCGCAGGAATCAGGTTGCGGTCGAACTCCACCGCCACTACCCGGCGCGCGCGCGCGGCCAGGGCAACGGTCAGCGTCCCTACGCCCGCGCCGACCTCGAGAACCTGGTCATCGCCCGCCGCGCCCGACGCGTTGGCGATGGCGTCGCGAAGCTCGGGATCGACCAGGAAGTTCTGGCCGAGGCGGTGCTGAAGTGTGATCCGGTGGCGGCGGAGCAGGTCGGCCAGCTGCCTGCCGTCCGCCGGATCGATCGTCACTTCATCTTTTGGAAGAGTGCGATCGCGTTGGACCGTTCCTGGTCCCCAAGCTGCTCCATGGTGATGCCGCGGAGGTCCGCGACCACCTCGGCGGTGTCGACGAGGTAGGCCGGCCGGTTCGGCACCCCCATCCGCTTCTGCGCGTTGCCGTACGGCGCGTCCGTCTCGAGAAGGATGCGGTCGGCGGGGCAGTGCTTTACCACCTCGCGCAGCTCCTCGCGGCTCGGCCGGGTCACCAGACCCGCGAACGAGAGGTAGAAGCCCACGTCGAGGAACTTCTTCGCCCACTCCCAATCGAGGGCGAAGTAGTGCATGACGCCCCGGATGCCGCCGTGGGCGTTGATCACCTCGAGGATCTCGGTGGCGGCGCCGCGGTTGTGGATGCCGACCGGGAGCTCGAGCTCCGTCGCGATCGCGAACATCTCGTGCAGGCGCTGGATCTGCAGGTCGCGGTGCGGCCCGCCCACGTGCTCGAAGTCGAGGCCGATCTCGCCGATGACCACCACCATCTCGTCCCGCGCGAGCTCGCGCAGGGCGGCGAGGTCGGGTTCGGAGACCTCCAGCGGGTGATGGCCCACGCCCGCCCAGACCTCCTCGTACGCGTGGCCGAGGCTGATCGCGTTGGCGCTCTTCTCCAGGTTGACCCCGACGCCGATCAAGCGCGTGACGCCGGCGGCGGTGGCCTGCTGCACCACCTCTGTCGCGTCGCCGAGCTCGTCGAGGTGGAGGTGGGTGTCTACGAACACGGTCTAGTCGGCGACCTCGTCGAGCCGCTTGAACAGCGGAGCGGGTGCGGGCAGGTTGCGTCCCGGCTCAAGCGTCGAAGGCTTCCAGCGGTCCATCGCCTCGTAGTCGCCCGTGATGACCCGATGCGTCCCCAGGTCTTTGACCTCAGGTTGGGGAGCGATCACGTCCTCGTAGCCGAGCATCGCGTGCAAACGTTGGCACGAGAACGGCAGGAACGGTGTGAGCATGGTCTTCAGGTTGTCCACGCAGCGCAGGGCGACGTAGAGCACGGTCCCGGCCAGCTCTCGGTTGGTCTTGATGCTGTGCCACGGCTGCTCGGTGCCCAGGTAGACGTTGACCTTGGCCGCCGTGGCCATCGCGTGCTTCAGCGCGTTCTGAAATCGCGCCTGCTCGAGCTGCTGCGCGACATAGTCCAGAGCGGCCTCGACCTCCTCGAGCAAACCCTTGTCGCGATCGGTCAGCGCGCCC
>VBEK01000137.1 GCA_005889135.1 Chloroflexota bacterium
GCCGCGGCTGGTCGAGAACTTGCGGCCTTCCATGTGCAGGAACTCGCTCGCGACGATCTCGTCCGGCAGGTGCAGGTTGCCCGCGCCCATCAGGATCGCAGGCCACATCACGGTGTGGAACGTTATGTTGTCCTTGCCCATCGTGTAGTAGTGCCTGCTTTCATCGTTCTCCCACCACTGCTTCCAGGCGTCAGGCTCTCCGCGCTGCGCCGCCCACTCGATTGATGC
>VBEK01000138.1 GCA_005889135.1 Chloroflexota bacterium
GACGCCGCCCGCGCCCGCGAGCCACGGCTGCACCGGCCCCGCGCCGCCAAACGCCGTTTGCACCCCCCAGAGCGCGGACGCCGCGATCAGGCTCAGCAGGGCGGGAAGTCCCAGCAGGAAGAACGCCGCGAAGCTGATCACGACCATCGCGAGCATCAGCGCGAGCGTCGCCACGATGCCGGCCAGGCCGGCCGCGGCGACGGTGACGCCCGGCTCCGAGGCTTCGGATCGGTACGCCGGCGCCGACGCGACCGGCGTCGGATCGGGCTGGCGGCCGGCGACCGCTGCGCGGACGTCCGCCCAGCTGTGCCAGTTCGCGCTCGCGCTGACCGCGCCCGCGAGTCCCGCCGACGCCGCCGCGACCAGAACCCCGGCCGCGATCGCGGCCGCGTTGCGGCGGACGACGCCGAGCTGGAACCAGACGCGCCTTCGCCTGCGCCCGACGCCGGTCTCCATCAGGCGCTCGCGGTCGAAGGTCGAGCCGCAGATCAGGGTCAGGGCCAGGCACGCCCCGAGCGGAAGCACCAACGACGCGGGCGCCAGCGGGGAACGAAAGACGAACAGCGCCAGCGGCAGGTCGGCGACCGCGGCCGAGACCGGCGACAGCAGGAACGACCAGGCGCCGCCGGCTGCGCCCTCGCGCGGGAACAGCATGAAACCGAGCATCCGGCCCATCGCCGCCCAGTAGGCGGTCACGGCGGCGACGAACGCAAACGCGGGCAGCAGGTCCCAGGGCGCCGGCTGGCCGAAGAAGCTGAGCAGCGCCATGCCCGCCGCCATCCAGCCGGTCACCCAGACGACGCTGACGGCGGCGCCGGGCAGGACCTCGAGCCAGATGAGCGCGGGGTCGTTCAGCGGCGCGTAGAGCAGAACCTCGAGCGAGCCCTGCGCCTTCTCCCACCAGATGCCGATGGACGTCTTGATCGACTCGAGCAGCGCGAAGGACATAAAGAACAGGGGCAGGAGCAGCCCCGCCTGGAGCGCGGCCGTGCCCGCGAAGCGGCTCGCCACCTGGCCTGCCGGTCCCGGCAGCTGGCCGAACAGCGAGGTCGCGGCCACGAGCAAGAGCACGAACGCGTTCAGGTACAAGACCCAGCTCAGGTCGCCGCGCCGCCACCACGAGCTCACATAGAAAGGAAGGACGTGGCGCAGCAGCGCGCCCTGGGAAAGGATCGAGGCGAACATGCGCCGAGGGGCGATGCCAGAGGCTGCCCTTGCCGCCCTTGGAGGCGGCGCTTGCATCGGGATCGCCTCTTCCATGGCCGCCAGGTAGACCGACTCGAGGCTCGTCTCTTGCTCCTCGAGCTGATGGAAGGGCGCGTCCTGCGCGGTGAGCTGCGACTGCAGGCCGGCCGCGAACTCAGCTCGTTCGCGCACCGATGCGTCCCAGGGGAGCGTGTAGCTCAAACGCTCGCCTTCGAGCTCGTGACCCATCGCGTGCCGATCGAGCCACGAATCGAGGCGCGAAAGGTCAGTCGGGGCGGCGGCGAGCCGAGCGACGAAGCGACGTCCCGCGCCCGACTCGCGCCGGAGGTCATCGAGCGTGCCGGCCTTGACGATGACGCCCCGGCGCATGATGGCGACCCGGTCGGCGATCAGCTCCGCCTCGCCAAGCATGTGGGTGGTCACGATCAGCGCCGCGCCGCGGTCGCGCTGCTCGCCGAGGTACGCCCGCATGTCGGCCGCCGCGACCGGATCGAGGCCCGCCGTGGGCTCGTCGCAAAAGATCCAGTCCGGCTCGTGCAGCGTCGCGCGGATGAGCGCGATCTTCTGCCCCATGCCGCGCGAGTACGCGGCGAGGATCATCTCTGCGCGGTCGGCGAGCTCGAACCGTTCGAGCAAGCGTGTGATCCGCTCCCGTCGCGTCGCGGCCGCGACGCCGTAGAGGTAGCCGAAGTGGTCGAGGTACTCGGTCGCAGTGTTGCGCCCATAGAGCCGCGCCTGGTCCGGTACGACGCCGAGGCGTCGGCGGATGGCGTCCAGGCGATCGGGTATGCGCAGGCCGTCGAGCTCGATCAGGCCCGCGTCGGCGCGGAGGATGCCGCCGAGGCAGCGCAGCGTGGTCGACTTGCCGGCGCCGTTCTGGCCGAGCAGGACCAGGATCTCGCCGCGCTCCACTTGCAGGTCCACGCCCGCCACGGCGCGCACGTCGGCGAAGCTCTTGTGCAGGCCCTCGACCCGGATCACCTGAAGGGTCCTATTCGGCCCCGTCGAGCAGCGGCTTCACGTGGTCGCGGACCTCGAACTGGATCTTGTCGCGCGAGCCGGTGGCGTCGAGGCGGACGAAGCGCTGCGGCTCGGCGGCAGCCAGCCGCTCGTAGGCCTCGGCGACCTTGCGGTGGAACTCGAGCGACTCCTGTTCCATGCGGTCCTTCCTCTTACCCGCCGCCTCGTGGCGGCCGAGGCCGGCCTCGACGTCGCCTACGAGCAGGAACGTGATGTCCGGACGCGGGAAACTCGGTGGCCACGTCGTCGCCAGCCCGCGCGCACCGCCCTGGTAGGCGAGCGTGGAGTCGTGGTAGCGGTCGGCGATCACGATCTGCGCCGCCGCCAGCGCAGGCGCGATGACCTCGGCGACCAACTGCCGGCGCGAGGCCATGAAGAGGTACATCTCGGCCTCGGGGTCGATCTCGAGGCCCCTGTAGAGGAGGGTGTCGCGGATCTGCTCGCTCAGCTCCGTGCCGCCGGGCTCGCGGACGAGCACCGGGTTGCGCTTCTCCAGCCACTCGGCGAGCAGCTCGGCCTGGGTGGTCTTACCCGAGCCCTCCGTGCCCTCGAACGTAATGAAGAACCCCTGCTTCGCCACGAGCGCGAAGGGTACTAGGCGGGCACCTCCGGCGCGGGGGTTATGCGCAGCCGGCGCTGGGGCTCCTTGCCGGTGCTGCGCGCCGAGAGGTCGTTCTCGGCCACGAGCTGGTGCTGGAGGCGCCGCAGATACGCGTTCTGAGGCGATATCTCGACCGGCCGCAGCGTCGACTTGACCTGCCGGATCGCCGCCGCCGCCTCGGCCAGGGCGCGCGTCGTGGCCTCGTCCTGCTTCTCCACGCCGTAGATGCGCGTGAGCGCGTCGCGCACCTGGCCGACCGAGTTGCTCTTGAGGATGTGGATCGGCAGGCCGCGGCTCTCCGCCTGGCGCAGGCTGTCGGGCCGGCGGCGGTAGTGGTTCTTCAGCGTCAGCACCGCGCCCGCGCCGTCGAGGTTGAACAACACTCGCACCGGCAGGTCGAGCTCCCGGATCGACTGCTCGACGTGGTGCCGGCTCACGCCATAGGGAAAGATGCCCAGAGGCTTGCTCGCCGACACCGGCGCCGGTGCGGCTTCGGACTGCACCACCACCGGCACGTCGACGTTGGAGATGACGCGGCCCTCGCGCGTGCGGACGCGAATCTTCGGCGTCTGCATCGGCCCGCGCAGCGCGGTGTCGACAACGTCGGCTAGGGGCACGTGGATGGCGACGCGGTCGCGGTCCTGGATCTCGACCAGGACGTCGAACGTCGGCGGGGCCTTGCGCTCCAGCACGGACTTCTGGGTGCCTCGACGGCGCGCCTCCTCGTCGGACAGGGTCACGCTCTGGATGCCCCCGAGCAGGTCGTTGAGGGTCGGGTTGACGAGCAGGTTCTCGAGCGTCTGCCCGTGGGCGGTGGCGATGAGCTGCACCCCGCGCTCGGCGATGGTGCGTGCGGCGGCGGCCTCGAGCTCGGTCCCGATCTCGTCGATGACGATGACCTCGGGCATGTGGTTCTCGACGGCCTCGATCATCACCGCGTGCTGCAGGAGCGGGGTCTTGACCTGCATCCGCCGCGCGCGGCCGATGCCAGGGTGCGGGATGTCACCGTCGCCTCCGATCTCGTTCGACGTGTCGACGATCACGACGCGCTTGCGCAGCTCGTCGGCCAGAAGCCGCGCGCACTCGCGCAGCATCGTCGTCTTGCCGATCCCGGGCCGGCCGAGCAGAAGGATGCTCTGGCCGCTGATGACGATGTCGCGAATGATCTCCCCGGTGCCGGTGACCGCGCGGCCGACACGCATGGTCAGGCCGACGATGCGGCCCGAGCGGTTGCGAATCGCGGAGACCCGGTGCAGCGTGCGCTCGATGCCGGCCCGGTTGTCATCGCTGAACTGACCGATGTTGTTCGCCACGTGCTCGAGGTCGGACGCCGACACCGGATGGTCCGCGAGCAGCACCTCACGGCCGGGCACGCGGGCCTCGGGTTCCCGCCCCAGGTCGAGCACGATCTCGAGCAGCTCGCCCGGGTCGATCCGGTCGTGCAGGGCGCGGGCGAGGTCGGGCGGCAGGGCGCGGGCGAGCAGCTCGATCTCCTCGTCCCACCGAGGTCCGCGCGAATGATCGGGGGTCGGTTCTCTCTGCGCGCTCATCCGAAGGACGGCACCAGTCCTTTTTCGCGGACCGGTTTCGGGACCCGGACGGCCAGCTCCTTGACCAACAGCAGCTGCGTCAGCAGGATGGTGAACCCACGCCCGCGAAGGGCGTCGATCATGTGCGAATCATAGTGACGCAGGCTCGACCAGGCCGGCGTCTCAGAGTCTCCGAGGAGCGAGATCCCATAGTCGGCGAGCTCGGCCGGTAAGGGGTGCTCGGGGAGGGCCATGAGCTGCAGGGTGTCGGGCCGCGCGGCGCCGCCACGCTGCACGCGGACGAAGCCCACGACCTCGATCCGGTCGACCACATGCCCGCCCGCGGCGTCGCCGGCGTGTAGGCCTCTCCAGTCGCGAAACGTCGGCGCCTCGAGCTGGGAGACACCCTGCGGGGTGACCTTGCGGTACAGCTGGTAGAGCCGGCGGTCGTCTCCCCGCCTGGTCGGGCGGATGCCGAGCGGATATTCGTCGGAGCGCTGGCGCGGTTTCTCGCTGTACAGGACCTGCTCGGTCGCGTACTGGCGAAAGCCGGCGAGCCGGAACGCGGGCAGCAGCGCGTCACGGTCCGGCAGACGCACGAACAGACGCATCGCGCCGCGCTCGAGAGCCTGGTTGCAGAGGTGCTGCACAAGCGCGGGCGCGACCTCGTCGGCGTCGACCTCGTCGGCGACCTGGAGGTTGAGGACCTGAAGGACGCGCGCCCGCCGCAGGTCGAGCGCGAGCGGCTGGCCGGAGGCCTGGATGTAGCCGACGACCTTGCCCTTCTCCTCGGCGACGTAGATCAAGGTGTCTTGAGCCAGCGGCAGCAGGGCGGAAAGCGTCGAGCTCAGCAGCGACCACAGGCGCGCGGCCGGCGGCTCGGCCTCGCTCAGCTTCACATCGGACGAGCGGTGCATCTCCTCGATGCGCGAGAGGTCGAGCAGGCCCGCGGAACGGATCTTCATCTCTGGCCCGCCGCCAGGCGCACGAATTCCCGGTGCAGGCGCAGGTCGCCGCTCAGCTCGGGGTGGAAGCCGAGCGCGGTGATTCGTCCGTGACGCACGGCCACCGGGTGGCCGTCGTGGCGCGCGATCACCTCGACGTCGCCGGTCCGCTCGACCAGGGGCGCGCGGATGAACACGCCGGGAAAGGTCTTGCCGTCGAGACCGTCGATCTGCAGCGGTGCCTCGAAGCTGTCGACCTGGCGTCCGTAGCCGTTGCGCCGCACGGCGATGTCGAGGAGATCGAGGCCCTTCTGGTCCGCCATTCCGTCCGTGATCTCGCGCGCTAGGACGATCATGCCCGCGCAGGTGGCGAGCGTCGGCAGGCCTCGCTCGATGGCCTGCCGCAGCGGCGCGAGCATGCCCACGCGCTCCATCAGCATCGTCATGGTTGTGCTCTCGCCGCCGGGGAGCACAATTCCGTCCAGGCCGTCGAGGTCCTCGCGGCTGCGCACGAGCCGGGTGCGTGCCCCGGCGGCCTCCAGCGCCTTGATGTGCTCCGCGAAGGCTCCCTGCATCGCGAGGACCCCGACGAGGGGTGGCTTGCGGGAGCTACCAGCCTCGGGCAGCGAGCAGCTCTTCCTTCGGGATGGCCGGGATCTCGAGGCCGCGCATAGGCTCTCCGAGACCGGCCGAAACCTCGGCGATGACGTCGGGCTTGTCGAAGTAGGTCGTGGCGGCGACGATCGCCCGGGCACGCTTCAAGGGGTCCTCGGACTTGAAGATGCCCGAACCGACGAAGACGCCGTCCACGCCGAGCTGCATCATCAGCGCCGCGTCCGCCGGCGTCGCGATGCCGCCCGCCGCGAAGTTGACCACCGGCAGGCGTCCGAGCTTCTGACACTCGGCCAACACCTCGACCGGTGCGCCGATCTGCTTGGCCTCGTGGACCAGCTCGGCGTGGTTCATGCCCTGCAGCTTGCGAATGCCGGCGCTGACGGCGCGCGCGTGACGCACCGCCTCGACCACGTTGCCGGTCCCGGCCTCGCCCTTGGTGCGGATCATCGCCGCGCCTTCGGCGATGCGGCGCGTCGCCTCGCCGAGGTCGCGGCAGCCGCAGACGAAAGGCACCTTGAACGGGTGCTTGTCGATGTGGTTCTCCTCGTCCGCCGGTGTCAGCACCTCCGATTCGTCGATGTAGTCGATGCCCAGCGCCTCCAGCACCTGGGCCTCGACGAAGTGCCCGATGCGGCACTTGGCCATGACCGGGATGGTGACCGCCGCCATGATCGACTTGATCAGCTCCGGGTCGGACATGCGCGCGACGCCGCCCTCCTTGCGGATATCGGCGGGGACGCGCTCGAGCGCCATCACCGCGCAGGCGCCCGCGTCCTGGGCGAGGCGGGCGTGCTCCGGCGTGACGACGTCCATGATCACGCCGCCCTTCAGCATCTGGGCGAGGCCCGCCTTGACCTTGAAGGAGCCTTTCACTTCCCCATTGCCGCGGCGCGCACCGTTGCCTTCGGCCACGATCGAAATTCTACGCGGCATGGTTCGCCCAGCCTCCCTTAGGCGGATAGTCCGGACTAACCGGCCCTTCGGGGCGCGCCCAACGGCGATAGTCCGGACTATCCGCTCGGCCGACCCGCCCTGGGTCCGAGTAGCTCCCTACACGCAGGTTTTTGCGCACAACGCGCCCATCCAGGGCGGTATATACACGCCCTTTGCGCAAAAAGCGTGTAAGGGCGGCGGGTTAGAGCCTTTCCAGGACCAGCGTCCGCTTCGAGGCGTACTCCGTGTCGGACAGGAGCCCGTCGCGGTGCAACCGCGTGAGCATGTCCATCTCCTCGAGCACGTCGAGCAGCGGCGCCATCGTCCGGCGCGCGAGGTACGCATCCGATGCGGTGCCGGCCTCCTCGCCGCGCGCGTCGAACTCGCGCACGAAGAAGAGCGCTTTGACCGCTGAGAACGGAATCCCCAGCTTGCGGATCGGGCTGTCGCTGTGCTCGGCGTGGAGGTGCAAGACCACGCCGTAGCGATGCCTTTCCAGTGTGCCGTCGAGGTGGCCGCGAAGGACTTCGCCGTCGAGGAAGCGGATCGCGACCTTACGCGTGGGCGTGTCGGCGAGCTCCTTGTCGCGCTGGAGCTCGACCCATTTGACAGCCGTGAGCGGGATCCAGGCGGTCTCGTTGTTCTCGAGGCCCCCTGCGTCGTCGACCTCGACAAGGAAGTCGGGCTCGTCGAAATCGAGGTCGCGGGCGGTGCCCTCGACCGTCTCGTCGTCGAAAAAGCGCACGACTATCCTGGCCATTTCATACCTACTCTACTAACCCGCATCGTGCTTCACTCCTGCGCTGGTCTTTAGCCTCCTGCGCCCGATCTTGCGCGTGCACTTGGCGCACGTGGCGATGTGGTCCCGAACGGCCTCGGCCTGCGGCCGGCGCAGCTTCCCGGCGAGGTAAGGCGCGAGCAGCGGCAGCGCCTCCTCGTGGCTCAGTTGCCCCTCGCGCTGCGACGCGAGGTACTCCTCCTTGAATCGCAGTCGCGCACGGTAGAGGAGCGTCTCGACGGCGCTCTCCGACATCTTCAAGGTGCGCGCGATCTGGCGGTAGCTCATGTCCTGGAGCTCACGCAAGGTCAGCACCAGCCGGTACTTCTCGGGCAGGCGCTGCGCCACGATCCAGACCTGACGTCGCGTCTCGTTGGACTCCTGCACGAGCACCGGGTCGAACCCCTTCGACGTTGAAGGCAGGTTCGCCATGAGCTCGTCGTCCTCCTCCTCGGTCGTGCCGTCGGCGCGGAGGTCGCGCTGGCGGCGGCGAAGCTCGTCGAAGCACAGGTTGCGCGCCACGGTGTGCACCCAGCCGCCGAAGTTGAACGATTCGTCGACCTTGTCCATCATCCGCAGCGCCTTCATGAAGGTCTCCTGGGCGATGTCCTCGGCCAGCAAGGCGTCGCCGAGCTTGCGCCGGACCAGGCGATAGATGGAAGCGACGTAGCGGCGATGGAGCTCTTCAAAGGCGTGGACGTCGCCATTGCGGTAGGCGCGAACGAGCTCGACGTCGGTCGGCTCGGCCTGGTCCCTGGCGGCCGGCTGGTCCTCTAGCTCGCCCATGAATGCCTGCGGCAGGCTACTACGGTGGCCCGCGTCAGCATCCCTTCTGGGTCACTTAGGGCCTGCTGCAGCGTGATTCCTTCCTCCGTGAGCGCCACCACCGCGGAGACGCCCAGCTCGTTCAGCGCCTCCCAGCCGGCGCCCTTGCTGCCGGCCAGCAGCAGGACCGGTATGCCTGCATTGCGCGCCCGCCGGGCCACCTCGCCCGGAGCCTTGCCAAAGGCGGTCTGCTCGTCCGCCTGCCCCTCGCCGGTGATGACCAGGCCCGCCCCCTGGAGCCTGGCGTCGAGGCCCGTGGCCTCGACGACGAGAGGGGCGCCCGGCTCGAGGGTGGCGTGGAGGAAGGCGACCAACCCGGCGCCGGTCCCGCCCGCGGCCCCCGCTCCGGGCAGGTCGTCGACCCCGACCACCTCGCCGAAGCGCTTCAGCGCGCGGTCCAGCTCCTCGACCATCGTGGGGTCGGCGCCCTTCTGCGGCCCGTACACGTGACTGGCGCCGTTCGGCCCGGTCAGGGGGTTCGTGACGTCGCAGGCCACGCGCACCTTGACGACACGCCACCCCGGATCCAGCGCGGAGGTGTCGACCTGGGCGAGGTTGATGAGGGCCGCGCCACCGCGAGGCAGGTCACGGCCGCCGGCGTCGAGCAGCCGGCATCCGAGGGCCTGGGCCATCCCGGCGCCACCGTCGTTGGTCGCGGAGCCTCCGATGCCCGCGATGATCGTCGACACGCCGTCGCGTCGCGCCGCATCCAGCAGCTGCCCAAAGCCGTAGGTCGAGGTCTTGCGCGGGTCGCGCCGCTCCGGCGGGATGAGTGTGAGCCCGCTCGCCGCGGCCATCTCCACGACCGCCGTCCGTCCGGAATCGATCAATCCATAGCGCGCGTCGACGGGGTCACCGAGAGGACCTTCGGCCCGGACGTCGCGGTACTCGCCGCGTTTTGCCGAGACCAGCGCCTCAACGGTTCCGTCGCCACCATCGGCGACCGGGACCTCGATGACGTCCGCGTCGGGGAACACCTCGCGCACGCCGCGCGCGATCGCGCGAGCAGCCTCTTCGGCCGTCATGGTGCCCTTGAACGCGTTCGGCGCGACGACAACTTTCACGGGGGAGGCAGGCCTCCCCCGTGGAGCCCCCTCCGTTGCACACATCGCCTGGATGCGTTTAGACAGATCACGCCTGGTGACGGCCGGAGTGAATCCGGCCTACAGCCCCACCTCGTCTAGTAAACGGGGATCGTCCAGTCCTTGTACTTCGGCAGCTCGCCGCGGACGGCGCCGAAGTAGATGTTCTGGAGCTCCTGCGTGAACTCCCCCACCTTGCCGTTGCCGACCGGCCTCCGGTCGACCTCGATGACCGGAGAGATCTGCGCGCCCGTGCCGCACAGAAGCAGCTCGTCGCACGTGTAGAGCTCGGTGCGGTCGATGCTCCGCTCCTGCACCTCGATGTTGAGCTCGTCGCCGATCACCTTCATCAGCAGCTGCCGGGTCACGCCCTCGAGGATGTCGTCGGTCACCGGCGGGGTGACGAAGACGCCGTCCTTGAGCATGAAGACGTTCTCCGCCGAGCCTTCCGACACGTGGCCGTCGATCGACATCACGATCGCCTCGTCGAAGCCGCCCTCCACGGCCTCCGATTTCGCGAGCGCCGCCTGCGCGTACGAGCCTGTGATCTTCGCCCGCGCCGGCAGCGCCTGGTCGGGGACACGCCGCCAGCTGCTCACCATGCAGCGGATGCCGGCCTCGACCTCCACGTACTTGCCGAACGGCACCGCGTAGATGAAGAAGTTGCGGTCGAGATTGTGGAGGCGGACGCCGATCTCCTCACTCGACGTGTAGAGCAGCGGCCGCACATAAACGTCGGATTTGAACTCGTTGCGGCGCAGCAGCTCGAGTGTGAAGTTGACGAGCTCCTCGGTCGAGTACGGCAGCTTCATGCGCATGACATTGGCCGAGCGGTGCATGCGGTCGTAGTGCGCCGCCGCCGCCAGGAGGTAGAGCTGACCCTTCTTCTGGTTCCAGTAGGCACGGATACCCTCGAAGACCGCCGTCCCGTAGTGCAGCGCGTGCGTCATCAGGCCGAGCTTCACATCGTGATAGCGCGCGAAGTCGCCGTCGAAGAAGACCCACGTGTTGGGATGGACCGCCGGCTTCTTCGCCGCGGTCTTGGCTTTCGTATCCACACCCATGCTCAAGTAAGTGTATTGCCCGGCGGGGTACTTACCTTTCCCGGGCGGTTACGATTTCCGAACGTGAGCCTCTACGGCATCATCGCCGACCTGCGCCGCGAGCACCCGACGACGGCTGCGACGCAGACGCTGGACCTGGTCGTTGCCGAGCTGGGCAAGACGCGCGACAACCTGAAGGAGGCCGTCGCCAACCTTGAGAGCAAGGCGCTGCCGTCGGGCGGCAAGCCCGTGGTCGACCAGCTCGTCCAGCGGGCGCGGACCGACGGCCTTTACGACGTCGACTACGGGCCCGACCCCTACGACAAGCCGCCGCCGGAGCCTCTGGACGAAGGCACTGCCGGCATCGGCGCCCTGCTGGCCATCTCTTCGCTGGTGGGCGTGGCCCTCGCGGTCGTCGCGGTGATCGTCGGGCTGAACGCGATCGCAAGCGGTGGCTGAGTTCTCGTTCGACGTCGTGTCCGAGTTCAACCCCGCCGAGCTGACCAACACCCTCGACCAGGCGCGCCGTGAGGTGGGCACCCGCTTCGACTTCAAGGACACCGCGACCAGCTACGAGCAGCGCGGCGACGTCATCGTCATCGAGTCATCGACCGAGGACCGGGCGCGGGCCGCGCTGCAGGTGCTGCGCGAGAAGGCCGCCCGGCGCCAGCTCTCGCCCAAGCTGTTCAAGGCCGGCGACCCGAAGACGGTGGGCAAGGGCCGCGGCCAGATCGAGGTCCAGCTGAACGCGGGCATCAACGACGACCTGGCGCGCGACCTCCGCAAGCGCATCCAGAACGTCTCCAGCAAGCTCCAGGTCCGCATCCAGGGCGACCAGCTCCGGGTCGTGAGCAAGGACAAGGACACGCTCCAGCTGGTCATCAAGTCGCTTCGTGACGCCGAGGACATCCCGGTGCCGCTGCAGTTCACGAACTACCGCTAGGCCGAGGGTCATGGTCGTCATTCCAGCGATCGACATCCTCGGAGGGCGCTGCGTGCGCCTGACCCAGGGCAAGTACGAGCAGCCGACCGTCTATGCGGAGGATCCGGTGACGATGGCGCAGCGGTTCGCCGCCGCCGGCGCGCAGCTGATCCACGTCGTCGACCTCGACGCCGCGCGAGGTTCCGCCAGCAACCGGACGGTGATCGCACAGATGCTCGAGCAGTCGAAGGTCGAGATGCAAGTGGCTGGCGGCGTGCGCACCGAGGATGCGGTGAAAGCGCTGCTGGACAGCGGGGCTCACGCCGTGGTCATGGCGACTACCGCCGTGCGCGACCCGCACCTTTTCGAGCGCTGTGCGTTCGGGCATCCGGGCAAGGTGATGGCTGCACTCGACGTCCGCGACAACAAGGCCGCCGTCGGCGGGTGGCTGGACACCGACCCCGTCGTGCTCAAGGCGCTTGTCGGACGCTGGGCCGACTTGCCGCTCGCGGGCGTCATCCTCACGTGCATCGACCGCGACGGCACGATGAGCGGCCCCGACCTGGACACCCTGGCAAAGGTGCGGAAGATGACCCGGCTGGAGCTGCAGTACTCGGGCGGCGTCTCCTCGCTTGACGACATCCGCCGGATCAACGCCACGGGCGCGCACGGCGTGATCCTCGGCAAAGCGCTCTACGAGGGGCGACTGAGGCTGGAGGAAGCGCTGGCCCTGTGAAAGCCGCCGCGATCGTCGCGGCCGCACTCGTGCTCCTCGCCTGCGGCGGGCGTGAGACCGCCGACGACCAGGCCCTGCACAACGACATTCAGAACAGCTCGGACGGCGCCGAGGTGACGTTCGACGCGACTGTCATCACAGACCCGGTCGAGAGCGGCGGCCATGAGAGGTTCGAGGTGCGCACGACCACAGGTGAGCTGCTCGAGGTGGACCACAACACATCGCTTGCGCAAGCGGTGCCCGTGCACAAGGGCGACGCCGTGATCATCCACGGGCGGCTGTTCATCGACCCGGGGCCGCGCTACGGCGTGCACTGCACACACGCGACGACTTCCACAGGCTGCCCTGACCCGGGATGGATCGAGTACAACAGCAACTATTACGAATGAGCGGTCCATCGACGTTCCTTCGCAACCTCGTCGCCGGCAACCTGAGTCCGGCGGAGCGCATGCGCCGCGTGCTCACCAACCTGGGCCGCCGTACCGGCGGCAGTGGGTGCTGCGGTCACTACGGGGACCCCGGGTGTTGAATGACGAAAGACGAGGCCCGTGCGGCCGGCCTGATCAAATGACGAAGGACAAGCAGACGGATAGTCGCGACTAACCCCGGTCTTGCGACACGAGGTTCGTGCATAGTCGCGACTAACGCGGGAGTTGGCGCACGAGGTACCCGGATAGTCGCGACTAACGCGGGTTTTGAAACACGAGGTGAACGGATACGCGCGACGAACTGCACTTTTGGAGCACGAGATGCGCGGATAGTCGCGACTATCCGCGTCGAGAGACCACCGCACCCAGCCCGTTCTGATCAAATGACGAGATGAGGGCAGTTGCCTTCGAACGCAACGGGGGACCCGAAGTCCTCGAGTTCAAGGAAGTGCCTGACCCTTCGCCACGCGCCGGTCAGGTGCTGGTCGACATCGAGACGGTGGGAGTCAACTTCCGCGACGTGTACGAGCGCGAGGGCGGCGGATACGGCTCGGCTCCTCCCGCGATCATCGGCGTCGAAGGCTCCGGCAGGACGGCGGACGGCAGGCGGGTGGCGTGGGTCGACGTTCCCAACAGCTACGCCGAGCGCGTGGCCGCCAACCCGGACAAGCTCGTGCCCATCCCCGACCAGGTGCCCACCGAGATCGCCGCGGCCGCGCTGCTGCAGGGCATCACCGCTCTGTACCTCGCCCACGAGTCGTACCCGATCCAGAATGGCGACGCGGTGCTAATCCACGCCGGCGCGGGTGGAGTCGGGTTGCTGCTCACGCAGATCGCGAAGTCGCTGGGCGCACGCGTCATCGCCACGACCTCTTCGGCGGAGAAGGCGAAGCTTGCTAGAGAGGCGGGCGCCGACGATGTGATCGATTACGCCGGCTTCGCCAAGAAGGCGCGCGAGATCACCGGCGGCGAGGGGGTTGCCGCGGTGTACGACGGCGTCGGCAAGGCGACGTTCTACGAGGGCCTGGAGGCGATCCGGCCGTTCGGACGGATGATCCTCTACGGCGCGGCCAGCGGGCAGCCTGATCCCTTGCCTGTGGCGAAGCTCGCTCCGCTCGGATCTCTGTATGTGCAGCGGCCGACGCTGCACACCTACACCCGCACCGCCGGGATGCTGCGCGACCGTGCGCGCCAGGTCTTCGACCTCATCGCGAGGGGCGAGCTGAAGGTTCACATCGGCGCCCGCTACCCGCTGGAGGCGGCGCGGCAGGCCCACATCGACCTTCAGGCCCGCAAGACGACCGGGAAGATCCTTCTCCTTCCCTAGCTCTTGGCTTTCGGTGCCTTGCGCGCGACTGTCGTCACGTTGGCCTGCGCCACCGGCCGCACGACCATCTCATCGATGTCGACGTGCGGCGGACGGGTGACGGCGAACACGACGCAGTCGGCGATGTCCTCGGCGGTGAGCGGCTTGAGTCCCTCGTAGACGGCCTTTGCCGCCTTACGGTCGCCGTGGAAACGAACGACGCTGAACTCCGTCTCCACCAGCCCGGGCGCGATCTCGGTGATCCGGATCGGCTCGCCGTTGAGCTCGATGCGCAGCGTCTTTGTGATCGCGCGCACCGCGTGCTTGGCCGCGGTGTAGCCGGCCCCTCCCTTGTAGGTCTCGAAGCCCGCGATCGAGCCGATGTTGACGATGTGCCCGTGCCTCGCCTTGCGCAGAAGCGGCAGGCACGCCCGGGTCATCCACATCAGGCCCAGGACGTTGGTCTTCCACATCCCGATCCACTCGTCGTCCTTCGCCTCGGCGATGGGGTTGAGCCCAAGCGCGCCGCCGGCGTTGTTCACGAGCACGTCGATGCGGCCGAATCTCTTGCCCACCTCGCGGACGAACTCGTCGACGCTCTGCTCGTCTGTCACGTCGAGGCGAAGGGCGAGCCCTTCCTCGCCCGCGACCTGGCCCAGCCGCTCCACGCGACGCGCCCCGGCGACGATCCGGAAGCCCTGGCGGCCGAGCGCGACCGCCGTGGCCGCGCCGATGCCGGAAGAAGCACCTGTGATGACGGCGACAGGAGTCAAGCTTTCGGTCCCCTCAGGTAAAGGCTTACAAATCCAGCCTCGCCCAAGCGTAACCTAGGGAAAAATGCTGGACGCGGTTGTGGCCCTCGTCGTGCTCTTCCTGATCGCGTCAGGTGTGCTCGTCATGATCGGCCCGGGCACACTGACCCGCAGGCTCCGATCCGTGATCCGTCGGCCCCGTGGCATCGCCGCCCTCTTCGAGCCTCGCCCACTCCGCGAGGCCGTGACCCCGGTGCAGAACCCGAAGACACAGCGCGTCATGGTCGCTGCCGGCCGGCTCGCCAACTGGCTGCGCGCCCACGGCCAGGACGACGCCGCGCGGGAGATCCGCAGCGCGGCCGCGCGGCTGACCGGCAACGAACCGGCGGGTCTGTACGCGCTGCAGACGACGCTGCGCCGGATCCGCGTGGTCAACGTCACCGACAGCGCGGCGCAGGAACGCTTGAAGGCGCTGGTCGCCGAGCTCCGGACCGCCGTCCAGGATCGCTTCGAGCAGCTCGAGCTGCTTCCGTTCCGACGCCCCTGACCGAGCGGCGGCGCGTCAGCTCCGGGTCACCGTTCGAGAAGACGCTCGGGTTTTGTCGTGCCATGCGCGCCGGCGACCGCGTCGAGGTCGCAGGCACGGCCCCGATCTGGCCCGACGGCCACGTCGATCCCGACCCCTACGTCCAGGCCCGGCGCTGTCTGGAGATCATCGCCGCCGCGCTGGGCGAGCTCGGGGCCTCCGTGGACCAGGTCGTGCGGACGCGGATGTTCGTCACCGACGCCGCGTTCAGCGAGCCGGTGGGCAGGGCTCACGGCGAGGTGATGAAGGACGCCCGCCCGGTGTCGACGATGGTGGTGGTCAAGGGCTTGCTCGACGAGCGCTGGAAGGTCGAGATCGAGGCCGAGGCCGTCACCTCTTGACGCTCGGCCTGGGGCCCTTGCCGGACTCGACGTACTTCTTCAGCGACTGCATGTTCTTGCGGATCCCGGCCGCGTACTGGGGGCCGAGCACGCCGGTCGCGAACCGGAGCAGGCCACCGAGCTGGTAGTCCATCTCGTAGACCAGGCGCGTGGAGCCGTCCTTGCGGGCCGTGTAGGTATACGACCACGTTCCGTTCAGCGGACCTTTGATGAACCGGCCCGCGCACCTCTTCGGCTTGCTCCACACGTCCTGTTCGACCTCGAGCCGGACCTTCTGGCCGCCGATGTCGAGGTGGTAGCGATAGCGCGTGCCCTTGCCGGGCGGACCGCCGTCGAGAGTCTCCACCCGGTCGAGGTTGGTCGTCCACTTCGGCGCGTTCTTCACGTCCTCGGCCACGACCGCCCACACCCGTTCGGGGGGCGCCTCGATGTCGACCACCTCGCGGACCATGGCCACGCCCCGATGATCGCACCGCGCCGTGAGTGAGGTCGTTCCGGCTCCGAGCCGGATGCTGGGCGCGCTGCGCCACCGCAACTACCGCTTTTTCCTGGTGGGCCAGATCGTCTCCACCGTCGGCACGTGGATGCAGACCGTCGCGCTCCCATGGCTTGCCCTCGAGCTGACACACAACGGCTTCCTCGTCGGTCTTGCCCTTGCGGCGCAGTTCTTGCCCGTCCTGGTCCTCAGTCCGCTCGCCGGCGAGATCGCCGACCGCTACCGCAAGCGCCGGGTCTTGCTCGTGACGCAAAGCTCGTTCGTCGTCCCGCCCCTCGCCCTGTTCGTGCTCACGGCCACCGGCCATGCGCAGTACTGGGAGGTCGTCGTCGCGGCGCTTGTCACCGGGACGATCAACGCCCTCGACGTCCCGTGTCGGCAGGCGTTCCAGGTCGAGCTTGTCGGCAAGCAGGACTTGCTGAACGCCATCGCCCTCAACTCCTCGGTCTTCAACGCCTCGGCCGTGATCGGACCTTCGATCGCAGGTGTGCTGATCGCCGTCGTCGGCGTGCCCATCTGCTTCCTCTTGAACTCCGTGAGCTATCTGGCGGCCATCGCGGCGCTGCTGCTGATGCGCGACCTCCCCACGGTGGAGCACCACCACGAGGAAGAGCCGCTGCGCGCGCGCCTGGCGCGCGGCGCGGCCTACGCTCGGGGCGAGCCGGTCGTCGGCCTGCTCCTGGTCGTCGTCGCCGTCTTCTCGCTGTTCGCGATGAACCGCACGACGCTTCTGCCGCTCTTCGCCGACCAGGTGCTGCACGTCGGCGCGCACGGGTTCGGGTTCCTGCTCGCCTCGATGGGCCTTGGGTCGTTGATCGGCGCGCTGACGCTGGCGTTCTTCCCTCGGCTCGGCGCCGACCCGCGCCGCCAGCTCTGGATGGCGGGGATCTGGATCGCCGCCCTCCTCGAGTTCTCGCTGTCGCGCGTGTTCGCCGTCTCCCTGGTGACGCTCTTCGTCGCGGGCTACTGCCAGATCTCGTTCATCGCGGCCGCCAACAGCCGCATCCAGACCCTGACGCCCGACCGCCTTCGCGGCCGCGTCATGGCGCTCTACGCGGAGGCGCTGATCGGCGTCGGCCCGATCGGCGCGACGCAGGCGGGCGCGCTGGCGACGCTGTTCGGCGCGCCGTGGGCGCTCGCCATCGGGGCCACGATCGCCGGCGCGGTGGTGCTCGGTGTGCGGCTGTTAAAGCCTGAAGTCTTTGGTCAGCCGAGCAAGACTTCGAGCACCGAGGCCACCGCGAGCGCCGGCACGAGCCAGCGCAGCGCGCGCACGTAGTCGGCGAACGCGGCCAGCACGCGTGCCGTCCAGCCTCCGCTCGGGTCCATGTGGATCGCCGCGGCCCCGATCTGGATGGCCAATCCTCCGGCGATGATCGCGGCCGGGATCTCGACGAACCCGTTGGGCACGATGCCGCTGAGCGCGAACGTCCAGGATGTGAGTGCCGCCGCGAAGCCGAGGATGAACCCGGGCGCGAATGTGAGCAGGAACCCGCTCAGCCCCGCCGTGAGGATGGCCAGAGCTGCGACCAGGACGAACGCGAGCACGTTGTGGCTGAAGATGAGCAGAGCCTCGTCGATCGCGCCGCTCGCGTTCGTCGTGCGCACGAGGCTTGTCAGCACCGGCCGCACGACGTTGGCCGGGATGACGTTGGTTGCGCCCGCCAGGTAGCCGGCTACGGCGCCGATCGGAAACCCGGCCGCGGCGATGAGCATCGGCGTACGGCGCATCCACACGAGCCGGAGCAGGCCGGGACGCCCCTCGAAGCTCCCGCGCACGGCGTTGACCGCCCTGCGCCAAGGATTACGCAGGCCCACATCCCGCGCCAGCAGAGCCTCGCGCGAGAAGCCGTTGAAGCCCATGCGCAGAAAGACCACCGCGACCACCAGCATCAGGAGCGCAAAAGCCCACAGGTACTCGGCCCGTCCGATGAGGATCAGCGCCGCCTCCGCCTGGAGCGCGATCGACATCGGCAGGATGATGAACGAGGCCATCACGTTGGCCGCGCGCATCGTGCGCGCGTTGAGGCTGATGATCACCGCGCCCGCGACCATCGCCGCGACCTGGCAGATGGTCGACAGCGCCAGCGCGAGCAGGATCGCGAGCGGGAAGTAGCCAAGCCCGGGAAACGTGACCAGGCAGTAGACGAGCAGGCCGCCGTAGCAGAGGGTCAGCGACACCGCGAGCACGGCGGCGACCTTGCCCGCGTAGATCTCGGCTTCGCGCAGCGGCGTCGAGAGCAGCACCTCGAGCGTCGTGCGCTCGCGCTCGCCGACGAACGACTCCAGCGCCAGCACGAGGGAGAAGCTCGCGGGGATGAAGACGACGAAGAAAGCGCCCACGAGCGCGAGCCGGTTGACGACCGCGGTGCCGCCGCCGAACGCGGCCAGCGCGCGCACGCCCGAGCCGGACGCGAGCGGGATCGCCAGGGTCAGGGCGACCATGGCGGCGATCAGGCGCAGTTCGCTCGTCGCGTCCCGTAGATCGCGCCGGGCCACGATGGCGGCTTTACGCCGATCGAGTCTCGGCCAGCTCATGCTCAGCGGCTCCGTTGCCGACGATGGCGAGGTAGATGTCCTGAAGGGAGGGCAGCTCGCGGACCTCCTGATGGGTCTTGAGCCCGGAGCGGCGGCGCAGCTCGACGATGCTCCCCACCGCCAGCGCGCGACCGGCGGACATGATCCCGATGTCCCCCGCGAGGTTTTCGGCCTCCTCCATGCTGTGGGTGCAGATGACGAGCGCGCAGCCGTCCTTCTGCAGGTCCTTCAGGTAGTTCCACGCGCGCCTGGCGCTGTCGGGGTCGAGCGCGGAAGTTGGCTCGTCGGCGAGCACCAGGCGGGGCCGGTGGAGCGTGGCGCGGATGAGCGCCACCTTCTGCCGCATGCCCTTGGAGTACGTGCCCAGCCAGCGGTCCCCGGCGTCCGCGAGCTCGAAGAGCTCCAGCAGCTCGCCGATGCGCCGCGTCCGGAGCGACGGCTCGAGGTCGTAGATCGCGCCGAAGTGGTCGAGGTAGGACCGGGCGGACATGCGCTCGTACAGCCCTGGCACCTCCGGCATCAGGCCGACCAGCGCCCGCACCGCCGCCGGGTCGTCGGCGGCGTCGATCCCGTCGACCTTCACGTTCCCGGCCGAGGGCAGCAGCACCCCCGCCATGCACCGGAGGGCGGTGGTCTTGCCGGCCCCGTTGCGGCCGAGCAGCACCAGGCACTCGCCCTCGTCGACGCGCACGCTCAGGTCGCGGAGGGCAAGCACCTCCCCATAGCGTTTCGCAAGACCGTCGACCTCGAGCACGGCTAGAGGATTGTGACTGCTGACCCGCCGATCTATTGCTCTTTGGCCGGCTCTTCGGAAGGGAATCGCGAAGTGTGGGCGGCGTAAAACTTGGAGAAGCCGCGGGCGCCCAACGCCCCGATCAGGGCGCCTGTCAGAACGAAACCGGCGATGGCCGCCCCGACCATGACGCCGGTCGGCGCGCCGAAAGCACGCGCCACCAGTGCGCCCAGGGCGCCGGCGACGACCCCTACAAGTACGGCCACCACGCCTGGCAGGGTCTGAAGCGCATGGGCGATTTCGCCAGGGCCGCCCCTGGGCGTCGACTCGAAGCCCATCGTGATCGACACACCTCGGAAATCGTCGTGATGTGTGGTCACCAAGTAAGGTTCCGCCTCGGGGTGGAGGTCGAGGTAACCGTGCCGTATGCGGTTCATGCCCTTGACCCAGCGGATGTCATCCCGGTTGAGGACCTCCAGTCGAACTACCGTGGTGAGCCCGACGAAGAGGACGACGGTGAGGATCAGGATGGCCACCAGGACGAAGGTCTGGCCGAAGTGGTCGGCTTGGGCGACCAGCGCCAGGGCGATCACCGCACCCGAGAGCACGGAGAGGAACATGCTCACGCGGCTGAGCGACTCGTTGTAGGTCAGCGACCGCGTCGCCAGCAAGCTCCAGTGCTCGTTAGCGAGCACCTGGAGGACACCGGGGTCTGAAGGACGGACCGGCTGCTTTTCGTCGGCTGGCGGCCCCGACTCCATCATCGGTGCCGCGATTGTGACGGTTATCCGGGGACTAGGTCGATGATTTCGGCGGGGTCGGGAACCGCGGCTCGACGTCAGGGCCGTACCGCCGGAAGGAGCGGTTCGCAGACCGGAGAATGCCCCCGAGCGAGACAGCAAACGCGAGCCCACCGACAAGCAGGACGGCATACACGGGAGCGCCAAAGCCCGCGGTAGCCAAGCCCGCGATGGCGCCACCGACCGAGGCGACGATCACGCCAAGCATGCCCGGCAGCGTGACGAAGCCGTGAAACACAGTGCCCAACATCGGCGCGCTCACCGGATCGAGACCGAGGGTCTGCAGAGCACCCGGCAGGTCGTCGTGCGGGCTGGTGACGAAATTCGGCTCGAGCTCAGGGTGAAGACCCAGATACGCGTGGCGGAGGCGATTCATGCCGATCACCCATTTGAAGTCGTCGCGGTTGAGCATCATCAGGCGCCGGATGGTGGCGACGCCTGTGAAGAACACCACGGTCAGCATGAAGATGGCGACCACGATGAAGGTGCGCCCGAAGTGGTCCGCCTGGGCGATCAGCGCCAGGGCGATGACCGAACCCGAAAGGATCGACATGAACATGCTCACGCGGCCGAGCGACTCCTGGTAGGTCAGGGCCCGGGTCGCGAGCAGGCTCCAGTGCTCGGTGGCCAGGATCTGGACGGCCTCCGAATCGCGTCGCTGTGGGGGTAGCTCGGTCGACACCGCTCAGGTATTTTCGTCGCTGGAGCACAACCCCGGATAGTCGCGACTAACCGCACTTCTTCTCGCGCAACACCCGCGATAGTCGCGACTAACCAGGATTTCGGGCGCGAGATGCATGGATCGTCGCGACTATCCGGCAATGCCGGGGCCGCAATGCGCGCGCGGCGTCAGTCCCGGGGCAGGTACCTCGGAAGATCGGCCAGCGAGCCAAAGCCCTTCGCCTGGAGGTGCGCGGCGATGCCGTCGTGCACCTCCTCGATGGCCTTTGGGTTGACGAAGGTCGCGGTTCCGACCTGCACGGCGGCGCAGCCCGCGACCAGAAACTCGAGCGCGTCCTCGGCCCGCGCGATCCCCCCGATGCCGATCACCGGGATCCGCACCGCGCGCGCGGCCTGGTGGGCAAGATGCACCGCGAGCGGCCTGATCGCCGGCCCGGACAGGCCGCCGGTGCGAAACGACAGGCGCGGCCGGTACGAGCTCAGGTCGATCGACATGCCGACGAAAGTGTTGATCGCGCACAGCGCGTCGGCGCCCGCACCTTCGACTGCGCGGGCGATCACGCCGATGTCACCGACCATGGGCGTGAGCTTCACCCAGACGGGGAGCTTCGTCCGCCGGCGCACCGCCTCGGTCACGGCGGCCGCGGCGCGAGGATCGTTGCCGAAGTAGAGGCCGCCCTGCTCGACGTTGGGGCAGGAGATGTTGATCTCGAAGCCTGCGACTCCGGGCACGCCGTCGAGCCGTGCCGCCAGCTCCCCGTACTCGTTCGCGGACTCGCCGTTGATGTTGACGAGCACCGGGAAGTCCCACGCGGCCCACTTCGGCGCGTAATCGCTGATCAGGACCTCGACGCCGGGGCCCTGCAGGCCGATCGCGTTGAGCATCCCACCCGGCGTCTCCACGATGCGCGGAGGCGGTGTGCCCTCGCGCGGACGCAGGAAGATGCCCTTCGACACCACGCCGGCGAGGGCCCTGCGCTCGAGCAGGGGAACCTCGGTCCCGTAGCCGAACGTCCCCGAGGCGGCCAGCACCGGCCCCCGAAGGCGCAGGCTGCCGACCTCGACCGAGAGGTCGGGCTTCACGCGCCCACCGCGTAGTGCAGGTGTGACGGCAGCGCGCTCCAGTCGACGTCCCCGGCGCGGTAGACCGGTCCCTCCGTGCACGCGCGGTCGTAGCCGCCGCGGTGGAGCGGCACGGCGCAGCCGAGGCAGACGCCGGTGCCGCAGCCCATGTAGGTCTCCACCGCCACCTGGGCATGAGGCCAGCGCTCGGCCGCGGCCGCGAGCATGGGGTTCGGACCGCATGCCAGGACGAGGTCGGCGTCGGGCGCGGCCACCACCGCCGTGCCGTGAAACCCCTGGGAGCCGTCGTCTGTCGCCCAGATCACGCGGTCGCCATCGGCCTCGGCGCAGAGGTCGGCCGCGGTCCGCGCGCCGTGCACCCACGTCACCTCCATACCCGCCGCCCTGGCGTCACGCACGGCGAGGGGCATCGGCGCGACTCCGAGGCCGCCGCTGACGAGGACGACGCCGGAGCCCGTCATCTCGAACCCGCGGCCCAGCGGCCCTAGACAGCTGACCCGGTGGCCGATCTGCATCGCCAGCAGCTGCTCGGTACCCACGCCGACCGCCTTGAGCACCACCTCGATGTGCGAGTCCTCCGCCCGGTAGACCGAGAACGGCCGGCGGAGCAGCGGGCCCGGTGTCCACCCGATGTTGACGAACTGGCCCGCACGGACCGAATTCGCAATCTCCGGCGCGTGGAAGCCGAGGACGAACATCCCGCGGGCGACCTGGCGCCGGCCGGTCACGGGCGCGTCAACGAGGAACAAATGCGCCTCGCCACTCGTCGATGGTCCTGACCTCCATCTGCTCGCGCGCGTAGACCGCGGACTCGAGCAGCGCGCTCGCGGTGTCGAGGGACGTCAGGCACGGGATGCGCCGCTCGACCGCGGCACGCCTGATCTCGAAGCCGTCCTTGATCACGGGGTTGCCGTCGCCGGCGTCCTCATAGATGTTCGACATCGTGTTGATCACGAGCTGCACCTCGCCTCCCACGATGGCGTCGACGACGGTCGGTCCCTCCTCGCCGATCTTGGCCACCACCCGCGGCGAGAAGCCGGCCGCGCGCAGCGCGCGAGCGGTGCCGTCGGTGGCCACCAGCTTGCACCCAAGCTGCACCAGCCGGGAGGCGATCGGGAAGAGCTCGGGCTTGTCCGCGTCGGCGATGGTCAGCAAGGCGGCGGAGCCGCGCTCCAGGTGCATGCCCGACGCGAGGAAGGCTTTGCGCAGCGCCTCGTTGAGCGTTCGCGCGATGCCGATCGCCTCGCCGGTCGACTTCATCTCCGGACCGAGGTAGGAGTCGACCTTGGCCAGCTTGTTCATGGAGAAGACCGGGGCCTTGACCGCCACCAGGTCCTGTCGCGGCACCAGCCCCGTCGACCAGCCGAGGTCGGCGAGCGTGCGGCCGAGCATGACGTTTGTCGCCAGCCGCACCATCGGCACTCCGGTCACCTTGGAGAGGAAGGGCACGGTCCGCGACGCACGTGGGTTGACCTCGAGCACATAGACGCGTCCGCGATGGACGACGTACTGGACGTTGACCAGGCCGCGCAGGCGCAGGTGCCGAGCGATCCGGACCGTGTAGTCGACGATCAGGTCGATCTCTCCGCGCTCGAGACCTGGGGCGGGATAGACCGCGTAGGAATCACCCGAATGCACTCCGGCGCGCTCCACGTGCTGCATCACGCCGGGGATCACGACGGTGTCGCCGTCCGCGATCGCGTCCACCTCGACCTCGACGCCCTGGAGGTACTTGTCGACCAGGACCTGGCCCCGCGGCATGGCGCCAACCGCCGACACCATGTAGCGGCGGAGCTCCTCGCGGTTGCGCACGATCTCCATGGCCCGGCCCCCGAGAACGTAGGACGGACGCACGAGCACCGGGTAGCCGCACCGCTCGGCGATGGCCTCGGCCTCCTCGACGGTCGTGGTCGTGCCGCCCATCGGCTGCGGGATGCCGATCGCGTCCAGGGAGCGCGCGAAGGCGCGCCGGTCCTCGGCGAGGTCGATCGCCTCCACGCTCGAACCCAGGATCGCGACCTGGTGCTCGTCGAGCGGCTGGGCGAGGTTGATCGCGGTCTGGCCGCCGAACTGGACGAGCGCGCCGCTGGCCTCTTCCGCGCGCACCACGTGCAGCGCCCCGTCGAGGTCGAGCGGCTCGAAGTAGAGGCGGTCAGACGTATCGAAGTCCGTGGAGACGGTCTCGGGGTTGGAGTTCACCATCACCGCGCGGACGCCGGCCTCGCGGAGCGCCCAGGCTGCGTGGACGGAGCAGTAGTCGAACTCGATCCCCTGGCCGATGCGGATCGGTCCGGAACCGATGACCGCGACGGTGCGTTGAATCGCGACTTCACCGTTCACGGGAAGGTGGCCGTCGGGCGGGACAGCCTCGTCCTCCTCCTCCCAGCAGGAGTAGTAGTAAGGCGTTGCGGCCTCGAACTCTCCGGCGCAGGTGTCGACCAGCTTGTAGGTGGGATGAGCCGGCTCGACGCTCTCGCCCCGCAGCGCGGCGATCATCGCGTCCGAGAAACCCGCGCGTCGCAGCTCCCGCACGTCGCCGTCCGACTCGACCTGGGCGATGCTGGCCAGCCGGTCGATAAACCAGCGGTCGATGCCGCTCCGATCGGCGAGCGAGCCCGCATCGGCGCCGTGGCGGAGCGCATCGAGAAGCGCGAACAGGCGCCGGTCGTTGGGCTCGTCGATGGTGTCGGCGGACATCTCCCAGGTCGCCGGAGGTTTCTGCTCCAGCGAGCGCATCGCCTTGACCAGGGCGGCTTCGAAGGTCCGCTCCACGGCCATGACCTCACCGGTGGACGCCATCTGAGTGCCCAGGCGACGATCGCCGGCCGGGAACTTGTCGAACGGCCAGCGCGGAATCTTGACCACGCAGTAGTCGACGGCGGGCTCGAAGGCGGCGAACGTGCGGCCGGTGATCTCGTTGCGGATCTCCTCGAGGCGCCGGCCGACCGCGACCTTCGCTGCGACGCGCGCGATCGGGTAGCCGGTCGCCTTCGACGCCAGCGCGGACGAGCGGCTGACCCGCGGGTTCACCTCGATCACGAAGTACTGCGAGCTCCGGGGATCGAGCGCGAACTGGACGTTGCACCCTCCCTCGATGCCCAGGGCGCGGATGATGCGGATGGCCGACGAGCGGAGCATCTGGTGGTCGCGGTCCGAGAGGGTCTGCGCCGGCGCGACGACGATCGAGTCGCCCGTGTGCACCCCCATCGGGTCCAGGTTCTCCATGTTGCAGACCGTGATGCAGGTGTCCGCGCCGTCGCGCATGACCTCGTACTCGATCTCCTTCCAACCCCACAGCGAGCGCTCGATCAGGACCTGGTGGATCGGCGACGCCGCGAGCCCGCGCGCCGCGATGCGCTCGAGGTCGGCCTCGGTGGTGACGAATCCACCGCCGGTGCCGCCCAGCGTGTAGGCGGGCCTGATGACGAGAGGCAGCCCCGCCTCGGCCGCGAACTCCTTGACGGCATCCAGCGACTGGCACACGCGTGAAAGCGGGACGGGCTCGCCGATGTCCTCGAGCGTCTGCTTGAAGGCCTGGCGGTCCTCGGCCCTGCGGATGGTGTCGATCGAGGCGCCCAGGAGACGCACCTTGTGCCGCTCGAGCACGCCGGCGTTGGCCAGGTCGGTGGCTAGGTTCAGGCCGGTCTGGCCACCAAGCGTGGGCAGCAGCGCGTCGGGCCGCTCGCGCTCGATGACCTTCTCCACAGCCTCGACGGTCAGCGGCTCGAGGTAGACGCGGTCGGCCACCTCCTCGTCGGTCATGATCGTCGCCGGGTTGGAGTTGACGAGGACGGTCTCGATCCCCTCCTCCCGCAGCGCCTTGCACGCCTGCGTCCCCGCATAGTCGAACTCGGCGGCCTGGCCGATCACGATCGGCCCCGAGCCGAGGATGAGGACCTTGCGCGGACGCGGCTCATCTTTCATTCCCGAAACCGCGCGGACGAGCGGGGCGCGCTCCCGGACCATGTCCAGGAACCGGTCGTACAGGTACTGGTTGTCCTGCGGCCCGGGGCAGCCCTCGGGGTGGTACTGGACGCTGAAGGCCGGCAGCGCGCGGTGGCCGAGACCCTCGACGGAGCCGTCGTTGAGGTTGCGCTGCGAGACGTAGAAGTCGCCGTGCGGAATCGACGCCGCGTCGACCTGGAACTCGTGGTTCTGGCTGGTGATGTGCACGCGGCCGGTGTCGAAGTCCTTGACCGGGTGGTTGGCCCCGTGGTGTCCATACGGCAGCCGCGACGTCGTGGCGCCGGCCGCGCGGCCGAGGATCTGGTGGCCGAGGCAGATGCCGAACATTGGCATCTGGCCCAGCGCCTGGCGCGCCAGCTCGACAGGCCCTTCGAGCACGGCCGGGTCACCCGGCCCGTTCGAGAGCACCAGGCCGTCCGCGCCCGCGGCCTGGACGTCCGCCCAAGTGGCCGTGTGGGGAAGCACGACCACCCGGCACCCCCGCTCCCGGAGCGAGCGCAGGATGTTGGCCTTCACGCCGTAGTCGACGACCGCGATGACGAGTCCCCGGCCGTCGGCGCGGGGCCCTGTCCTGAGCTCCGGCGGCAGCGGCTCGAGCCACTCCTCGCGCTGCGTGCGTGAGGTCTCGGCCACCAGGTCCTGCTCGCCGAGCGGGGTCACACGCCGGGCCGAAGCGGTCAGCTCCGCCAGGCGGGCCGCCCCGATCGGCCCGGCCTCGTGCACCAGCACCGCGCGAAGGGCGCCGTGTGTGCGGATGTGGCGCGTCAGCGCCCGGGTGTCGATCTCGGCGATCGCGGGCACGTTCCAGCGGCGAAGGTACTCGTCGAGCGAGGCCTCGCTCGAGTGATGGCTGGGCGCCGGGCAGGCCCAACGGACGATCAGGGCGCGAGCCCACGGCCGAGCGGACTCGGCGTCCGCATCACGCACGCCGTAGTTGCCCTGCAGCGGGTAGGTCATGCACACCATCTGGCCGGCGTAGGAGGGGTCCGTGAGGACCTCCTGGTAGCCGGTCATGGCGGTGTTGAAGACGACCTCGCCCTCGCCGACCACGTCTGCGCCGAGCGGCGCCCCGACGAAGGCGCGACCGTCCTCGAGCACCAGCGCGGCTTGTGCTTTAGCCGGCAACGATGACCGCCTGGTCGAGACCGTCCTCCTCGGCCACCAACACCTCGATGCGCTCCGAGTCAGCGGTCGGGACGTTCTTGCCGACGTAGTCGGGACGGATCGGGAGCTCGCGATGGCCGCGGTCGACGAGCACGGCCAGCTGGATGGCGCGCGGCCGGCCGAAGTCCATGAGAGCGTCCATGGCCGCGCGCGCCGTGCGCCCGTGATGGATGACGTCGTCGACGAGGACGACGACCCTGCCGTCGATCTCGGGGATCTCGCTGGCCGGCCTCCGGCCCTCGCGCGGCCGCAGGTGAAGGTCGTCGCGGTGGCTGGTGACGTCGAGTCTCCCGAACCGCACCTCGGTCTCCTCGAGCTGGCTCAGCGTCGCCGCAAGCCGGCGCGCGAGCACGTCGCCCTTGCTGACGATGCCCACCAGCACCACGCCGTCCACGCCGCGGTTGCGCTCGACGATCTCGTGGGCGATGCGTGAGAGCGAGCGCCGGATCTGGTCGGCGTCCATGACCGTGGCCTTGAGGGTGACGCTCACGTCATGACCGACCTGCTGGCGGCACCGAGAGATTCGGTGCACATGCGGCCCAGATGGGAGGAGACGACGAGCACCGCAGCGAGCGCATCCGTGATGCGTGAGCGAGGAGCGCAGGAGTTCGACGATGCAGATGGGCTGCATGGGCGCCGAAGATCCGGTGACGTCGGCGGGGCGGTCATGTAAGCAACTTCTCCAGGAGGGCCATGCGGACCTGGAGTCCGTTGCGCGCCTGCCGGAAGTACGCGGCCCGCGGGTCGTCGTCGACGTCGGGCGTGATCTCGTCGACGCGCGGGAGCGGGTGCATCAAGACCGCGTACTTGCGCATGCGCGCGAGCGCGTCCTTGTCAATCCGGTAGACGCCCCTCACCTTGTCGTACGTCTCGAGGTCGGTGAAGCGCTCCTTCTGGATGCGTGTCATGTAGACCACGTCGACCTCGGGAAGCACCCCAGCGAGGTCCTCCGTCTCCAGCCACGGCACGTGGTGCTCGTCGAGGTGCGCCTTCAGGTCTTCCCGCATCGCGACCTCGGGCGGGGCGACGAACCACACCTTGACGTCCTTGAACTTGCTCAGCAGGTAGGTCAGCGAGCGCACGGTCCGGCCGTTAGCCAGATCGCCGACCATGGCCACCCGCACGCCGTCGACCTTGCCGAGCTCGGCGCGAACGGTGTACAGGTCGAGAAGAGCCTGCGTCGGATGCTGGCCGGGACCGTCACCGGCGTTGATGACCGGCACCGTGCTCACGGCGGCGGCGCGCCTGGCGGCCCCCTCCTCCTTGTGGCGCAGGACGATCACGTCCGCGTACCCGCTGACGATGCGGATCGTGTCCTCCAGCGTCTCGCCTTTGGCGGCGGAGGAGAACTCGCGCGCGTTGTCGGTGCCCATCGTCTGGCCGCCGAGGCGCAGCATCGCCGCCTCGAACGACAGCCGCGTACGCGTCGAAGGCT
Organism: Chloroflexota bacterium; assembly: GCA_005889135.1. Taxonomy (GTDB): domain Bacteria; phylum Chloroflexota; class Dormibacteria; order Dormibacterales; family Dormibacteraceae; genus 40CM-4-65-16. The sequence continues at coordinate 28,544 of VBEK01000138.1, forward strand.
CGTAGAACAGCGCTGCCATCACCTGGCCGGCCAGGCGGCCGATGAAGCGATGAGGCTCGCGCTTGATCTCGTCCGCGCGCGTGAACAGCTCCTCGAGAAGGGCACGGGAGAACTGCTGACTTTCGACCACGTGGCTCAGCCGCGAAGCGACGGCCATAAAAGAATCTCCTTCCCTGGCTCTCTGGCCAGGACTTAAAGGCGAGCTCGCGACAGTCTATCACCACCCGGTAACCTAGCCAGCCGTGAACAGGCGGCCCGGACACGTCGACGTCACCACCGAGGTCGGTTTCTGCAACTTCTGCAACCGCACCCGGAACCTGCGCCGCGAACAGCATCACCTCGGCGCGCTGGTGCGCACCATTGTCAGCTGCGAGACGTGCCATCGAACACTGTCCAGCTCGGTGGGTGTGGCGTCGACGGAGCCAGAGCCGGCGGCCGCACCCGCGTCGCAGCCTGAGCCGGCCAAGGCCGAGGTCGCGGCGGAGGAGAAGGCAAAGCCCAAGCGCGCGCCCGCCAAACCCGCGCCGGCGAAGCGCGCGACCAAACCCAAGGCGACTGGTAAGGCGAAGGTCCCAGCCAAACCGCGATCGACGGCGACGAGGCGAACGTCCAGGAACAAGTGATGGAATCGGCCGTCAGGGTCGACCGGCTCGAGAAGTCCCTCGGGCCGAACAAGGTGCTGCGCGGTATCTCTTTCGAGGCCCGACGCGGCGAGATCTTCGGCCTGCTCGGTCCCAACGGCGCGGGCAAGACCACGACCCTGCGCATCATCTGCACTCTCCTGGCCCCCGACGCGGGGTCGGTCGAGGTCCTCGGCTTCGACACCCGCACGGCGCCGGCGGAGGTCCGCCGCCGTGTCGGCGTGGTCACCGCCGAGATCGGAATCTACCCGCGCCTGTCCGCGCGGGAGAACATCGCGTATTTCGCCGAGTTGAGCGGAGTCCTAGACGGTGAGCTCGACCGCAAGGTCGACGGCGTGCTCGAACGGCTCGACATGGGCTCGTTCGCGAAGCAGCGGGCGGAGAGCCTTTCCTCGGGTCAGAAGCAGAAGGTCGCCATCGCGCGCGCCATCGTCCACGACCCGCCGGTGCTGATGTTCGACGAGCCGACGTCCAACCTCGACGTGCTCGCCTCACGCGAGATCCGAGAGTTCATGGTCGAGTCGAAGTCACGCGGCAAGTGCGTCATCTTCTCGACCCACGTCCTTCACGACGCGGAGCGGCTGTGCGACCGGGTCACGATCATCCACGAGGGCGGAGCTGCGCGAGATCCTGCGCGACCGCCGGACGATGATCGCCATCGGTCTCGCCGCGCTGGCGACACCGATCGTTCTTTACGTGATCTCCCAGGTCACGGTGCGCTCGGCGACGCAGACCTACACCGTCGGTTACAAGGGCGAGATGCCGGCGGGCCTGGACATCCTCTTCAACGCGACCAGCCTGAAGCTCGAGCAGGTGGCGGATCCGGTGGAGGCGGCCAAGGCGCAGGTCGACGTCGGCCTGGTCTTCACGCCTCAAGGCGTCGACGAGTACTACGACCCGACCCGGCAGAGCGCGCAGATCACCGACATCCGGATCCAGACCGTGGTGAGCCGGTACGACGCGGCCAAGATCGCGGCGACGCTGCAGGAGAGGGGAGTCGACCCATCGGTCCTCAACCCGCTGCCCGTGACGCAGCACCCCCTGACCTCGCCCGAGCAGGCCGCCCAGAACGCGTTCCTCAGTTTCTTCCTGCCCTACATGCTGATCACGATGACCCTCACCGGAGGCCTGTCCGCCGCGCTGGACACGTCGGCGGGGGAGCGCGAGCGCAAGACACTGGAGAGCCTGCTGCTCACCCCCGCGCCGCGCAGCCAGGTTCTGGTTGGGAAGATCCTTGCGGTCAGCGTCGTCGGCCTTGCGGGCGCGATGGTGGCGATCGTCTCCATGCTCGTCGCGCTCAGCCAGATCAAGTTCGGCGCCCAGGGGCAGCCGACCCACATCGTCCTCACGCCCCTCGCCGCGAGCGTGATGGTGTGGCTGGCGGTCCTGCTCGCCGGCGCGTTCGCGTCGATCACGATCACGCTCGGCACGCTGGCGAGGAACTTTCGCCAGGGCCAGGCCTACGCGACGCCGCTGTACTTCGTGACGATCTTCCCCGCCTCGCTCGTGCTGTTCATCCCCGACTTCAACCCCAGCCTCGGCTACTACCTGATCCCGATCCTGAACGCGGTGCTCGTGCTCAGGGACGCCATCGTCCACAACTCGGTGGCGCCGGCGGCGCTGGCGGTGACCTCGCTCAGCCTCTTCGTCACGGGTGCGCTGTGCTTCTACGCCGCCCTGAGGCTCTTCACGCGGGAGGCGCTTCTGGTTCGCTCCTGAGCCGGCCGCGGTGGCAAACTGTTTCCAGAGCAGCCATGCGCCGGCGACTGGAGCTAAGGGACCTACGGAGCCTCGAGCGGAGGAGCATGTACTCGATCTTTCACCCGCTCGACGTCAACGAGCGCCTGCCCCGGGAGCTGATCATCGAGGGCCGCCGCTACCGCTGGCTCGACCGGCGCATGTTCGACATCGTCGGCTTCCTGTACCTGCCGGCGTTGATCCTGGCGATCGTGGTCATGGGCTCGGCCAACCTGAGCCTTCTGCTGGCGTTCGCCCTCGCCGGGCTCGCGTTCATCGGAGTCTTCGCCTATATCGTCTCCGTCTCCGTCCGAGATCAGTAACGGCGTATAACCGTCCCATGACCGAAGCAGTGATCGTCGCGTATGGCCGCTCGCCGATCGGGCGCGCGCGCAAAGGCTCCCTCGTCGACGTCCGGCCGGACGACCTGGCGGCACATGTCGTGACCAAGGTCCTGGACAAGGTCCCGCAGCTCGACCCGACGCAGATCGAGGACCTCATCTGCGGCTGCGGCCTGCCCGGAGGGGAGCAAGGCCACAACATCGGCCGCGTGGTGTCGATCCTTGCCCGTCTCGACGTGCCCGGAGTCACCGTCAACCGCTACTGCTCGTCCTCTCTGATGACCACGCGCATGGCTGCGCACGCCATCGAGGCAGGCGAGGGCGACGCATTTCTATCCGTCGGCGTCGAGTGCGTGTCCCGCTACGGCAGCGGCTACCCCGACGCTCCGGACACCTACAACCCGAAGCTCGTCCCCGGCAACACCGAGGAGTATCCCGACATCTACATCGCGATGGGCCAGACGGCGGAGAACGTGGCTGCGCGGGAGAAGATCACGCGCGAGGAGCAGGACCGCTACGCGGTCAAGAGCCAGGCCGCCGCGGTCAAGGCGCGAGACGACGGCTTCTTCGACCGCGAGATCATCCCCGTCCCCCTGCCCAACGGCCAGACCTTCACCAAGGACGACGGCCCGCGGCCCGGGACGACCATGGAGGTCCTGGCCACGCTGCAGCCCGCATTCCGAGAGAACGGCACGGTCACAGCCGGCAACGCCTGCCCGCTGAACGACGGCGCGGCCGCTGTGGTGGTGATGTCAGACCGGCGCGCGAAGGAGCTCGGCATCAAACCCATCGCGCGGGTGGTGGCCACCGGGCTGTCGGCCCTGGAGCCGGAGTTCATGGGCCTCGGGCCGATCGACGCGTCCAGGCAGGCGCTCAAGCGCGCGAAGATGAGCATCGACGACATCGACATCGTCGAGATCAACGAGGCGTTCGCCGCCCAGGTCATCCCCTCGGCGCGAGGCATCGGCGTCGACCCGTTCGGTGACAAGCTCAACCCGCACGGCGGGGCGATCGCGCTGGGCCATCCTTTCGGCATGACCGGCGCCCGCATCCTCTGCACGCTGCTCAACGGCCTCCGGGAGAGGGACAAGACCTTTGGCCTGGAGACGATGTGCGTCGGCGGCGGTCAGGGAATGGCGATGATCGTCGAGCGCTTGAACTAGGAAGCGCCCAGGTCCTTCAGGTCGGCGTAGCCGGTTGGGGCCGTGATGTGGAAGGTCGCGCCGTACTGCGACCAGGTGATCATCTGGCTCCTCGCCGTCGCATCGGTGGCGCAGCCGTGGGAAGTCCGGAACACCACACGCAGGTAGTTGTGAGGCGCAGCAATCTGAATGTAAAACTGACTCCGCGCCGGGTCGTCAAGCTCAACTGCCTCCTGACCGGAGATGGTCGAGGCTCCCTTCTTGCTGACGCCGGACAGGCGCTTGAGGCATGAGCTCATCTTCCGGAAATCGAGGGCTGTGCTGAAGCCTGTCTTCCACATCTCGGGTGGAACCAGCACCCACGTGTCGTGCGCCCTGGAGTTGACCACGTCGCCGAGTCGCGGGTTGACGAGGTACAGGACCTGAGCGAGGTCTGACCCATAGACGAACGTCTGGTCGTTGACGTGCGCGATCCTCGTCCTGATACCGCTTTCGATGATCTTGCCGTTTACGTTGCCGTTCTCGACATCCACCTCAGCGCTGGCCGGACCGCTTTCGGCCGTCTCGTCGATGCTGACGTGGTAGGAACGGCTCGAGATCGTCGCCAGGTCGGCGTCGGCGAGGATCTGCGAGGCGGAATGGGTCTGCTCATAGCTCGCCGATCCGCCTGAGCCGCAGGCGGTGATCAGCGCCACGGCCACCACGCGAGGAACGAAGCCTCGCACCCCCACGCCACCGATTTAATCAGACGTCGCCGCGGCCCGCAGGCCGCCTGGAATCAGTTTCGCGAGGCCGGCGTCGCGGAAAGTCCGCTGAGGACCCGATCCAGAAGCCGCCGGAGCGTGGCGCGCTCCTCGGCCGAGAGGTCCTTGAGCACCTCGTCCTCGAGGCTTTCCCGCGCCTTGTCCGCGCGCTCCAGAGCCCGCTTGCCGGCCGCGGTGATCTCGACGATGTGACGCCGCCGGTCGCTTGGGTCGCGTCGGCGCACGGAGAACTGGGCCGCCTCGAGCTCGTTCAGGATCAAGACCACGCTGTTGGCGTCCATGAACAGGGCGCTCTCGATCTCCTGCTGGGTGATGCCGGGGTGGTCGCGGATGAAGCCGAGCGTCATGTAGGGCTTGAACCGCATCCCCAGCAGCTCCTCGCCGGTGCGCCGGTTGAGGGCTTTGTGAACCTGGGTCAGAAGCGAGATGAACCCGCCGTCCTTCACGTTCATCGATTCTATCATCGAATACAAATATTCCCGACTCCGAGATAATCCATGCAATAAGGATCGGGATGATCCTATTATAGTGATCATCCTCACATCGGTTCGGTTGTCTTGGAGGCGGTTATGAACTCGAATCTACGGCGTTGGGCGGCCCTGGTCGTCGTCTGCCTGGGGCAGCTGATGATCGTGCTCGACTCGACCATCGTCAACGTGGCGCTGCCGTTCATGCAGCGCGACCTTGGTTTTTCTCAGTCCAGCCTGACGTGGGTGGTCAACGCCTACCTCATCGCCTACGGGAGCTTCCTGCTGGTCGCCGGCAGGCTCGGCGACCTGATCGGGCGCCGCAAGGTCTTCCTGGCGGGCGTGTTCCTGTTCACCGTCGCCTCGGTGGGAAGCGGGTTCGCCACGAGCGCCGACCACCTGATCGCAGGCCGCTTCCTGCAGGGCCTCGGGGGCTCGCTGTCGGCGGGCGTGATCATCGCCATCATCGTCACCGAGTTCCAGAAGCCGGCCGAGCGCGCCCAGGCGATGAGCGTGTTCACGCTCGTGATCGCGGGCGGCGGCTCCCTCGGACTGCTTGCGGGCGGCGCCCTGGCGCAGTGGGCCAGCTGGCACTGGATCTTCTTCATCAACGTGCCGATCGGCGTCGCGACGATGGCGCTCGGCGCCTGGCTGATCCGCGAGAACGAGGGCCTGGGCCTGCGTCATGGGGTCGACATCTCCGGGGCTGTGCTCATCACCGCTGCGCTGATGCTCGGCGTCTACGGGATCGTGACCGCGGCCGATTTCGGCTGGACCTCCACCCACACCCTCGGCTTCGAAGGCGCCGCCGTCTCCCTGCTGATCGCCTTCGTCCTCCTCGAGTCGCGGCTCCGCAACCCTCTGGTCCCGCTGCGCATCTTCTCCATCCGCTCGCTCGTGGGCGCGACCGCGGCGCGCGGGCTGCTGTTCGCCGGGATGTTCACGAACTTCTTCGTCGGCGCCCTCTTCCTGCAGAACGTGCATGGCTACACCGCGTTCGCGACCGGCCTGGCGTTTCTCCCCACCACGCTCACGATCGGGGTCATGTCGGCGGGGCTGGCGGCGCGAATCATGGCCCGTATCGGCCCGCGCAACCTTCTCCTCGCTGGTCTCGCGGTGATCATCACCGCGCTGGCGATCCTGTCCGGGGTCGACGGGGGCACCGGCTACATGCCGACCCTGCTGGCGGCGTACGTGCTGCTGGGCGCCGGGGCGGGGATGTCTTTTCTTCCCCTGCTCGTGATCTCGATGTCCGAGGTGCCGCTGGCTGACGCCGGCCTCGGGTCAGGCTTCAGCAACGTGGTGATGCAGGTCGGCGGCGCGCTGGGTCTGGCGTCGATCACGTCGATCTCGACGTCCAGCGCCGAGGGCACCGGCACCTTCCAGCTGGCCTACGTCCTGGCCGCGATCGCCGTCGCAGCCGCGCTGGCCGTCACCGTGGCGGTGCTGCGCAGCGCGCCGGCCGTGCAACCGGCGCACGAGAGCGTGCATCTCGAGGAGGCGGCCTAGGCACAGGGGGGTAACCTCAGAGCCAATGGGCCAGGACAGCCGGCGCCTTTGGGAGGAGTGGGTGGCGGCCAACATCGGTGGCGACGATGTGCGCCGCCGCAATGCCCTCGATGCCGCCCTCCAGTCGCTGGCCGTGGGCAAGAGTTCCACCGAGGCCGCGGACGCAGCCCGGCGAGCGGTCGGCGCTGCTGCCGCCGGTGCCCTTCGGTGCCGCTTCTGCGGCTCGACGCCGGCCGTCGCGATGACCATCTTCGAGCACAACGGCTACATCTTGGTGTTCACGGCGAAGAACCTGAAGGGCCCGTTCTGCCGCAGCTGTGGTCTTCACGCCTGGCGCAAGATGACGGATGCGACGCTGCTGCGAGGGTGGCTGGGCCTGCTCTCGTTTGTGGTCGCCCCGTTGACCGTCCTGGCCAATTTCGTCAATCGCCGGAAGCTCGCGACACTGGCCGCACCCGAGGCCGGCACAGGCGTTCAGGCCCCGGCCGACCCAGGACGCAGCCTTTTCGAGCGGCCAGGCTTATACGTGTACGCGGCAATGATCGCCGCCGTGTTCGTCTTCTACGTGCTGCCTCTCGTACGCGGCTGACGGGCGAGGAAGCCGCCTAAGCCCCGTCCTGTAGAGAGGCGACGAGACGGGCGATGTCCGTCTCGTCGTTCCACCAGCCGACCGATGCCCGAAGCCAGCCATCGGGTAGGTTGCGGATGACCACCCCTGCGGCTTCGGCCTGCTTGACCGCGTCGGCGGGCTCGCCGGCCGTCCGGAACGAGACGAGCGTTCCCTGACCGGGCTCGGTCCGGACCTCGACTCCGGCTTCGAGGAGCGCCGCACGGCACTTCGCCACCATGTCCGCGGCGCGGCTGGGCCCCCATTCCGGCACCTCCTCGAGCGCGGCCAGCATCCCGGCCACCATGGGGGGCGCCAGGTGCGTCATCGCGAGGCGGAGGGGGCCCTGCTCGAACGTCGAAGCCGCTGAGCCCTGCATCTGCGGGCGGAGCGTCGTGTCATCCCCGACGTAGAGGGCGCCCGTCGTCTCGGGACCGCACAGCCACTTCTGTCCCGAGACGGTGTACCAGTCGGCCACGCTCGCGTCCACCGCGATGGCGCCGACGGACTGCGCCCCGTCGACGAGCAGGGGCAGGCCTGTCTCGCGCTTGATGTCGGCCAGCGGCAGGACGTGGCCGTTGAGCCACAGCACGTGCGAGAGGGCGACCAATTTCGTCCTCGGAGTTACCTCGTCGAGCACGGCCCCGAGGGCCTCGGAGGCCGGGCGCTCCATGACCCGCGACTTGCGCAGATGCGCGCCGGACGCCAGCAACGGCATCAGCAGACCAGGATGCTCGGCGTCGGTGGTGATCACCTCGTCGTCGGGAGTGAGACGCAACCCGGTCACGACGATGTTGCAGCCCTCGGTGGTCGAGGTCGTGAGGATGACCCTGTCGGCCGGCACATGGATGAGCGCGGCCACGCGCTCCCTCGCGGCGGTCGCGGTTGCGGAAGCCTTCTCCCACACGCTTGCCGTGCCTCGCCCCCGCGTCAGGGCGGCCGCCTCCTCAGCCTGCATCGTCTCGAACGTGCGCCGGGAGAGCGGCCCAACCGAGCCGGCGTTCATGTAGGCGGTCCGCTCGAAGACCGGGAACTGCGCCCGAGCCTCGGCGGGGGTCACCGTGGGATACGGGTGTAGAAGCGGCACGGCGGTGATTCTGCGGTGGTGTGAAAGTTCCAGTGCCGGCACCATGCGGTGCCGTCGAACTTGCGACAGGTTCCGCAGGTGACCTTCGGCGCCTCCACGCGCGTCTTCTTCATGTGGTGCTCGGGCCGCTCGCCCGGAAACAGAGGCTCGTCCGAGAAAGGCCTCGACGGATCTCGACTCACAGCTGCGAACGCACGTCCCACAGCTCAGGGAAGAACCGCTTGCCCAGCGTCCCCCGCAGGTACTGCGCCCCTGAGCTGCCCCCGGTGCCGGTCTTGCTCCCGATCTGGCGCTCGACCATCAGCACGTGCCGCGCGCGCCAGTGGGCGAAAGCCTCGTCATGGTCGAGGAGCGCCTCGCACAGGTCGAAGAGATCGCCGTAGCGCTCGCGGTCGCGGAAGATCTCGAGCAGCGAGGGCGATCCCCGACGCTTGACGAGCGCCTGGAACGCGTCGTCTACCGACGGCTCCTCCAGGCGCTTGCGCAGGCGGCCCATCTCCTCGTCGCTCACCTCGAGGCGGGCGATGTACTTCGGCTCCTTCAGCCCCGACAGAAACTCGATCTCCCGGAACTGCACCGACTGAAATCCGCTGGCGGGCGCGAGCTTGGAGCGAAAGGCGAGGAAGTCCTGGGGCGACATGGTCTCCAGGACCTCGATCTGCTCGACCAGGAGCCTCTCGATGACGTTTACCCGGCGCAGGTGGTGGCGGGCGAAGAAGACGTCGTCGGCGGCGATCCGATCGCGCGCCGCCTCGAGCTCGAAGAGGATGACCTTGAACCACAGCTCGTAGACCTGGTGGGCGACGATGAAGAGAAGCTCGTCGTGCTCCTGGCTGAGGCCCCGCTGGAGGGACAGCAGCTCCGGCACTTTCAGGTAGGTGCCGTAGGAAAGCTCGCGGCCCTCCTCACCGAATCGGCGCGACATGCCTCAGTGCTTGAAGTGGCGGACGCCGGTGACGACCATGGCGATGCCGGCCGCATCGGCGGCGGCGACCACGTCGGCGTCCCTCATCGAGCCACCTGGCTGAACCACCGCCGTGACGCCGGCGCGGACGCCCAGCTCCAGGCCGTCCGGAAACGGAAAGAAGGCATCCGAGGCCAGCACCGCGCCCCTGGCTCGACCGCCCGCCCGGTTCACCGCGAGCTGCACCGCCTCGACGCGTGACATCTGCCCGGCGCCGACGCCGACGGCAGCCCCATCCCGGAAAAGGACGATCGCATTGGACTTGACGTGCTTGACCGCGGTCCAGGCGAGGCGGAGCTGAGCCCACTCTTCTTCGGTCGGCTCGCGACGCGTGACCGTCTTGCACGACGCGCGGTCGAAGCGCGCACGGTCCCAATCCTGGACGAGAAGCCCGCCCGGGACGGACCGCACGTCGTAGTCGAACAATCCCTCGCGCGCCGGCTCGGCGGCGAGCACCACCATGGTCTTGCGCCGCGCGAGCACGTCGCGCGCCTCGTCCATCACCTCCGGCGCGATCACGACGTGGGTGACGATCTGCACGATCAGCTCCGTGGTGGCGCGGTCGAGCGGCCGGTTGACGGCGACGACGCCGCCGAAGGCTGACACCTTGTCCGCCTCGTAAGCCTTGCGATACGCCGTGGCAAGCTCATCCGCCACAGCCAGCCCGCACGGGTTCATGTGCTTGACGATGGCGCATGCCGGCTGGTCGAAGTCCATCACGAGCTGCAAGGCCGCGGACGCATCCTGGATGTTGTTGAACCCCGGCGGGCCGCCCTGCACCTGCTCCGCGCCGCCGAGCCCGCCCGGGTCCGGCCCGAGCCGGTAGAACGCGGCCTTCTGGTGCTCGTTCTCACCGTACTTCAGGGGCTGCGCCAGCAGTCCCGTGATGGTGATCTCGGAGGGAAACCCATTTCCGCCCTCACGCCGCAGGTAGGCGGCGATCCAAGCGTCGTACGCGGACGTGTGCGCGTACGCCTCGGCCGCCAGGCGACGGCGCGCCTGGTCGTCAAGCGTCCTCTCGTTGAGGGCCGCCAGCACCTCCGAGTAACGCTGCGGGCGCACGACCACCACGACCGACTGATGGTTCTTGGCCGCGGCGCGGATCATCGCCGGCCCCCCGATGTCGATCTGCTCCACCGCCTGCTCGAACGTCACGTCGGGCCGCAGCACCGTGTCGACGAAGGGGTAGAGGTTCACGCACACAAGGTCGATCTCACGCAGGCCGTGGTCGGCGAGCGCGGCCAGGTGCTCGGGCCGGTCGCGGCGGGCCAGGATGCCGGCGTGGACGCCGGGGTGGAGGGTCTTGATCCGGCCGTCCATCATCTCGGGGAAGCCGGTCAGGTCGCTCACCGGCCGCACGTCGAGCGCCGCCGCCTGGATCACCTGGAGGGTGCTCCCGGTGGCGAACAGCTCGTAGCCGAGGCGCTTCAGCCCGCGCGCAAAGGCCGCGAGACCGGTCTTGTCGCTAACGGACAGTAGAGCTGCCGGCAAGTCGCGCCTCCATCAACCTGATCCCCTGGGGCAGGATCCGGTACTCGGCCTCGTGCACCCGCTGGCGCAGAGTCTCCACCGTATCGCCTTCGAGGATCGGGACGGCCTCCTGGACGAGGATCGGCCCGGCGTCGAGCTCGGCAGTCACGACGTGCACGGTCGCGCCAGTGCGCCGGGTGCCGCTCGCCAGGGCCTGCTCGACGGCGTCCATCCCGCCCGCGAACTCGGGCAGGAGCGAGGGGTGGACGTTGATGATCCGGTCGGCGAACGCCTCGAGGAATGGCTGAGTGTGGATGCGGTCGTAGCCGGCGTCGACCACGAGCTCGACTCCGTGCCCCAGAAGGAAATCGCGCATGGCCACGTCGCGCTCCTCGGCCGACGCGAACGACCTCTGACTCAGCTCGGCGAGCGGGATCCCGCGCTCGCGGGCAAATGTTGCTCCGCCGCTGGACGGACGGTTGGTCGCCACAGCCACGACGTCAAAGCCGAGGCGCACGAGGTTGTGGAGGTTCGTCCCCTCGCCGGAGACGCAAACCCCCAGCCTCAGCTGATCGTCACCCGTTCTGGACCGCGCGCTGCTACTACCTCGCCGACGACGGTCGCGTCCTGCGGCAGGTGCTCCTGGCCGACCACGAGGATCATGCCCAGGCCCATGTTGAAGGTTCCCCACATCTCGTCGTCAGAGAGGCGGCCGCGCCTGCGGATCTTCCCGAAGATCGGCGGCTCGTGCCACGCACGCCTGCGCAATCGCGCGCCAAGTCCCTCGGGCAGGCAGCGGGGTAGGTTGCCCAGGATGCCGCCACCGGTGATGTGGGCGGCTCCCTTCCATCGGATGTTCTGCAGGTCGCGAAGGTAGGACGTGTGCGGCGCGAGCAGCTCGCCGGCGAGCGCGTCATCGAGCGGCGCGCCCTCGAAGACCTTGCGTGCCAGCGAGTAGCCGTTGGTGTGCAGCCCACTCGACGGAAGGCCGATCAGCAGGTCGCCAGCGACGATCGGCTCCCGGCGCGCCTTCTCGTCGACCAGGCCGACGATGAACCCCGCCAGGTCGTAGTCGCCGAGGGCGTAGACGCCGGGCATCTCCGCCGTCTCGCCCCCGAGCAACGCGCAGCTCGCGTCCCTGCACGCCTCGGACATGCCGTCGACGAGCTGGGTGAAGACGTTGGGGTCGAGCTTGCCGGTGGCGAAGTAGTCGAGGAAGAACAACGGCCGCGCCCCCAGGCAGGCGATGTCGTTGACGCAGTGGTTGACGATGTCGATACCGATCCCTCGGTGCCTGGCCGCGGCGATCGCGACCTTGATCTTGGTGCCCACGCCGTCTGCGCTGGCTGCAAGCTGACCGCCCCCCGGCAGCGCGAAGAGGCCGGCGAACGGACCCACGCCCGCAACCACCTCCTTGCCGTGGGTGGCGGCGATCAGCGGCTTGACCCGCTCGAGCGCGCGCTCGTAAGCCTCGATGTCGACGCCGGCCGCGGCGTACGACAGTCCTTCCTGGCTCACACCTTCGCGAGTTGGGGTGAAGGCGAAGGCTCGAACTGCATCTTGTCCATCTCGAGCTGCTGCGGCACCGGCACCGGGTAGGAGCCGTCGAAGCACGCCCGGCAGAACTCCTGCGCCGTACCGCGGCCGATGGCCCTGACCAACCCGGGGATCGACAGATAGTGCAGCGAGTCGGCGCCGATCCGCTGCCGGACCTCGTCCACCGAACGCCCCGACGCGATCAGCTCCTTGGTCGATCCGATGTCCACGCCCATGAAGCACGGGTAGCGCATCGGCGGGCTCGAGATCCGCATGTGGATCTCCTTCGCGCCCGCGGCACGGAGCCGCTCGATGGTGCGCCTGGTCGTGGTGCCGCGGACGATCGAGTCGTCGACTGCGATCAACCGCTTGCCTTTGATCGACCGCGGCAGCGGGTTGAGCTTGAGCATCACCCCGGCCTCGCGCAGCGATTGGTCCGGCTGGATGAACGTGCGGTTGATGTAGCGACTCTTCATCAAAGCCTCGCGGAAGGGGATGCCGGCGGCTTCCGCGTAGCCGATCGCCGCCGGCGTGCCCGAGTCGGGGAACGCGACGACCATGTCCGCCTCGACCGGAGCTTCCTTGGCCAGCTCGTGGCCCATGCGGATGCGCGCGTCCTCGAGCTCGCAGTTCTTGAGGATCGAGTCGGGGCGAGCGAAGTAGATGAACTCGAAGATGCACATCGCATGCTTGCTCGACGCCTGGAAGCCGACGCTGTGCACGCCGTGCTCGTCCATGACCACCATCTCGCCCGGCTGGACCTCGCGCACGAACGTCGCACGCACGGTGTCGAGGGCGCACGTCTCGGATGCGACCACGTGCGCGGGCTGGCCCGCGAGCGGGATGTAGCCGATGCACAGCGGCCGGAAGCCGTACGGGTCGCGCAGCGCGATCAGCTGGTTGGGAGTGATGATGCCGCACGAGTACGCGCCAACGATGCGCGCGAACGTGCGCCGGATGACGTCCTCCCAGCTCTTGCCGTGCGTGCTCTCGATCAGCCGCGCCATGACCTCGGTGTCCAGCGCCGTCTCGAATATCACGCCCCGCTCCGCGAGCTGCGCGCGCAGAGACTCGGCGTTGAGCAGGTTGCCGTTGTGGGCGATGGCCCCCGGCCCGAGCGTCGGGTGGTGGAACGGCACCGGGTGCGCGTTCTCCGCGCGGCTGGAGCCGGTCGTCGAGTAACGCGTGTGGCCGAGGGCGATCGTCGAGCCCTCGCCGAGCTCTTTGATGGTGGCCGGGGAGAAGACCTGCGCGACCAATCCCATGTCGCGGTGGACGCGGACGGCTGCGCCGTCGGAGACGGCGATCCCGGCCGACTCCTGGCCGCGGTGCTGGAGCGCGAAGATGCCGAAGTACGTCAGGTTGGCAACGTCGACTCCCTGCTTGGCGCAGATGCCGAACACTCCGCACATCTAGGTGACCATCACCTCCCAGGCCGCGCGGAGCTCCGCCAGCGAAACCTTGAGCTGGCCCTCGAACTCGACGAAGCCGCCTCCCGCAAGCCCGAGCATCGACAGCTCGACGTTGTGGCGACGCGCGAGCGACTGCATCTCCGGCATCGCGCGCGACGGTACGCTCACGATGTAGCGGCTCGGCGACTCGCCGAAGAACGCGGCGTCGAGACGCAGCGGAGGCTCCGGCCTGATCGCCGGGCAGCGCACGCCGATCCCACCCAACAGGCAGCATTCCGCCAGCGCGATTAGCATTCCGCCGTCGGCGCAGTCGTGCGCCGAGTGCAGGTATCCGCTCTGGGCAGCGCTCAGGATCAGGCGGTTGACCGCCTTCTCGCGCGTCAGGTCCAGGGCCGGCGGCCTGCCCGCGACGTGGCCGTGCTCGACCTTCAGGTACTCGCTGCCGCCGAGGTCGTTGTGGCTCGAGCCGATGAGGAGGACGAAGTCTCCCTCGGCGCGCAGAGCGGCGCCCAGGCGCCTCTGGTAGTCGTCGATCACGCCGACCATACCGACGACCGGCGTCGGGTAGATCGCGGACTCCCCGTTGGAGTCGTTGTACAGGCTCACGTTGCCGCTCACGATCGGCACGTCCAGGGCGCGGCACGCGTACGCGAGCCCGGCGATCGCCTCCTCCAGCTCCCAGTACACCTCGGGGCGGTCGGGGTTGGCGAAGTTCAGGCAGTCGGTGACCGCCAGCGGCCTGGCGCCGGTGGCGACGATGTTGCGCGCCGCCTCCGCGACGGCCAGTTGCGCGCCTAGGTGCGGGTCGAGGTGGACGTAGCGCGCGTTGCAGTCGGTCGTGACCGCGATCCCCAGTCGCGTGCCCTTGACGCGCAGCATGGCGGCGTCGCCGCCGGGGGTGATGACGGTGGAGTCGCCGACCATGTGGTCGTACCGGCGGAAGATCCCGCGCCGGCTGGCGAGATTCGGGCTGGCGAGCATCCGCAGCAGGGTCGCGCCGGCGTCGACGAGCGGGGGCAGAGCGTCGACCTGGAGGCCGTAGGGCGGCTCGGGCGGAAATCCCATCAGCCTGCGCATGGGTGCGCCGTCGGTCAGGAGCTTCACCGGCACGCGCGCCACGTGGTCGCGGCCGTCGACGACCGTCAGCTGGCCGTCGTCGGTCACCTCCCCGATGACGGCCGAGGTCAGGTCCCAGGCGTGGAAGATCGTCTCCACCTCGCGCTCTCGCCCGCGGCGGACGACGACCAGCATCCGCTCCTGCGACTCGCTGAGCATCACGTCGTAGGGCGTCATCCCCCTCTCGCGCCGGGGCACGAGCGAGACGTCGATGCGGGCGCCGGCGCCTTCGACCCGGCCTGCGCACTCGGCCACCGCCGACGTCAGGCCGGCCGCGCCAAGGTCCTGGATCGCGACCACCGCGTCGGTGTGCGCGAGGTCCATGCACGCCTCGAGCAGGCATTTCTCCAGGAAGGGGTTGCCAACCTGGACCGCGGGACGGCGCTCGGAGCTGCTCTCGTCGAGCTCGAGCGAGGCGAAGGAGGCGCCGTGGATCCCGTCCCGTCCCGTGTCCGCGCCGACGAGCAGGATGCTGTTGCCTGTGCCCTCGGCGCGCGCGCGCATGAGCTCTTCGGTGCGCACGAGCCCGACGCACATCGCATTGACCAGCGGATTGTTGGCGTAGCACTCCTCGAAGTAGACCTCGCCACCGACGGTGGGGATGCCGATGCAGTTGCCGTAACCACCGATGCCGGCGACCACGCCCTCGAAGTGATGGCTCGAGGCGGGGAGCGGACCGAACCGCAGGGAGTCGAGGAGCGCGATGGGCCGGGCTCCCATGGCGATGACGTCGCGGATGATGCCGCCGACTCCCGTCGCCGCGCCCTGGTAGGGCTCGATCGCGGACGGGTGGTTGTGGGACTCGACCTTGAAGACGACCGACCAACCCTCGCCTACCTCCACCGCCCCCGCGTTCTCGCCCGGGCCCTGGACGACGCCGGGCCCCGTGGTGGGCAGGCGCCGCAGGAGCGCCTTCGAGCTCTTGTAGGAGCAGTGCTCAGACCACAGCACGCCGAGCATGCCGAGCTCGACCTCGTTGGGTGCTCGCTTGAGCTGCTCGACGATGGCCCTGTACTCATCTGGGGTGAGGGCGACTTCGCGAAGTCGTCTCTCGTCCACAGACTTGATGCTCAAGACACCAGCACCTTCAACGCGCCCTCCGCCACCGAGCGGAAGAGCTTGAGGCCGTCCGTGCCGCCGAGCTCGGCCTCGGAGCATCTCTCCGGGTGCGGCATCATGCCGAGCACATTGCCGCGGGCGTTGACGATGCCCGCGATGTTGTGGAGCGAGCCGTTCGGGTTGGACGCCGGGGTGACGCGGCCGTCGGCGTCGCAGTAGCGGAGCACGACCTGGCCTCGCTGCTCGAGGCGCGAGAGGGTCGCCGGGTCGGCGAAGTAGCTGCCCTCGCCGTGCGCGATCGGCATGCGCAGCACCTCGCGCTCCTCGCACCGCGACGTGAAGGGCAGGTCCGTGCGCTCGACGAGCAGGTTCGTCCACTCGCATCGGAACTGGAGCGAGGAGTTGCGGATGAGCGCGCCGGGCAGCAGCCCGGCCTCGCACAGGACCTGGAAGCCGTTGCAGATGCCCCAGACCAGGCCGCCCCGGTCGGCGAACTCGCCGACCTGCTCCATCACGGGCGCGAAGCGCGCGATCGCCCCCGTGCGCAGGTAGTCACCGTAGGCGAAGCCGCCGGGGAGGATCACGCAGTCGCAGCCCTTCAGGTCGGTGTCCTTGTGCCAGAGGTAGACGAGCTCCTGGCCGAGCACCTGGTCGACGACCCAGCCACAGTCGCGGTCGGACCAGGTACCCGGGAACACCACGACCCCGAACTTCACCGCCGCGAGTGCTCCCGCTCGATCTCGAAGTGGAAGTCCTCGATCACGTGGTTGGCGAGGAGCTGGCGGCACATCTCCTCCACCCGCTGCCGGGCCTCATGCTCGCTCGTGCCCTCGAGCTGGATCTCGATGTACTTGCCGACACGGACGTCGGCGACCTCGCTGAAGCCCAGCGACGCGAGCCCCTGCTTGACGGTCAGGCCCTGGGGGTCGTTGACCACCGGCTTGGGCATGACGGTCACGCGAGCCCTCATCGTTCGTACCTCGGCTTCTTGGGGAAGAGCTCCTTGCCGACCAGCCGTTGGTAGGCCGTCAGATACCGAAGCCGGGTCTGCGTGACCACGTCCGGCGGCAGCGCCGGCGGCTCGGACGCCTTGTCCCAGCCCGACCGCGACAGCCAATCGCGCACGAACTGCTTGTCGTATGACTCGGGCGCGGTGCCGACCGCGTATGTCTGCGCCTCCCAGTAGCGCGAGCTGTCGGGTGTTAGCGCCTCGTCGATGAGGATGACCTCGTCGCGGATGGTCCCGAACTCGAACTTGGTGTCGGCGAGGATGAGGCCGCGGCGCGCCGAGAACTCCGACGCGTAGTTGTAGAGCTCGAGGCTGGCGGCGCGGAGCTTCATCGCCAGGTCGTCGCCCAGCTCCTTCTTCATCTGTTCGAAGGTGATGTTCTCGTCGTGGCCCGACTCCGCCTTGGTCGCAGGCGAGAAGATCGGCGCGGCGAGCTTCTCGCTCTGGCGCAGCCCCGGAGGCATCTTCTCTCCCGCCAGCGTCTGCGACTCCTCGTACTCCTTCCAGGCGCTCCCGGCGAGGTAGCCGCGGACCACGCACTCGAAGTCGATGCGCTTGGCCTTGCGCACGATCATGAACCGCCCCGCCAGCTCCTCGCGAAAGTTCTTCAGCACCGCCGGCAGGTCCGGGACCATGCCGGAGATCAGGTGGTTGGGCTGGAACGTGTCGGTCTGCGAGAACCAGAAGATGGAGAGCTGCGTCAGCACCTTGCCCCGGTCCGGGATCGCGTTCGGGAGCACATGGTCGAACGCGGAGATGCGGTCCGTGGCCACCATCAGCAGCTGGTCGTCGGTCAGCTCGTAGGTGTCGCGGACCTTGCCGCGGGCGAAGAGCTTGAGCGGCAGCTCGGTGTCGGTCAGCGCCGGCCCCGCGATCACGGTGCGGCCACTCCCAATCCGAGGCGTTCATAAACCAGGTCGGTGTGCTCGAGGCCGGCCCAGGGGTCGAAGACCTTGTCCATCCTCGCGCCAATGCGCCTCTGCACCCCGTCATTCTTCTCCAGCAGGTCGCGGAAGCCCGCCTCCCGGTCGTCCATCGCCTGCATCGCCGCCTTCTGGACGATCAGGTAGGCGTCCTCGCGCGACATCCCGCTCTCGACCAGGGCGAGGAGCACGCGCTGTGAGTACACGACGCCTCCGGCGAACTGCAGGTTGGCGAGCATACGGTCAGGCCGGACCTCAAGGCCGCGCAGCACCTTGTTCATCTCGATGGCCATGTAGTCGACGGCCGCGCATGCGTCGGGAAAGACGACGCGCTCCGCGGACGAGTGGCTGATGTCGCGCTCGTGCCACAGCGCGGTGTTCTCGAACGCCGTGACCATGTGCCCGCGCACCACCCTCGCAAGACCGCAAACGCGCTCCGTCAGCACCGGGTTTCGCTTGTGAGGCATCGCCGAGCTGCCCTTCTGCTCCTTGCCGAAGGGCTCGAACGCCTCGCCCACCTCGCTGCGCTGCAGGTGGCGGATCTCGGTCGCGATCCTCTCGAGCGTCCCGGCGACGGCCGCCAGCGCGGCCATGAAGCCGGCGTGGCGGTCGCGTGCGACGACCTGGGTGGAGACGATATCGACCTTGAGCCCGAGCTCGCCGCAGACGTGCTCCTCGACGCGTGGGTCGACGGTCGCGTGCGTGCCGACCGCACCGCTGACGCGACCGACGCCGGCGTCCTCGGCGGCGGCCTCGAGGCGGGCGATGGACCGATCGAGCTCAGCCACCCAGCCCGCGACCTTGAAGCCGAAGGTGATGGGCTCGGCGACGATGCCGTGCGTGCGTCCCGCCATCAGCGTCCGCCGGTGCTTGATCGCCAGCTCGGCGGCGGCCTCCCGGACTGCGTGAAGGTCGCGTCCGATCAACCGCGCTGACTCCACCATCTGCACCGCCATGGCGGTGTCGTTGAGGTCCTGGCTCGTCATGCCGAGGTGGACGTAGCGCGCCTCGGGCTGGCCGATGGACTCACCCAGGACGGTCAGGAAGGCGATCACATCGTGGCCGACGCGTGACTCGAGCTCGGCGATCTTCGTGGCGTCGAACGTGCCCTTCCGGATCCTGGTCAGCGCCGCCTCCGGGATCCGGCCCAGCGACGCCCACGCCTCGCAGGCCAGGATCTCGATCCGGAGCCACAGCTCGAACTTGTGTTGGTCGGACCAGACCGCCCGCATGGCGGGCGGCGTGTATCGCTCGATCAAGTCGGATGGGTCCCGCTCAGCACTGGGCGACGGTCGAATTATATCGGCGACCGGCTGATCAAGATCTTGTTACCATGCCTTCGCCAGCCCCAAGATGTCGTGCCCATGGGCTTGCGTCCGCGCGCGTTAAGCGGGCGCCTTGATAATCGAGGACTGCCCGATGCTGCGCTCTCGTAACCACCTCGAAAGGCGTCCCGTTTGAAGCGGCACAGGCTGAATCGCCGGTGAGCGACTCGTCCCGTGACGAGGAGCGAGACCTCGTCGACAGCGCCAAGCGGGACCCCCGGCAGTTCGGGGCGCTCTACGACCGGCACTTTCAGCAGATCTACAGGTTCGTCTATTCAAGAGTGAGGGAGCAAACCGCGGCAGAGGACGTCACTTCGGAAGTCTTCATGAAGGCTCTGAAGGCAATGCCCCGCTACCAGGACACGGGGCGGCCGTTTGCTGCCTGGCTTTACCAGATCGCGGTCAACGCGATCGCCGACCGCTACCGGACGCTGCGCACCGCCCAGCCGCTGGACGACTTCCACGACCTGTCGGTCGCGGGGCCGGCGCTCGAGGACCTGGCCGCTCATCGGGACGAGCTGCGCCGCATCTGGACCCTCGTCGAGCAGCTGCCCCACCAGCAGCGCACGGCCCTCGTCCTGAAGTTTCAGGAGGACATGAAGATCGAGGACATAGCGGTCGCCATGGGCAAGACGTCCGGCGCCGTCAAGCTCCTGATCCATCGCGGCGTCACCAAGCTCCGCGACGAGGCGGCGACGCTGAGGCCGGTGGAATGAACTCGTACCACGACCCCGAGCTCGACGACGTCCTGCAGGACGACGAGCTGCGTCGGATCGCCCGCGTGCTGAGCTCCGCGACCATCCCTGAGCCGCCGCTGGACGAGGCGTTCCGCACCGGGCTGCGCCGCCAGCTGATGAACCAGGCATGGGGCATGAGCGAGCGCCGCGACTCCTGGTGGCGCCGCGCGTTCGCCCCGCCCGGCCTGGCCTGGGCCGGCGCGGCCGCCGGACTCACGCTCATCGTCGCGGTCGCCGTCTTCAACAACCTGCAGCAGCCGGGCGGCTTCAACACCGTCGTGATCAACAGCCCGGTCGACGGCGAGCGCAGCGTCGCCCTGCAGCAGCCCATCCTCGTCTCCTTCAACCAGCCGATGGACCACCCGTCCACCGAGCGCGCCGTGCAGATCACTCCCGCCACCAACGTCACCTTCTCCTGGAAGGCCAACACGCTAGCCGTGCAGCCCTCAGGCGGCAACCTTGCGCCAAACACGCAGTACAAGGTGACCATCGGCCCGACCGCCAAGACCGCGACCGGCAAGCCACTCTCGAGCGCGCAGACCATCACCTTCGTCACCCAGCCGCCGCCCACGCCGGCGCCGGCGCCCACCCCCCGCCCGACCCCGTCGAACCCCCTGTCGGAGCACTACGTCGCGGCCCTTGCAGGCGCGACGGGGCTGTCGGCGCAGTGGTCGTCCGACTCCTCGTCGGTGTACTTCATCGACGGCAAGGGCGCGCTGAAGGTGGCGGCGGTCAATGGCGGCACACCCGCCGTGATCGCGACCGACAGCGCCTCGTCGCCCGCCGTCTCGCTGACGGGCGACCGCCTTGCCTACATCCGCGACGGCAAGATCTTCGTCCTGACGTTCGCGACCGGGAAGACCGACGAGTTCGCAGTCGGGCCGGTCCCGACGCTGGTCGGCTGGGGCAAGGACAAGTTCATCTGGGCGGGCGACGGCGGCCTGTACACACAGGCCGCGGACGGGTCTACCCAGCAGCTCGCGGCGCTGCCGGCGACGGGGACCCCGGCCGTCGTCTCGATCGCACCCGACGGCGCCCACGCCGTCTACCGGCAGGACAATGACCTGTTCCTGCTCGACCTTGCGACGGGCAAGAGCGTGCAGCTGGGCAAAGGCGCGGCCACGTTCCAGGCCTGGTCGCCCGGCGGGACGGAGCTGCTTTACGCCACCGCGGACAACGTGGTCGTGGCGGACATTCAGGGCACCACGCAGTCGACCTTGCCCGCGGGCGACGCGAGCTGGTCGAGCCAGGACGCGATCCTCATCGGCGGCGACACAGACGTCGTCCAGACCCGCCCTGACGGCTCGAACCTCGGGCGAATCGCGACAGGAACGTTCCGCTCCCCGGTCTGGGCGCCGAATGGCACGACCTTCATGTTCGTGCGCGGCGGCAACCTCTGGGCCGCGACCGCGCCCGCGCTGCCGCCGGAGCCGACTCCGCTGGACGACGCGGGAAAGGTGGTCAACAACTTCATGCAGGCGAGGCTCAACGGCCTCAGCGACCAGGCGGGCACCTACCTCGACGCGAGCGGCAAGGCCGCCTACACCTCTGGCGGCCTCAACCTGACCATCTCCGGCGACCCGAAGTTCACGCGCTACTACGTGCTCACCTCGGAGATCGTGGGCACGCAGCCCGACACGGCGAGGTTCGTGGTCCGGCTCGTGCTCACGCACGGCAAGCTCGACGTCGGCAACTACGAGGAGACGCTGACCCTGGTCCGCGACGCCACCACGAGCAAGCAGTTCCTGATCGACCAGGCGACCGCCGGCTCACACCGCGACCTGGGCAAGGGCGCGGAGGTCGTCGGCGTGGACGTGGATCTTGACACGGTCAAGGTGACCTTCGACAGCGACCTAGACCCGGCGACCGTCACCGACGGCATCAAGATCGTCGACGCGAAAGGCAAGCAGGTTGAAGCGACGGCTTCCTACGCCAACCGCACCGTGACCCTGAGCGGCCTCAACCTCAAGGGCGGCGCACAGTACACCCTGGTGGTGCAGACGTCGTTGCGCGACGTGCTCGGCCAGAACGTCGCCGCCGAGTACGACCTGACCTTCCTCGGCCCCGCGGGCAAGAAGCATCCGACGCACCGGGATGCGCCTGGGTCCGGGCCGTCAACGTCTCCGTCGCCGGCCGGCTCCGACTAGGAGCGAACCACTCCCGGCTCGGAACTACAAGATCGTGAGGGCGCGTGCGGCGCGGCACAGGGCGGTGATCGAGCCCGAGTGCATGATCTCGCCTTCGAGGGCCGCGTCCAGGGCTTCGCGGAACGGCAGGCGCATGACCTCCATGTCCTGCTCGTAGCGCTCGGGACTGCGGTTCGACTCGGTGAGCTCCTCGGCGAGGTAGAGGTGCGCGGGGCCGGTGAGGATCGCCGCCCCACGGACGATGCCCAGCGAGCGGTAGCGAGCGGCTACGAGACCGGTCTCCTCGGCAAGCTCGCGCCGGGCGCACTCGAGCGGATCCTCGCCCGGGTCGGTCGTTCCCGCGGGCACCTCCCACGACGATGTGTCCCACGCGTGCCGCCACTGGCGGACGAGCATCGTGTCGCCGTTCTCGAAGTAAGGCACGACGAACGCCGAGCCTGGGTTGGTGATCACCGTGTAAAGGGCCTGCGCGCCGTCTGGGAACTCGATCAGGTCGTCGCGCAGCTCGAACAGCCCGGACTTGCCGCGCGACGTGGTGCCGGCGACGGTGAACGGCCGGCCGCTCTTGGGGTGGGCGAGCCTGGCTATCGGCGCACCACAGCGGCGACGGCCGCGGCCGCCGCGGCCACGTGCCGCGGATCGGGCCCGTAATCGAACGGCGACTGCTCCTCGGCCAGTTTGCGGGCCTGGTCGATGAGCGCCGGATGCTCCTCGATGAACCGCGTGCTCAGGTTGCCCGCGCGAAAGTCGGGGTTGTCGAGGATCGCGCGGTGATAAGGGATGGTCGTCGCGGGGCCGACGACGACGAACTCGCGGAGCGCACGCCCGGCGCGGGCGATCGCATCGGCGCGGTCGCTCCCCAGGACGATCAGCTTCGCCACGAGCGAGTCGTAGTTGGGCGGGACGTCGGAGCCGGGGCCGAAGCCCGAGTCGACCCGCACGCCCGGTCCCGCCGGCGCGACCCACCGCACGATGCGCTTCGGGTTGGGGATGAACTTGCGCAGCGGATCCTCGGCGTTGATGCGCATCTCGATGGCGTGGCCCTTCGACTCCACGTCCGTTTGCTCGAAGCTCAGCTCGAGGCCGGCCGCGACGCGGATCTGCTCCTTGACCAGGTCGATGCCCGTCACCGCCTCGGTGATGGGGTGCTCGACCTGCAGCCGGGCGTTGACCTCGAGGAAGTAGAACTCGCCGTCGCTGAAGATGAACTCGACGGTGCCGGCGTTGACGTAGCCGGCGGCCTTCGCCGCGCGGATGGCCGCGTCGCCCATGGCTGCGCGGATCTCCGGCGTCAGGGCGGGCGAAGGGGTCTCCTCCATGATCTTCTGGTGGCGGCGCTGGATCGAGCACTCGCGCTCGCCGAGGTGCACAGCGTGGCCGTGCCGGTCGCAGATCACCTGGATCTCGATGTGCCGCGGGTTGCGGATGTAGCGCTCGAAGTACACCGTCGCGTCTCCGAACGCCGATCGCGCTGCCTGGGCGGTGCTCTCGATCGCGGCCGCGAGGTCTTTCTCCGACTCGACCACCCTCATGCCGATGCCCCCACCGCCGCCTGACGGCTTCAGCATCACGGGGAACCCGACCTGGCGCGCCGCCTCGAGGGCGTTCGACGCGTCGACCGCGCCGCTGCCCGGTGTCACGGGAACGCCGTTCTTCGCCGCCAGCTCGCGCGCCGCGAGCTTCGAGCCCAGCGCGCGCATCGCCGAGGCGGGAGGGCCGATGAACGTGACGCCCGCCTCCTCGCACGCCTCGGGGAAGCGCGGCTTCTCGGCCAGGAAACCGTAGCCGGGGTGGATCGCGTCCGCGCCGCAGTCGCGGGCGACCTTGACGATGCGCTCCAGCTGCAGGTACGACTCGGTCGGCGCGGCGCCGCCGATGTGGTGCGCCTCGTCCGCGTAGCGAACGTGGATGGCGGTGCGGTCGGCGTCGGAGTAGACGGCCGCGGTCGCGATGCCGAGCTCGCGGCACGCGCGCATGACGCGGATCGCGATCTCGCCGCGGTTTGCGACGAGGATCTTGCTGAAGAGCTTCTTCTTCACCCGATGTCCAGCAGCGGCTGGTTCGGCGTCACGACCTCGCCTTCCTTGGCATAGACCGCGCGGACCTTGCCGGCGACGGTGGTGACGATGTCGTTCTGCATCTTCATGGCCTCGAGCACGGCCACCACGTCGCCGAGCTTCACATCGTCGCCGGGCTTGACCGGGACCTTGACGATCAGTCCCTGCATCGGCGCGATCACCGTGCCCTCGCCGATCTTCGGCGGCGCCGCGTTCGCCGGCGCGCTGGCGGCGACGCCGGTGGCGACGACGGCGAGCCCTCCGCCGCTCACGCGCACCTTGAAGACCTCGCCCTCGACCTCGACGTCGAACTCGGCTGTCTGCGCCGGTGCGGCCGCGGGGACGGCGACGGGCTCAGGCTCGGATGGCGGCGCGGGAGGCGCTTCGACCGGAGCCGTCTTGGGTCGTTGCCCGTCCTGCTTCTCGGGCTGCGGCCCTCGCGCGTAGGCCGGCGCCAGGCTCGGGAACATCAGGTGGATCAGGACCACGTCGTCGCTGGGCTCGAAGCCGAGCTTGCGCACCTGCAGGCGCGCGGCTTCGACCTGCGGCTCGAGGAGGTCGGCCGGCCGGAGGGTGATGGGCTCCTCGCGGCCGATGACGAGCCGGCGCAGCTCGGGGTCCACTGGCGCGGGCGGCCGGCCATACAGACCTTGCAGGTAATCCTTCAGCTCCTGGGTCACGGTCGCGTACCTGTCGCCGCCCAGCACGTTGTGGACCGCCTGGGTCGCGATCATCTGCCGGATCGGCGCGACCAGCGGTGGATATCCGATGTGCCGGCGCACGTGGTTCGCCTCGTCCATGACGTCGTTCAGGCGCTCGGTCGCGTTGCGCGCCCCGAGCTGGTGGTAGATGTCGTCGATCATCAAGCCGGGCATGTGATAGCGCAGGATGCTTGCGTCGACCCGGTCGGCGACCGGGCTCAGGTGCTCGATGTGCCTGCGCTTCAGCTCTTCGACGTCGCGCTGCGCGTTCCACATCCGGCCCAGGTCGAGGCCGGTGTCATATTCGCCGCCTTCCAGGGCCGCGACCACGCTCTCCGCCGCGGGCTGCGAAGCGCCCCACGCCAGCGGCGACATCGCCACGTCGAGAACGTCGGCGCCCGCTTCGACCGCGGCCATGTAGGCCATCGGCGCCATCCCGCTCGAGCAGTGCGAGTGGACGTCGATCGGCACCTTCACCATTTGCTTGAGCGCGGTGACAAGCTCCCATGTGGCCTGCGGGCTCAGCAGGCCGGAGGTGTCCTTGATCACGATCTCGTGGCAGCCCATGTTGACCAGGCCTTTGGCCAGCGAGCCCCACAGCTCGAGGTTGTGGGCCGGCGAGATCGCGTAGCACAGCGCTCCCTGCACCTTCTTCTTCGCCTTCAGCGCGGCCGCGATCGAGGCCTCCATGTTGCGCAGGTCGTTGAGTGGGTCGAAGACGCGGAACACGTCGACGCCGCATTTCGCGGCGTGCCTGATGAACAGCTCGACGACATCGTCGGCGAAGTTGCGTTTCGAGACGAGGTTCTGGCCGCGGATCAAGGCCTGGATGGGTGTGTTGGGGGTGGACCTGTTGAGCTTGCGCAGGAACTCCCATGGGTCTTCATGGATCAGCAGCTGCGTTTCGAACGTGGCGCCGCCGAACGCCTCCATCGCGGTGAAGCCGATGGAGTCCATCTCCGCGGCGATGGGCAGGATCTCTTCCGTCCTCAGATACCCGCCGAGCAAGGCCTGCTGCGCGTCGCGGAAGGTGGTGTCGACGAGCCGGACGCGGGCTTTCTTCTTCGCCACTAGGCCAGCGCCGCGCGCTTCTCGCCGTGGCGCTTCTCGACTTCGCCGTCCTGCAGGCCGATGATCCGCGCCGCCAGCCAGGCCGCGTTCTTCGCCCCGGCCTCGCCGATGGCGACGGTGGCCACCGGAACGCCCGCCGGCATCTGCACGATCGAGTAAAGGGAGTCGACGCCGCCCAGGTGCTGTGTCGGCACGGGGACGCCGATCACCGGCAGGTCCGTCCACGCCGCGACCACTCCGGGAAGGTGGGCCGCGCCGCCGGCAGCGGCGATGACGACCTTGAGCCCGCGCTCACGTGCGGTCGTCGCCCACTCCATCACACCTCGCGGGTTGCGGTGCGCCGAGCACACCTTCATCTCGTGCGTCAAACCGAGGTCCTCGAGCACTTTGACGCAGGACTCCATCAGCGGGAGATCTGACCTGGAGCCGAGGATGACTCCGACGACTGGCTGCAACTACTCGGCCTCCTGAGCTATGTCTGACCGATAAAAGGCCCCTTCGAATCGTACCTTCCGAGCGCCGGCCAACGCCGTGCGGCGGGCGTCGGCCACGGTGTCCCCCAACCCGACCGACGTTACGACCCGACCTCCGTCAGTGACCAGACCGACGCCAGGCTCGAACCGCGTGCCGGCGTGGAAGATGAGGACGCCGGACGGCATCTCGGCCAGGCCCCCGATCTTGAGGCCGAGCTTCATCGCCGCGTCGTCCGGGTATTGCCCGGAGGCGACGACGACCCCCACGCAGGCCCGCTCGCTCCAGCGCAGGTCCGGATGCGCGGCCAGGCCGCCTCTGGCGGCGGCCAGCGCGAGGGCGACGAAGTCGCTCTGCAGGCGTGGCAGGACCACCTGGGCCTCGGGGTCGCCGAAGCGGGCGTTGAACTCGAGCACATGCACACCCTTGTCAGTGAGCATCAGGCCGGCGTACAGGACGCCGCGGAACTCGTCGCCGGACGCCGCCAGCTCCGCCACAGCAGGTCGCATGACGCGCTCGACGACGTCCTTCACGAGCGCGTCATCGACGCCCTGGGGCGGCGAGTAGGCGCCCATGCCGCCGGTGTTGTCGCCCCGGTCGCCGTCGAGTGCGCGTTTGTAGTCTCGCGCCGGCGCGAGGGCGACGACGTCGGTGCCGTCGGTGACCGCCAGCAGCGACAGCTCCGCGCCCTCGAGCCGCTCCTCGACCACGATCTTCTTGCCGCTCTTGCCGAAACGCTCCTCGACGAGCATGGCGTCGATCGCCCTTTCCGCCTCCACGACGCCGGAGCAGACCATGACGCCCTTGCCGCGGGCGAGGCCGTCCGCCTTGACCGCGACGTGCCCGCCTCGTTGTCGCGCCCAGTCCTTGGCGGGAACTGGCGCGGTGAACGTCTGGTAGTCGGCCGTGGGGATGCCGGCGCGGCGCATCAATTCCTTGGCGAACGACTTGCTCGACTCGATGCGGCCGGCGCCGCGGTCGGGGCCGAAGACGGGGAAGCCCGCGTGCCGGAGGGCGTCGCCCACGCCGGCGTCGACGGCCGCCTCAGGCCCGAGGACGACCAGCCCCAGCTTCTCGCGCTTGGCGAAATCGACAAGACGGACCACGTCGGCCGCGCCGATCGGGACGTTGCGCCCCATGCCGCCGGTGCCGCCGTTGCCGGGTGCGCAGTAGACGCGCTCGACGAGGTCCGACTGCACGCACTTCCAGACCAGCGCGTGCTCGCGCGCGCCGGAGCCGACCACGAGGACCTTCACCTTGGGTGGTCCGAGCTCACCGCGTCGGCCGGCATCTGAACCCCGGGATAGTCGCGACTAACGAGGGTTCTGGAGGCGCAACCACACGGATAGTCGCGACTAACGAGGGTTCTGGAGGCGCAACCACACGGATAGTCGCGACTAACCATGACGGTCGGCATCTGCAACCGCGGATGCGCCGGACTAACCGGAGTTATCGCCTACTCCCACTCGATCGTGCCCGGGGGTTTCGACGTGATGTCGAACACCACCCGGTTGACGCCCTTCACCTCGTTGACGATCCGGTTGCTGATCCGCGCGAGCACCTCGTAGGGCACGCGCGCCCAGTCGGCGGTCATGGCGTCCTCGCTCGTCACCACTCGCACGGCGACCAGGTTCGCGTACGTCCGGTAGTCGCCCATCACGCCGACCGTCTCCAGCGGGGTCAGGACCGCGAACGACTGCCACACCTGGCGGTACAGCCCGTTGCGCTTGATCTCGTCGACGACGACCCAGTCAGCGTTGCGAAGTATCTCCAGGCGCTCCGCGGTCACCTCGCCGAGGCAGCGAATCGACAGCCCCGGCCCGGGGAACGGCTGTCGGTACACCATCTCCTCGGGCATGCCGAGCTGCAGACCCACCGCTCGCACCTCGTCCTTGAAGAGATAGCGCAGCGGCTCGATGAGCTGGAACCGGAGCCCCGGCGGCAGACCGCCGACGTTGTGGTGGGTCTTGATCTTCGACGCCGTCGCCGCCACGTCGGGCGCGGTCGACTCGATCACGTCCGGATATAGGGTGCCCTGGGCGAGGAAGTCGATGCGACCGAGGCTCGCCGCCTCGGCCTCGAAGACGGAGATGAACTCGCGGCCGACGATGCGCCGCTTCTCCTCCGGGTCGAGGACGCCGCGCAGCGCAGCGAGGAACCGCTCGGTCGCGTCGACGTAGCGGATGTTCATGTCGAGGTTGCCGTGCATCACGTCGAGCACGCGCTCGGGCTCCTCCTTGCGCAGGAGCCCGTTGTTGACGAAGACGCAGGTGAGCTGGTCGCCGAGCGCGCGATGGACGAGGGTCGCGGCCACGGCTGAGTCGACTCCCCCTGACAGCGCGCAGATCACCCGACCTGCCCCGACCTGGGCGCGGATGCTCTCGGTCGCCTCGGCGATAAAGGAGCCCGCCGTCCACGACGGCGTGCAGTGGCAGACGCCGAACAGGAAGTTGCGCAGCACCTCGCGGCCGCTCGGCGTGTGCACGACCTCGGGATGGAACTGGATGCCGAAGATCCCCTTGCCGTCGGTGAAGGCCGCGTACGGCGAGTTGCCGCTGGTCGCCAGGAGCTGAAAGCCGGGCGGCATCTCGCTCACGTGGTCGCCGTGACTCATCCACACAGGCAGCTCGCCCTGCATGCCCCGAAAGAGACCGTTAGGCTCACGCACCGAGAGGAGCGCCGGCCCGTACTCGCGGGCGCGGCCGGGGTCGACCTTGCCGCCGAGGTGGTGGGCGATGAGCTGCATGCCGTAGCAGATTCCGAGCACAGGGACGCCCGCTCGCAGCGCCGCCGGGTCCACCTGCGGGGCTCCGGCGTCGTAGACGCTCGCCGGCCCGCCGCTCAGGATCAGGCCGGCCGGGTGTCGCTTCTCCAGCTCCGGCCAGGGCGTCGAGCCGGGCACGAGCTCGCAGTAGACGTTGGCCTCGCGCACGCGTCGCGCGATCAGCTGGCTGAACTGCGAGCCGAAATCGAGGACGAGGATCGCCTGCTCGCGCGCGGTCAACCGGGTTGGTGCTTCCCGCCGAGCTGCGGCGGTGCTGCTCAGGACTTGCCCATCCCTACGTGCTGGGCCTGCTGGAACACCTTGCCCTCGGAGACGATCGCGGGCGCGATCACCATCTCCACGTGCTGGAACTCGGCGATGTCCCTCGCCCCGCAAACGCCCAGCGCCGAGCGGAGCGCGCCGGCGAAGTTCTGCGACCCGTCGTCGACGCGGGCAGGCCCGAGCAGGATCTCGCGAAGCGTCGCCTTCGTGCCGACATGGATGCGGGTCCCGCGCGGCAGGTTCGGGTCTGGCGTCGCCATGCCCCAGTTGAAGCCCTTCGACGCCGACTCCTCGGCGCCGGCGAGCGGCGTCCCGATCATGACCGCGTCGGCGCCGGCGGCAAATGCCTTGCACACGTCCGCGCCGATACGCATGCCGCCGTCGGTGATGACGGCCACCCGCATGCCGCCGCGGCGCATGTGCTCGTCGCGGGCGGCCGCGACGTCCGCGGTCGCCGTCACCTGCGGCACGCCGACGCCCAGCACACCCCGCGTCGTGCACGCCGCGCCCGGACCGACGCCGACCAGGATGCCGGCGATGCCGGTCTCCATCAGCTCCAGCGCCGTGTCGTACTGGACGCAGTTGCCGACCACGACGGGAATGTCGCACGCGCGCACGAGCTCGTCGAAGGCCAGCTGGTGGTATGATCGCCTTGATGCGCTCGGCGATGAGGTTCGGCTTGACGGGCTCGCGGTAAGCCTCTTTGAGGACGGCGTTCACCGTCGCCTTGTCCGCCTCGGCGATCTTGCGGATCACGGGCGCCGAGTCCTCGTATCGAGTGTGCACGCCGTCGAGGTTCAGCACCGCGACGCCGCCCAGCCTTCCCATCGCGATGGCGAAGTCGACGTCGACGACGCCGTCCATCGCCGAGCCCCAGAACGGCAGGGGCAGCGAGAACCTCGCGCCCATGCTGAAGCCGATGTCCACCTCGTCAGGGTTGAGCGTCACGCCGCCAGGGACCAGGGCGACCTCGTCGAAGCCGTAGGCGCGGCGGGCCCGCCTTCCGATCCCTATCTCGAGGCCGTACTGCTCCCCGGAGATCTCTTCCCGGGTCTGCAGCCTGGTCTCTGTCAGGGTGTGTTTACTCCAATGAATGGGGCGGGTTCGGCGAATTATAGCCGAGCCCTATCCTTTCCCTCGGTGTACCGCACCCTCGAGTACCTGCCCGGAATCTCGGACGAGGACGTGCGGCGACTTCGGACGGTGGGGATCCACCATACCAACCAACTGCTGCACCGCGCGTCGCTCGACATCGACCGCAAGCGCTTGGCGAAGAAGACCGGCATCACGCGGGAGCGTTTGCTCGAGTTCGTCCACCAGTGCACGCTGCTGGAGGTGTCGGGGATGGAGCGCTGGATTCCGCTGACGCGCCGGCTCGGCATCAGCTCCATGCCCGATCTGCGCGCCCAGGACGCGAAGGTTCTTCACGCGCGACTGCTCGAGGCGATCGGGCTCGCGGGCGCGCCAACCATCAGCGACGTCCAGTACTGGATCAGCCAGGCGACCGGCCTCGACATCGTCGAGCCGCCCGAGCCGGAGAAGGTACTCCCGGTCATCGACTGAGAAGAAGGGCGGGCGTCTGGCCGCCCGCCCTTGATTACGCCTAAGTGAAAGTCGCGCTGAAGACGTCTGTCGGATTCGTGTTGCTGGTTGCCGTTACGTTGCTGCTCGCCGGAGCGCACAGCGGATTGCTCGCCGGGTAAGGAGCGTCGCAGTTGGTCTTGACGAAGACCGCCATGAAGCCCGACCCGCTCGGCTGCAGGCCCTCGTAGTCGCCGAGGAAGAATCCGCGGGCGACCGGCGCGGTTCGCAGGTCGAATGAGCCTGCGAGGTGCTGCTCGGCCCCCCACGACGCGCCTCCGTCGTTCGAGATCACGCCGAAGAAGTCCGTCGGCCAGTGGGCGGTGTCGCCCGGCGCCAGGTTGCGTGTGTCGTAGTAGGTAACCGCCACCTTGCCCCCGTTGACCGCGACGGTTGGCGTGAACGTCGGCAAGCCAGAGGCGAGCTTGTGCACAACTGAGGGCGTCGTCCACGTGGCGCCGCCATCGCTCGAGCTCGTGAGGAGGATCTCGTCATCCCACGCTCCGCTCGACTGCTTCAGCTGCTTCTGGAAATTCGTCGAGCTTTCGTAAACGACATACAGCTTGCCGTTGGAGGGGTCGATAGCGACCTCTTCGAGTCCATCGCCGACGCGGGCACGTTGACCGGTGTTCGGGTCGATCACGCCAAGGCTGTTGAAGGGCGCGATGACCTGCGGCTGTGTCCAGGTGTCGCCACCGTCGGTCGATTTGACGAATGCCAGCAGCGCGTTGCTGCGGGTGCCTCGGAACGGGGTGTTCGGCGACTCGATCAGATCGGTGAAGTCATAGAGGGTCCCGTTGCGCGGATCGACCACGATGATGTTGCCGATCGTCTGATTCCGGTTCCCCGTGTCGATGATGACTTTGGCCTGGCTCCAGGTCTGCCCGCCGTCGGTCGTCTTGGAGAAATACGCCGGCCCGCTGTAAGCCTGTGCATGCGGGTTGTCGTCAGGGTTGTCGGTCGGCAGGATCAGCGTGTCCCAGACCGTATAGGCAAATCCCGCCTTCACCGGATCCGCGGTGGTGGCGTTCTTGTCAGTGCTCTGGTCGTTGGTGTCAAAGAACCCGCCGGGAATGCGCTGGATGTGGTCCCAGGTCATGCCTCCGTCCACGGAACGGGCGGCCACCACGGCATTGGCCCCGTTGGGCACCTGGATGTTGAAGGACAGCGCCGAGAAGTAGGCGGTGCCGTCGGGCCCAAACGACACCCATGGGTCAGAGGCCCTGAAGTAGCCGGCAAGCGACGGATCGACGGTACCGGGCCCGCAGGCATTCAAAGTGATGGTGGTAGAGGTCCAGCTGGCACCGCCGTTTGTCGAAAAGCCAACGCCGATCCCGTGCGCGCCGCCGTTCGACTTGCGGTCCTGGTGAAACACCGCGATCGCGCTGCTGCCGTGCACGGCCACCTGCGGTTCGACCTCCGCGTTGTTGAAAGTCCTTCCGGTCAACAGGTTGTCGCTGGCCGGAGGGCAAGCCGCCTGATAGGCCGTCGTTGCAGGGATGGGCGTGATGGCGGCCACCGCGCTCGAGGATGTGACCAACACCACTCCGCTCGCGAGCGCAGCGGCCCATAGAGTTTTCCTCAGCAATTCATCTCCCCCCTTTGTGCGCTCCCCGCGCACAACACGCCCCACCGAGATCTTCAGATGACCTTAATCCCAGCCCATGCGGTGGCGCAACCAGGCCGCTGCCAGCCCTCCGCACCTGGAGCGCTCATCGAGCGCCCACAGGCGCTGCAGCGCGATCGCCGCCAGCGCCTGTCCGTCGGCCCTAGAGGAAGACACCCCTTCGCAGCTTCAGGTTGTGGTAGATCCCGCGCTGGATCGTGTCCCTGACCTCGTCGGCGAGCGCCATCACCAGGTGCTGGTCCTCCGCCGCGTGGACGGGCAGCTCGCGCACGTCGACCGGCGGGTGGAACTGGATGCGCCACTTGCTCGGCAGAGGGATCATGCCCAACGGCCCGAGCCACGGCCAGAACGGCGTCACCGGAAAGTAGGGCAGGCCGAAGAGCTTGGCGACCGGGCCCAGGTCGCCGAGCATGGGATAGATCTCCTCCGATCCGACCACCGAGACGGGGATGATCGGCGCCTGCGCCCGGATGGCGGTGGCGACGAATCCGCCCCGGCCGAAGCGGGTGAGCCGGTAGCGGTTCTTGAAGCTCTTGCCGGTGCCGCGCGTGCCCTCGGGGAAGACGAGCACGAGCTCGTCCCTGGCGAGGAGCCGCCGCGTGTCGTCGGGATGGCCGACCGCCTGGCCCGTGCGACGCAGAAACCAGCTCATCACCGGCATGCCCATGAACTGGCTCGCGACTAGCGCCCGCACGTGGCGCGGATGGGGATGCTCGGCGAAGACGGCCGTCTTGATCATGGTCCCGTCCCACGGCAGCACGCCGGCGTGGTTGGCCACGAGCAGCGCGCGCCCCGACGAGGGGACATGCTCCACGCCGGTCGTCTCCACCCGCCAGTAGTCGCGGTAGAGCACCTTGAAAGCGATGAGGAACGACTCCGTCCACTGCGGGTCGAAGCCGAAGTCGTCGACCGCGTAGTGGGGGCCGCGCCGCGCCAGCTCACGCTGCTGATAGATGAACTGGACGACCTCCATGACCTTGCCGACGTCGATGACCTCGCGGCCTGTCAGCTCGCGCAGTCGCGTGGACAGCGCGCTGAGACCCTGCACCGCGTACATCGGCGCGTTGCGCCGCAGTCGCCGGATCGGCCTGGGCAGGCGGAGCCCCTGGCGGGGAGCGACGATCTCGGCCTTCTGGCTCTTGGTGCGTCTCTCGCGCGCGGTCGTCTCGATCAATTGCTCAACCTCAGGGCGCGGCGGCGGCGCTGCTGCAGGTAGACCTGGAGCTCGTACTCCTGCCGCGGCGAAGGCGCCTCTATGAGCTCGACGTTCTTGCCGGCCGCCAGCGCGTCCATGGCCTGGCGCGAGCTGTAGGCGGGCTTCCACTCGAACTCCGCCGCGAGCCGCGCGCAGTCCATGACCGAGCCGAAGGCGAGCATGTCGGCGAGGTAGGCGGGCAGCTCGATCCGCGCCAGCGCCCTCAGCCCGAGCCGGGAGAGCCAGCGTCCGAAGGGCGGGAGGACCGGCGTCGACCGGCCGCCCATGATGTCGATCGCCTGGCTCAGCAGCACGACCCCATCGCCGGCCACGTTGAACGCGCCCTGGTGGTCGTCGACCACCGCCCGCACGATCGCCTCGGCTGCGTCGTCCTCGTGGAGGAGCTGAAGCCGGGGGTCGAAGCCGGCGAACACCGGCACGATCGGCAGCGAGAGGTAGCGCGCCAGCGAGGTGTCCTCGCTGACACGAAACCCAAGGCGCAGCACCGTGACGCCGCAAGCGTCGGTGCGCAGCGAGAACTCGCTCACGAGCTGCTCCATCTCGAGGAGGTCGCGCGTGATGCCCGACGCGGGCCGGTCCCAGTTGACCATCTCTTCGGTGAAGAAGGACGGGTCGTGAGCTCCGGCGCCGTAGATCGCCTGGCTGGACTTCACGACCAGGCGGCGCACCGGGCTCGCCGGCCCTGAGCACCCGACGAGCACGTTCATGGTCCCGATGACGTCGGTCTCGTGGATCGAGCGCTCGTCGTGCGGCGAGTCGACCATGACCGCGAGGTGGACGACGGTGTCGATGCGCAGCTGGCGGACGAGCTTGCCGATCACGGAGAGGCGCGTGTCGGCGTGCACGAAGTCCATCTCTTCGAGCGCGCTCACGGGGTCGGCGACGTCGCAGCCGAAGAGCTGAGGCACCTGCGGCGCGAGCCGGCGCGCGACCTCGGCGCCGAGCGGGTTGGAGACGCCGGTGATGAGGACGCGACGAGGTCTGTGGGGGGTCATGGTCTCCCCCAATCTAAATGAGTCGAGCCTGTAGCCCGGATTTACCCGATAGTGCGACTAACAACGGGTCCGAGTCTCCAACGCCTCGGGACCATCGATAGTCGCGACTAACGAGGGTATTCGGCGTCGAAACCGCGCGATAGTCGCGACTAACGAGGGTATTGGCCGTCGATACCGCGCGATAGTCGCGACTAACGTGGGATCCGGGGCTCCAATACCTCGGATAGTCGCGACTAACGAGAGATCCGGGCTACTGGCGGCCCATGACGCGATCAGTCGGAAGGGGCGCTCTTAGGGATAGATGCCCCGAACGGTGGTCGCGTTGGCCACCCGCTGCACGGCGAGCGCATACGCCGCAGCGCGCATGTCGATGCGCTTGTTCACGGAGGTGTGCAGGATCTCGTAGAAGGCGCGCGTGATCACGTGGTGCAGCTTGGTGTTGATCTCCTCCTCCTCCCAGAAGAAGGCCTGCAGGTCCTGCACCCACTCGAAGTAGGACACGATCACGCCGCCGGCGTTGGCGATGATGTCGGGGACGAGGAAGATCCCGCGCTCGTGCAGGATCGGGTCCGCCTCCGGAGCCACCGCCGCGTTGGCGCCCTCGGTGATGAGCCTGGCCCGGACTCGACCGGCGTTCTTCTCCGTGACCACGTCCTGCACGGCCGCCGGCACGAGCACCGTCACCGGCAGCTCGAGCAGCTCTTCGTTCGTGACCGCGTCTGCCTTCTTGAACCCTCCGACGCCACCGCGCACCTGGCGATGCTCCTCGAGCGCCGCCAGGTCGAGGCCGTTGGGGTTGTAGATTCCGCCCCTGGAGTCGCTCACGGCGACGACGCGCAG
This sequence comes from Chloroflexota bacterium, assembly GCA_005889135.1. Lineage (GTDB taxonomy): Bacteria > Chloroflexota > Dormibacteria > Dormibacterales > Dormibacteraceae > 40CM-4-65-16. The sequence continues at coordinate 64,142 of VBEK01000138.1, forward strand.
GCCCGCCTCCGACAGAAGGCGGGTCGTCGAGCGGCCCACCTGGCCGTAGCCCTGGACCGCGACGGTTGGCGTCTCCTCGTCGATGTGCAGGTACTTCAGCGCCTCGAGGGTGAGGTAGGTCGCGCCCCGCCCCGGCGCCTCGACACGACCCTCGGAGCCGCCGACGTCGACCGGCTTGCCGGTCACCGAGGCCGTCACCGAGTGGCCCTGGTGCATAGAGATCGTGTCCATGATCCAGGCCATGATCTGGGGACTCGTGCCCATGTCGGGGGCGGGGATGTCCTTCTCCGGGCCGAGCAGGATCGCGATCTCGGTGGCGTAGCGACGGGTCAGGTGCTCGAGCTCGTTCAGGGAGAGCTTGCGGGGGTCGACCGCGACCGCGCCCTTGGAGCCGCCGTAGGGGATCCCGACCGCGGCGCACTTCCAGGTCATGAGCATCGCGAGCGCCTTGACCAGGTCGAGGTCGATGTCCGGGTGGTAGCGGATGCCGCCTTTGGCCGGGCCGCGGCTGATGTTGTGCTGGACGCGCCAGCCGGTGTAGACGCGGACCGAGCCGTCGTCGTGCTTGACCGGGAAATGCACCGTGAGCTCGCGCTTGACCTCGCGCAGGCCCCGCCGGGCGTCGTCGGAGAGGCCGATCACGTCGGCAGCGGCGTCGAAACGGCGCTGTGCGGTCTGGAAAGCGGAAGCCCTGGTGTCGACCGCCATCTGAAGGCTTCCGATAGTAACGCCGCGAGATTTCACAATTTCACTCAATGTCGACCCGAAGCCTTGCCGGCTTGCTCGCTGTCGCTCTGGTCGCGCTGGCCACGGGCTTCGTTCTCGCGGACCAGGTCCGCACCCAGCTGCTGACGCCCTCCAACCAGGTCGGCCGCTACCAGGCCCTTGTGCGCAGCGTGCAGGACCTGGAGGCCACCAACGCTGACCACCGCCGCCAGATCGCCGGCCTGCGTGGGCAGATCGACGAGCTCGAGGCCGACGCGGCCGCGCGCTCGGCCACGACGCAATCGCTGCGGAGCCAGCTCACCGACCTGCGCGCCCACGCCGGGCTGATCGCGGTTCACGGCCCGGGCGTCGAGGTGTTGCTGCGCAACGGCGTCCCCTCGTCGGGCGCCTCCAACCCGAGCGGCTACCTGGTCAACTTCCAGGATGTCCAGGACGTCGTCAACCTGCTGTTCGCCCAGGGTGCCGAGGCGATAGCGGTAAACGGACGGCGGATCACGCCCCTGACCGGCTTCTCGGGCACCGAGGGCCAGATCTTGATCGACCAGGGTCCGCCACTTACCTCACCGATCAAGATCGACGCGGTCGGTGACCGCAACCGCATGGCGGCCGCGCTCGACGACGGCTCCAAGCTCCCCGGTGTGCGCGCGCGCGAGGTGCAGTTCCAGCTCCACCTCACTTTCGAGGGCATGCCGGACATCTCGCTTCCCGCCTACGACTCCAGCCTGCAGATCCCCCATGTCTCGGCCTCCTAGACCCGTACGGCGACCGCGCCTGGCCCGAGCGGTGGGCCTATGGCTGATCGCCCTCCTGGTGGCGCTTGTGGCCACCATCCAGATCCGCAGCCAGGCCGAGGTCGAACGCAGCCTTGTCGGCGTCGACCCCACGTCGCTGGCCTTCCTGATCGACGACCTTCACCGCGCCAACGATTCGCTGGAGGCGGAGCGCGCAGAGCTCGGGCGGCGCAAGGCGACCCTGCAGTCTGGCCAGACGGGCGCCGCGGACCAGGTGCTGAGGGATGAGGCCGAACGTCTGCGCGCCCTCGAGGGCCTGGTGCCCGTGCAGGGCCCGGGCGTCGTGCTCGTGATCGATGCGAGCGGGCTGAGCGCGCTCGACCTGCATGACGCGCTGAACAACTTCGCCGCCGCCGGCGCCGAGGCGATGGACGTCAACGGCCGCCGCGTGGTCACGGGCGTGCCGGTGGTGGAGTCGAGCGAGGGCGTGTCGATCGACGGCGTCGTCGTCAGGTCGCCGTGGACCATCTCGGTGATCGGGGACAGCAGCCGGCTGCAGCAGGTCGCAGACCTGATGACCCAGCAGCTGCGGGCCGACAGGCGCGTGCGCGGCGCGAGCTACAAGGTCGAGGCCGACGTCCTGATCACCTCGGTGATCGGCGCGAAGCCTTTCGTCTACGCGCTGCCCTCGTAGACCCGTCCATCCCGGCGCGTTTGAGCTGGGCCGAGATCCGGTCGAGGCGCTCGTTGATGCGGTCGATGTCCTTGCGGGTGGGGATGCGCAGGCGGCGCAGCGCTCGCTCGATGGCATCGTCGGCCATCGTCTCCAGGCCCTCGCGCCGGCGCTCCACCTGGTGACGGATGTCGGACGGAACGTTCAACGCTCCACGCACGTAGTCGAGCAGGGCCTGGCCCCGGTCGTGAAGGATCTCCCCGCCGGCGTCGACGAGGCGCGCGGGCCCGCGCTTCTCCTCCGACAGCACGATCTGAGAAAGCGTGACCTGCGTTAGGTCGCTGCCGTTGTCGCGGTCGACGACCTGGATGTCGTGACCTTCGCGCACGAGCTGCGCGATCTCGTCGAGCGTGATGTAGCGACTGGTGTTGGTGTCGTAGAGCTTGCGGTTTGCGTACTTCTTGATAAGGTGTTTTTCGGGGGCTGGTGGCAAAGTTCGGCCCATTCTAATGCGGTGCGTCAACCGCGCCGGTCGGCTTGGTTGTGGAGGTGAGCATGGCTACGAGAAAGCGCACGAGCAGGCGTACCGGCATCGTCGACCGCGCGGTGCGGGCGGGGCGGCAGGCGCTGCGCGAGGCAGAGAAGCGGGTCCCGCCGGACCTGCGCCGCCAGGTCGAGAAGAGGCTCCGCGACGCCGACAAGACTGCGCGCGCCGCGATCAAGCAGCTCCAGGCGCAGGCCAAGAAGGCCAGCACGAGGGCGGACGTCAACAACGTCCTCAAGCGCATCGACGGGTTGACCAAGCAGGCGCGTCAGATCGCGAGCGGCGCCGGCGCGCGAGCGGCGTCGACCCGGCGACGGGCGACGACGACCGCCAGGCGGTCCGCGACGCGGACCCGTCGCGCCGCCGGCACGGCGAAGCGCAAGGCCGCGGCGCGCAAGCCGGCGACGCGAACCACCACGGCCCGGTCTTCAGCGCCGCGACGCCGGGCGCCCGCAAGGCGCACACGGGCCGCGGAGACGGCGATGCCCGAACCGATGACGGCGATCTCGCCGGGGGTCGACGGCACCGTCGTGATCGAGGAGATCAAGCAGGGCTAGAGCGTCCCGAACACCCTGGCTCCGCCCAGGAGCACAGCTCTCGGGCGGAGCTGTTCCCAGTCCACGTCCTCTCCCTCGTCCAGCGGGTCGCCGCGGTAGACCTGCAGGTCGGCCAGCATGCCGGGATCGAGCGTGCCCTTCGCCTGCTCTTCGAAGCTCGCGAAGGCCCCTCCTGATGTATACGCGCGCAGCGCGGCCAGGAGGCTGATGCCGCTCACCTGATCCTCGACGGCGACGCGGATCCCGGGCCACGGGTTGGGGTCGACCGCCACCGGGAGGTCTGAGCTGAACGCGACGGGCACGCCCGCGCGCAGCAGGCCGCGGTGAGGCGCGAGGTGGGTGCGGTCGCGCACAGGAAAGAAGATGGTCGAGGCGACGCGACCGAACCGCGCCGCCATCGGCTGCATGACGGCGACCATGCCCAGCCCGGCCATCCGCTGCTGCAGGTCCGGCGGGCAGATCGTGCAGTGCTCCACGCGGTGCCGCAGGTGGGTGCCCCTGGCCGCCTCGACCGCGTCGCACATCGCCTCGATCGCGCCATCTCCGATCGCGTGCGCGGCCACCTGCAGCCCGGCGGCGGTGGCGCGCGAGACCAGCTCGCGCAGCTCCTCCGGCGTGGTGCGCCACACGCCCCCTCCGCCACGCATCGCGACCCGCTCCGCGCCACCGTCGACGAAGACCTTGATCGGACCCGCTCGCACCATCCCGCCGCCGAATCCGCTTCGCAGGCCCACCTCCGACGCCGCCTCGAGCAGCTCCCACGAGAGAAACTCGTTGACGCGCATCCGCAGGCGCCCGTCGCACGCGAGGGTCTCGTACGCGCGTAGGTCATCGGCGAAGCCGCGGTTGACTGCGGCGCCGACGGACGTGATGCCACGCGAAACCAGAAGCTCCTGGGCCTTCAGCACTCCTTCGATCCGCCGGGCCAGGGGCGGGGGCGGCTGCACGTCCGCCACCAGCCGCATCGCCGACTCGAGCAGGAGGCCGTTAGGCGAGCCGTTGAGGTCCCTCCCGATGCGCCCGCCGGGCGGGTTGGGCGTGTCCGTGGTGATGCCGGCAGCCGCCAGCGCGGCCGAGTTGGCGACCCGGGCGTGGCCGCCGCGCTCGTCGATGAACGCCGGCCGGTCGCCGGTCGCGCGGTCGAGCTCGGTGCGGTGCGGCTGACGGCGCTCGGTCAGCTCGTCGGTGCGGTAGCCCATTCCCTGCAGCCACTCACCCGGCTTGAGGGTTGCTCCGTGGGCCTTGAGGCGGTCAAGAACATCATCGATGCCCCTCGCGGCGGTGAGGTCCGCCGCGAAGCGGGTCAGGCCGTAGTAGACGACGTGGGCGTGGGCGTCGTTGAAGCCGGGAAAGACCGCCGAGCCGCCCAGGTCGACGATCCTGGTCTTCGGCCCGCGGAGGCTCATCACCTCGCGACCGCCGCAGGCGAGGACCTTGCCGCCCGCGATCGCCAGGTGGCTGTGGGGCTTCAACCCCGTGCGTCCCAGCGTGCGGATGCGTCCGCGCGCCAGGATCAGTTCCGCTCGCAACATCCCCGCCAGATCGGAGGCTTCGCCGAGATTTGGCGGGGCCCCCTCATGATGGCCGCTAGATTAATCGGGTGGTGCCGATCGACTTTCGCTCCGACACCGTCGCGATGCCGAGCCCGGAGATGCGCAAGGCCATGGTCGAGGCGCCCCTCGGCGACGACGTCTTCGGCGACGACCCCACCACCAACCGGCTGATGGAGGTCGCCGCGGAGCGTATGGGCAAGGAGGCGGCCACCTTCGTGCCCAGCGGCACCATGGGCAACCTGATCGGCATCGCCGTCAACGCCCGCCGGGGCGAGGAGCTGATCGCGGACGCCGACTCCCACGCCTTCTACTACGAGACGGCGGGGGCGGCGGCGGTCTGCGGGGTCCAGATCCGGCCTGTCGCGACGGAGGCCGGGGTGATGTCGCCGCGCCAGGTCGCGGAGGCGGTGCGCCCCCGCGACGATCCCCACCAGCCGATCAGCGCCGCGGTCACCTTCGAGAACACCCACAACCGGCATGGCGGGGTCGCCTGGCCGCTCGAGGCGCTCCGCGCGGCGAGCGACGCTGCGCACGCCCAGGGCCTTCGCGTCCATCTCGACGGGGCGCGCATCTTCAATGCCGCCGTCGCCCTGGGCGTACCCGCAGCCGAGATCGCGGCAGGCGCGGACACGGTGACCTTCTGCCTGTCGAAGGGGCTCGCGTGCCCCGTCGGGAGCATCTTCTGCGGCTCCGCAGAGGACGTCGAGGAGGCAAAACGGTGGCGCAAGCGCCTGGGCGGTGGGATGCGGCAGGTCGGCGTGCTCGCTGCTGCCGGTTTGATCGCGCTCGACCAGATGGTCGACCGTCTGGCTGAGGACCACGCCAACGCGCGCACGCTCGCGGAAGGACTGTCAGAGCTGCCGGGCGTGCGGTGCGACCTCTCGCGGGTGCAGACCAACCTCGTCTACTTCGACGTCGAGACGATGCCCGCCCCGGGGTTCCTCGACGAGTGCGCGAAACGAGGCGTGATCAGCGAGCCGACCGGGCCGCACACCGTTCGCTTCGTGACCCACTACGGGATCGACGCAGAGGACATCCAGACGGCGCTGAAGGTCTGCGAGGAAGTCCTGACCGCTTAGGCGAGCAGCGAGGCCAGCAGCGCGGGCTCGATGTTGCCGCCGCTGACCACGGCGACGGTCGTCGGTCCTGGCGGGAGCTGCTCGAGGGCCGCGTAAGCGAGCGCCCCTGCGCCTTCGGCCACCACCTTCGCCTTCGCCGCAAGCTCGGGAATCGCCGACTTGAGCCGCGGCTCGGGGACCACGAGCCACCGGTCGACGAGCTCTTTCAAGAGCTCGAACATCCGCGCGTCGTAAGGCGCGGTCGTGCCATCGGCGATCGTCTCCGGCTTGACCGCGACTGGACCACCCGCCTCGAAGACCCGCGGCCACATCGGATAGCCGTCGGACTGCACGCCGATAACCTCGACGTTCGGCTTGACAGCTTTGAGCGCGGACGCCGTCCCACTGATGAGGCCGCCTCCGCCGACCGCGACCAGGACCCTCTCGACCTCGGGCACGTCCTCCCAAAGCTCCAGGCCCACCCCTCCGTGGCCGGCGATGACCTCGGGCTCGGCGAAGGGGTGGATGAAGATCTCCTGCTCCCCACGCCAGCGCTCATCGGCGAGCCAGCGAAGCATCTCGTCGCGTGGCATCAGCACCGGTGTGGCGCCCCAGCGCTTGACACCCTCGAGCTTGGGCGCCGGGGCGGTGTCGTACATCACGACGCGGCAGGGGACGCCGAGCGTGTGGGCGACGTATGCGCACGCCAGGGCGGCGTTGCCGGCGCTGACGGTGATGAGACCTTTGGCGAGATCGTCTGGAGGCGTCGCCAGCGCGGCGGCGAAGAAGCCGCGGACCTTGAAGCTGCCGGCCGGCTGGAGGCATTCCAACTTCAGCATCGCCCCTTCGACAGGGACCAGCGGCGAGCGCAGCACGTGGGGCCGCGCACGCTCCGCGGCCGTGCGGATGCGCTCGATCGGAATCACCGGATAATGCTATTCGTGCCGATCTACGAGTACAGGTGCGAGGAGTGCGGCAAGCGATCGTCAGCCCTGCTCGGCAGCTACGCCTCGCCGGACCCCGCCTGCCCGCACTGCGGCAAGCCCGCGTTGCGCCGGCTCGTCTCCACGTTCGCGACGGTCAGCTCGGGCGACGGCGGGGGTGATGACGACTTCGGGGGCGGCGAGGACGCCTTCGGCGGCGAAGGCGGCGACGACGACTTCAGCGCCGGGGACGACGACTTCTAGGTAGAGGCCAGGCCCAACACCTCGTTCGCGGCCTTGATCAGCTCGCGCCGATGTGTCTCGTCGCGGGCAAAGATCCGGAACAGGGCCATGCGCACGGGCAGTCGCCGGAAGAGATCGAGCACGCGGCTCTGCTGGTAGCGGCCCTCGAGCGGCTCGTAGAAGAGGATGTCCGCCGTCTCGGTCATGGGGTTGAACGCGCGCGACTCCTGCGCGGCGACGTCGACCTCGAACTCGATGTGACCTAGCTTCGCCGGCAGGTGCTCGCGGATCTGCTGCGCAAACTCCTGCCGCGTCACGCTCAGGGCCTGGGGCGGGATGTCTCGAGCGTCGGTGTGCCCCTGGTAGATCAGCCTCCACTTGAGCTTGCGGGCGACCACCGCCGCCCACGCCTGTCCGAGCTCGCGACGGGCCGGGTCGCCGTCGCCGTGCGCCCACCGGTCGACGTCGGATAGCAGCGACCATTCGGTCAGCGCCTGGAAGCGGTCGACTCGCTCGAGCGGGTTGCCGCCGAGCAGCAGCTCGAGCGTCGGCCGGAAGACCTCGCGCAGCTGCAGGTCGATGCGGCGCACGGTGCGGTGGAAGTAGACCTGGTGATAGAGGTAAAGGCGCGAGTTGAGGAACATGTAGAGCGCCTCGGCGCCGTGCGCATGGAGCGTGAGGCCCCGCTCCGAGATGAACGAGTAGTGGACGATCCTCTGCACGTCGACCGGACCCGCGGCGACGCCACATATATAGGAATCGCGAGGGACGTAATCCATGTTGTCGGCGGAGAAGGCGCCGACCAGCGCCGGGCGCAGGGCCGCCAGCCACTTCGGAGGCTCGAAGCCGTCGAGCTCGCGCGACGAGATCAGGTAGGCGACCCAGCGAGGGTCGACCCGCTCCCCACGCTCGAAGTCGGCGGTGGGCGACGCCCCAAGCTCCGCGACCTGGTCCGCCAGGGCGCCGGTGACGAGGGCTCGGCCGACGTCCTCGTGGTCGAGGTCCCAGGTGTCGAGGTAGTTCTCGTCGAAGAAGTGGCCGAACGGACCGTGGCCGACGTCGTGCAGCAGACCCGCCATCCGCATCGTCTCCTCGACCAGCTGCGCGGACGGCGCGTCCGGGCACGCGACCTTGAGCGAGGGGTAGAGGTGGCGCGCCCACTCGCCGGCGAGGTGCATCGCCCCCAGCGCGTGCTGGAACCGCGAGTGCTCGGCCGTGGCGAACACCCACCACGCGCTCTGCAGCTGGTGGATGCGGCGCAGCCGCTGCAGCCACGCGGCGTCGACGAGGTCCTGCTCCGCGGCCTGACCCGGCACCCCGCCCGGCCCGCCCTTGGTGATGCGAAGGTATCGATAGATGGGATCGGACGACAGATTGACCCGCGAATACTCCGACCGAGCCTCGGCCACGAGCCGATTATTGCGGGGCGTCGAGCTTTTCAACAGCGGGCGCTACTGGGAGGCGCACGAAGTGTGGGAGGAGGAGTGGACGCCCGACCGCAAAGGTCCTGACTCGGGCTTCTACAAAGGCCTGATCCAGGTCGCCGCGGGTTGCCTGCACTACACGCGCCGCAACCGCCGCGGCGCGGTCAACAAGTGGCGCAGCGGCGCCGGCTACCTGCGGCCCTACTTGCCCGCCCACCACGGGATCAGCCTGTCGCCGCTCGTGGAGGCGGTGGACTCCTTCGCCGCGGCGACGTCGGGACACGGGTGGCCCGAGCTCGCGATGCCGCGGATCGAGGTTCAGGAGTAAGGAGGGAAGCGCCGGCCTGCCCCCGCCTCGATCAGGCCGCCGTGGCCCAGACGCAAAAGGTCCTTGGCGTCAGCGCGGCCGTAGGCGAAGACGAACGGGAGCAGCAGGTCGAGCGAGCTGTTGCGCCCGAAACCCGCGCAGGACGCGACCCCGACCACCGTAGCCGCGCCCAGCCGGCCCAGCCACAGCATGCTTCCGGGGTGCATGGGCGCGCCGAGCTGGAGGAGCTCCCCGCCCGCGGCCGGCAGCTCCGCGTAGGCCGGGTCGAGCGGGTCGATGGCGGAGGCGCCGGCGAAGAGAACGAGGTCGGCCCCCGCCTCCAGGGCTTCGCGGTACGTGGCCGCCACCGCCCGGCCTGTGCGGGCCACCTCCCGGACGGCCCGCACGTCGGCGCCGTACCAGCCCAGCTTGGCCGTCACCGCGGCGCGGAAAAGCTCGCGCGCCTTGGGCTTGAGTCGTTCGGTCGCGACCACGAAAGTCTTCAGAGGCCGGAAGGCCAGCAGCTCGACCGCTGGACCCTGCTCGTGGCACAGACGCTCCGCCTGTTCGACGAGGCTACCCGGGACCGCGACCGGCGTCACCTTGCAGCCCGCGACTTCCTCGCCCTCCGCGACGGCCTGGCCGTCCATCAGGGTGAAGACGCAGAGCTGGCCGAGCCCGTTGATCGCGTCGACCACCCCGCCGCGCACGCGCACCAGGCCGCGGCGGCGGGCCACGAGCCGGGCCTGGCTCTGGACGGGAGTCGTGGGCTCGAGCCCAGGCCCCGCCAGCGCGGACGCGAGGCGCGCGGCGGCCACGTCCTCATGCAGGTCGCCAGGCTCGAGGGCGACGACGTGCACCTCGCCGCTCTGGTGCACCCTGTCGAGGTGCTTCGCCTCGAGCACGGTGCCTTTGCGAAGGTCGGGCCCGAGGTCGTGGACGAGCACGCGTCCTTCTATGTCACCGGCGGTCGCGGAACGTCCTTCCAGGCGCAGGGCTTTCACGTAACGATGAGGATAGAGATGGCATGAAGCTGCCCTCCGTGCGCCTCTACAACACCTTCACCCGGCGGAAGGAGGAGCTCCGGCCGCTGCAACCAGGGGTGGTGCGGATCTACTCCTGCGGGCCGACGGTCTACCGCTACGCGCACGTCGGCAACCTGCGGACGTTCATGCTCCCGGATCTCCTGCGCCGCAGCCTCGATTACCTCGGTTACCGCACCGAGCAGGTGATGAACATCACCGACGTCGGACACCTCACCGACGACACCTTCGACCGCGGCGAGGACAAGATGCTCGTCGCCGCGCGCCTGGAGAAGAAGTCGCCGGAGGAGATCGCGGCCGCGTACACCGCGGCCTTCCTCGACGACGTGCGCCTGTTGAACATCCGCCCGGCCGACCATTACCCGCGCGCCACCGCCTACATCGCGGAGATGATCGCGCTGGTTGGGCGGCTGCTCGAGATGGGGCACGCATACGTCGTGGGCGGAAACGTGTACTACGACATCACGAGCTTTCCGGCCTACGGCCGGCTCTCGCGCAACACGGTCGAGAAGCTCGTCGCGGGTTACCGCGGCGAGCCGGACCCTCGCAAGCGCCATCCGGGCGACTTCACCCTGTGGAAGGCCGCCGGCGAGCACCGGACGCAGGTGTGGGACAGCCCGTGGGGCCCGGGCTTTCCCGGCTGGCACATCGAGTGCTCAGCGATGTCGATGTCGATCCTCGGCGACCGCTTCGACATCCATACCGGAGGCGCTGACAATGTCTTTCCACATCACGAGGCGGAGATCGCGCAGTCGGAGGCGATCGCCGGGCACCGCGTCGTCAGCCTGTGGATGCACGGCGGGCTGCTGATGCTCTCGGGGACGCGGATGGCGAAGTCCGCGGGCAACTTCTTCCGCGTCACCGAGCTCGAGGAGCAGGGCTTCGATCCACTGGCGTTCCGCTACCTCGCGCTGCAGGCGAAATACAGGTCTCCTCTCAACTTCAGCACCGAGGGGTTGGCGGGCGCAGACCGAGCGGTGCGGCAGCTGCGCGAGCGCGTGGCCGCGTGGTCGGGCGGCGACGGATCCGTCGACGCTGCTTTCGACGAGCGTTTTCGTGCTGCCCTCGCCGACGACCTCGACCTGCCGGCGGCGATGGCCATGGTCGCGGAGCTTGCCCGTTCCGACCTCGCCCCCGGCGTGAAGGCCGCGACGCTCCAAGCGTGGGACACGGTCCTGGGCCTCGACCTGAAGCGCGGCGCCATGGAGCGCGACCTGCCGCCGGGCGCCGCCGACCTCATCACTCAGCGCGAGAAGGCCCGCGCCGCAAAAGACTTCGCGACCGCGGACGCCCTCCGGGAAAGGCTGAAGAAGATGGGGGTGCGAGTCGCGGACGCCCCGCTGAAGGACTAACGCATCTCGTGCTCCGGGACCCGCGTTAGTCGCGACTATCAAGGCACCTCGTGCTCCCCGACCCGCGTTAGTCGCGACTATCGAGGCATCTCGCGCCCCAAGACTCGCGTTAGTCGCGACTATCGAGCTTTCTCGTGCGCCAGGACCCGCGTTAGTCGCGACTATCGAGGGCCGGCCGCGCCGAAAAATTAGGAGCCGAACCTTGCGGCCCGGCCCCACGAGAGGAAGGGGTCTAGAAAAAACGCCCGGCTAGCGCTGCGGCGGGACGTTCACCGTCGTCTGGATCGGCGGGTCGGTCGGCTCGCGCTCGCCAGTCGTGCTCGGGTCCTTCGTCTTGTCCCTGGCATGGTCGTTGGCGTTGCTGTTGCCCCCGTGCCCGTCGGACGACCCGTTGCCCTTGGTGTTTTCATCTCCGTTGCCGCTGCCCTGGCCGTGATGCCGGGCGTCGCTCGCGACCACCTGCCCGTGCTGACTGGCAAACGAGCTCACGCAGTCGCCGATGCCGTGCTGGCCGTCGGCGAGAGCCTTTTTGCAATCGGACACGTGCTGGCTGACCTGCTGACCCCAGTCGGCAGGGTTGATGCTCCCCGTCGTCGCCGCACCCGCGACCGTCACGGCCGCCGCGGCCGCCGCCACCCCAGTCAACAGCTTGAGTGAGAGCGCAGCCCCGGCGCCCCCAAGCAGGGCGCGCACGGCGCTCCGCCGCCCGGGCGCCCGGCGCGGAGGGATCGTGCTCATGGCCGTCACCGGATCGAGGACCCGGTGCAGCTCGGACTCCAGCTCGCGCTCGAGATCGCTCATCTGTGAAAAGCCATAACGCCGACGTGCCCCACTCCAACCATTTTTGATCTCAGCGCCTGAGCACGGCTTGCAGCTGCCTGCGCGCCGCCGCGAGACGCGAGGCGACCGTCTGCTCGGGAATCCCCAGGGCCGCGGCGATCTCGCGGTTGCTGTAACCGTGGTAGTGGCGGAGCACGAGGGCGGCCGCCTGCCTGGTCGGCAGCCTCTTCATCGCCTTGATCAGGTCGGACCGCTCCGCCACCATCGCGGGGTCAGGGCCGGGGGCCGGCCTGCCGAGCCGGCGCACGAGCTCGCCCGCCTGGCGCAGCTGCTGGTGGCGGCGATCCGAGATGGCGACGTTGATCGCGATCCGGTGCAGCCACGCCTCGGCTGACGCCTCCGGCCGCCACTCCTTCCACTTCCGGAACGCCCGCTCGTACGTCTCCTGGGCGCAGTCCTCCGCCGTCGCCCGGTCGCGGACGAGCGTGATCAGCGTGCCGAGGATGCGCCGGTAGGTGTTGCGGTAGAGGCGGTCGAAATCGACCTCGCTGCCGGGCGCGTAGGTCTCGGGGGCCGGCTTGTCCTTGACCGGGTCGTCTATTGACTGCAAACGAATGTTCGTCTAACCTCCGAACAAATGTCCGGCGCCACCTTCAACGAGTCCGAGTATGCAGGGGACATAACGCTGGACCACGTCGTTCCCGCGTCATCCCCCGTTTTCGCCCCGCTTCCGTCCGACCTCCGCCCCGAGCTCGCCGCCGCGCTGCGGCGCCGCGGCGTCGAGCGACTCTACATGCACCAGGCCGAGGCCTACACGGCGGTAAGAAACGGCCATCACCTGGTCGTGGTTACGCCCACCGCCAGCGGCAAGACACTCTGCTACAACCTGCCCGTCCTGCAGCGCCTGCTCGAGGACCCCGAGCGCCGCGCCCTGTATCTGTTCCCCACCAAAGCCCTCGCGCAGGACCAGCTGGCAGAGCTCGGGGCGCTGAAGTCGAGCCTGCCCATCAACGTCCGCGTAGACACGTACGACGGCGACACGCCGCCCGGCCGCCGGACCGCGATCCGCGAGGGCGGCCACATCGTCATGACCAATCCCGACATGCTGCACACCGGCCTGCTGCCGCACCACACGCGCTGGCGCCGCCTGTTCTCCAGCCTCGACTTCGTCGTCATCGACGAGCTGCACACCTATCGCGGGCTTTTCGGCAGCCAGGTCGCCAACGTCATCCGTCGCCTGAAGCGCGTGTGCGCGTTCTACGGCTCGACCCCGACGTTCATCTGCGCGTCGGCGACGATCCGCAACCCGCGCGAGCTCGCGCAGAGACTGCTCGAGGAGGATGACCTCGCGCTCGTCGATCGCAGCGGAGCGCCGCGCGGAGAGCGACGCCTCATCTTCTACAACCCGCCACTCGTCAGCCGCGAGCTCGGCATCCGCCGCAGCTCGATGCTCGAAGCCCGGCGCATCGCCGCGCCGTGGATTCGCGATGGCGTGCAGACCATCGTCTTCTGCCGCAGCCGCCTGCAGGTGGAGGTGATGCTGAGCTACATGCGCCAGGACCTTGCGCCGCGGCTCGACGCGTCGCGGCGCGTGCGCGGCTACCGCGCCGGCTACCTCCCGCTCCACCGGCGCGAGATCGAGGCCGGGCTCCGCGACGGCGAGATCACGGGCGTCGTCAGCACGAACGCGCTCGAGCTGGGCATCGACATCGGGAGCCTGCAGTGCGCGGTGCTGGTCGGGTACCCGGGGACCATCGCATCGACGTGGCAGCAGCTGGGCCGCGCCGGGCGCCGGTCCGGATCGATCGGCGTCTTCGTCGCCTCGAGCTCGCCGCTCGACCAGTTCATCGTGCGCCACCCGGAGTACTTCCTCGGCACCGACCCCGAGGAAGGGCTGATCGATCCGGACAACCTCCTGCTTCTGGCGGCGCATCTGCAGGCTGGTCTCTTCGAGCTCCCGTTCATGGACGACGAGAAGCTGGGCCATGCGGATGTGACCGAGCTGCTGAAAGTCTTCGAGGAGGACGGCTCGGCCACGCGCTCCGCGGGCAGGTGGTTCTGGAGCCGCCAGGCCTTTCCCGCCGAGGAGGTGCATCTGCGCCGCATCCTCGCCGACAACGTGGTGATCATCGACACCTCCAAACCGCGGCCGCAGGTCATCGGCGAGATGGACCAGTTCACAGCGCCCGTCCTGCTGCATGAAGAGGCGGTCTACCTGCATGAAGGCGCGCAGTACCACGTCGACCGTCTGGACTGGGACGAGAAGAAGGCGTACGTGCGGCCGGTCGAGGTGGACTACTACACCGACGCCCTCGCCTCGGTGACGGTGCAGGTGCTGGACACCTTCGGCGGTCCCGACGGCGAAGGCCTCAGCCGTGCCCACGGCGAGGTGAAGATCACGAGCCTTGCGTCGATGTTCAAGAAGATCCGCTTCCACACGCACGAGAACATCGGCGCGGGACCGATCCACCTTCCGGAGCAGACGCTCCACACCACCGGGTACTGGCTGACGGTCGACGAGGACCTCTGGCGCTCGCTCGGCAAGGAGACCCTCGAGGCCGGCCTGCAGGGGATGGCGCATTCCCTGCGCCACATCGCCAGCCTGCGCCTGATGTGCGACCCCCGTGACCTGGGGTCCGTGGCCGAGGTCCGCTCCGTGACCACACGCCTGCCGACCGTCACGGTGTTCGAGGTCTATCCCGGTGGAGTCGGCTTTGCCGCGCGCATGTACGAGCTCCATCGCGAGCTGCTCGACGACGCCTCCGCGCTCGTTCGGGACTGCCCGTGCGCGGCCGGTTGCCCCTCCTGCGTCGGCCCGCTGCATCTCGTGGAAGGAGCAAAGGAGGCTTGCCTGAAGCTTCTGTCCGTGAGCGCCTTACCCGTCTAGGCGCCCCGGCCCCACCACCGCGGCCGGCCCGAAGCTGGGAGCTCCCTCGCGGCTTCGAGGAGGCATCGACCCCGTTCGGGGTCGCGGTCTTGCGCCAGGAGGTGATCGGGCTTCCGGCCCTCGACCCCGACCCTGGCCGGATCGCCTACGTCGACACTGAGACGACGGGCCTGGCGGGCGGCGCGGGCACCTACGTCTTCACAGCCTCGGTCGCGACGCCGTGCGCGGCCGGCCTGCGGCTGGCGCAGTTCTTCCTCCCCGAGCCGGGCATGGAGGCAGCGTTTCTGCACGTCCTGCGCGACGAGGTCGAGCAGGCCGAGGGCGTGGCCACCTTCAACGGCGGCTCGTTCGACCTGCCCATCCTGCGCACGCGCTGGGTGATGGCGCGCATGCCGGGCGAGTTCTCGCACGCTCCGCACGTCGACCTGTTGACCCTCGTCCGCGCGCTCTACCGCCATCGCCTCGAGAACTGCACGCTGCGCTACGTCGAGCAGCGTGTGCTCGGCTACGAGCGCGACGACCCGCTGCCCAGCGCTCTCGTCCCTGACGCCTACTTCAGCTACCTGCGGCAAGGTGCGCGTGACTTCCTCGAGGCCGCGCTCGAGCACAACCGGCTCGACGTCATCAGCCTCGTCCACCTCCACTCGCGGCTGCTGCGCAGGCTCGAGGGCGCGGACGTGGACATGGACGCCGACGACTGGCTCGCGCTCGGCCGGCATCGGTGGCGGCGCGGCGCTCGCGCCGACGGCTGGCGGGCGCTCCGCAACGCGACCGCGTTCGCACGCGGCGAAGCCGCGGCCACCGCTGGTTTGCTGCTCACGCGCCGGCTGGTCCGTCGCGGCTCGATCGCCGGCGCCGACACCCTGCTCCGTTGGCTCGAGACCCACACCGCGGACGACGTCCGCCTCGCCGTCGCCCGCGCCCGCCTTCTCGAGTGGCGCCGGCGCGATCCCGCTTCTGCGCTGAGCGTCGTCGAGGACGCGCAGCGCCGTATGCCGGAAGAGGCCCGCGAGCTGGAGGCGCGTCGCTCGCGCCTGCTCCGAAAGCTACGAGGCCGCGAGCGCGTCGGCGGCCGGGGCGGCGGCGGCCGGCCACGCGAGGTCCGGCAGGTGCAGCTCGAGGCTCCCATCCTCGACGGCACGGCCTAGCGCCTGGACCGCCTCCGGGTCGAACTCGGTGCCCGCGCCTTCTCGGACGCGCGCCAGCGCGTCCAGCGCCGACAACCGGTCGCAAGCGCGGCCCGCCGTCAACGCCTCGTAGCGCTCCGTGACGGCGAGGATGCGCGCGATCATGGGCACGCCGTCGCCCGACGCGTCCCACCGGTCGTGGTGGTGACGCACCGAGGCGACCACGACCGGCGGGAAGTTGGCGCCGCCGACGATCCGCTCGCCCTCCTCGCAGTGCCCCGGCACCTCGAAGCCTTCGCCTCCAGGCAGCGTCATGTGGCCGACGTCGTGCAGGTACCCGGCCGCGCGCAGACCCTCGAGCGAGCTGAGCGTGACTCCCGTGCGCCTTCCGATCGCCTCGGCGATGGCGACGAGCCGGCTGGAGTGTCCCTGGGTGACCGGGCCGCGGTGGTCGACGGCGTGGGCGACGGCAACGATCACCTGCGGCCCGGCCTCGCTGAGCATCGCAACCAGGTCGCCTTCGGCGAGCTCGAGCTCCGTCACCAGCTGCGGAAACGTGCAGGCCCGGTCCTTGCCCTCGCGCTTGGCGAGGTACAGGGCCTGGTCCGCGGCCATGATCAGCTCGGCGGCGGTGAACCCGTCCTCCGGATACGAGGCGACCCCGATGCTGAACGTGAGGTGGCGGCCCGGGATCGTGTTCACGCCGGCCGCGTGGACGGCGTCGACGATGCGGTACGCCAGCCGCTGGGCGGCGGCGCCGTTGGCGTCGGAGGCGATGACCGCCAGCTCGTCGCCGCCGTAGCGCGCGACCACGTCCTGGCCGCGGACCGTGCTGCGAACGATGCGCGCACCCATCGCCAGCACGAGGTCGCCGTGCTGGTGGCCGAGCTGGTCGTTGACGGATTTGAAGAAGTCGTAGTCGACCAGGAGCACCGAGAGCGGCACATCGCGGCGGTCGGGCCGCGCGAAAGCCCCGTCAAGGCGGCGCCGGAACTCGCGGGCGTTGGCGAGCCCGGTCAGGCCGTCCGTCGTGGCCTCCTGGCGGCTGCGGTGGTAGCGCAGGGCGTTGGCGACCGGGACGGCGGAGCTGCCGGTCAGGGCGTTGACGGCGAAGAGGTCCTGATTGGTGAACGCCCCCTCGACCTGGCTGAGCAGGACCAGCACCGTCGCTCCGTCGCCGGACGCGATCGGCACGACCACAGCCGTGCGGTCGGACGAGAAGACAGCCTCCCCGGTGCCTGCGGCTTGTGACATCTGGTGCTCGTCGAGGACCTCGTCCTCCGGCATCATCTCCTTGCCGTCGCGGTTGGCCGCCGCCACCACCGAGAAGCCGTCTTGCGACGAGACCACCACCCGACCGTGCTGGGCGCTGGTCATCTGCACGGCGTGGTCGACGAGGACGTCGAAGACGTCCTTGATGTCGGTGTCGCTGACCAGGTTCGTGCTCAGCTCGCGCAGCGAGTCGGCCTGCGCCGCGCGCTCGACCGCCGCGCGGCGCTCGCGCTCCAGCTCTCGGGTCATGTAGCCGGTGGCCAGGGCGACGACCAGGAACAGGAACATCTGGCCGATCGTTGCGTCCGCGTTGATGGAGAAGTTGGAGGGAGTGAAGCTGCCGCCGATGAACAAGTACAGGAAGGAGACGACCAGGGCCGAGACGAAGCTGGCGGTGGCGCCGAACCGGACGGCGTTGGTGATCACGGCCAGGAACAGGGCGAGGAAGAACGGGCTGCTGAAGCCGTCTGACAGGTACACGAGCCCAGCGGCGAAGAAGATGTCCAGGACCATCGTGGTCAGGCTGAACTGCTTACCGGGCCGGTAGCCGCGAACGAGCACCACCTGCACGGTGACGTTCATGACCGCCCAACCGAAGAGAACGACGTCGACGACGACCTTGGCCTCGGTGGTCGTGTTGGGGTTGAGGTGGTTCAGGGCCCCGAGGACGATCAGAAACAGCCAACGGAAGACGAGCGCCACTCGCTCCCCTACCCGGCGCCGGTCGGCGTCGAAGGTGGCGTCGATCGCCCTGGCGCGCACGTCCTGCCAGCGCGACGCCTGGCGCGGAGGGGCCGAGGAAGGGGTGGCGGCGCTGGAGGTGGCGTTCATGGGCCCGATATGGCGCCCGTTAAATTACTCGCCCGTTTGGCGAACGAAAACGTCTTAACGCACGTTAGACCGCGTACCGATGGTGCATCCTAGTGCGCTGGAAATGCCGGCTGGAGGTCGAACGGGCGTTCACCGCAGGCGGCAGCGAGGCCAATCGCTGGTGGAGTTCGCGATCTCCTCAATGGTCCTGTTGCTGCTCGCCATGGGGCTTATCGACCTTTCCCGGGCCTTTTACTTCTCGGTGAGCCTCCAGGGCGCCGCCCGCGAAGGCGCACGTCACGGGGCTTGGTTCAACACCGCCGCCCGCCAGAACAACTTCCTCGACGACAACGACGTCATGACCGCCGTCAAGCAGGCCCTCTACGGCGCCGGCTTCACCGACGCCCAGATCCACCTGATGAACTCAGGCGGCTGCCTGGCTCCGAGCGACAGCAACGTCAACGGCAACAAGCCCTACCCCGCGGCCGCCTTCCCCGCGGCGTCGCAGAACGTCAACGTCTACATCTGCTACACCGACCCGTACGGCAACCAGACGGGGACGCGTCCGTCCGCTCCGCTGGACAACTCGTGGAAGCTCGGCGACATCAACGTGTCCTTGCTCATGAACTTCCAGCTCATCACGCCGTTGATCCAGGGCATGTTCGGCAACGGCCTGAACCTTGCGTACAACGAGCACTTCACCATCCAGGGCAAGCCATGAGAGAACGGCTCGAGTTGCTCAAGAGGTACTTCCGCTCCGAGAGGTCGCAGGGCCTGACCGAGTTCGCGATCATCGCGCCGATCATCCTGCTGCTGACGTTCGGGATCATCGACTTCGGCCGCGCGCTCTATCTCTACATCACGCTCCAGCAGGCTGCGAACGAAGGCGCCCGCGTGGCCGTGCGCGCGTCTTACTTCATCGACCCGAACGGCGCCTCCCACACGTGGCCGACCGACACCGACGTCGCCAACGCCATCACCGGCCACGCTGTGATCATGGACCTGGCCAACAACCCCGCCTGCCCGAACGGACCGCTGCCCAACGGCGGCGTCCCCCAGGGCTCTCCGCAGAAGCCCGCCTCCAACACCGGATGGATCTTCATCACGGACCCCAGCACCGCGGGCAACGGCACGCCCAACGGTCCTCGTGGCGGCCTCGGCAGCTACCCGCCGCCCAACGTCGGCGCCGGCTGCAACAACGTGACGCCCGCGACGGGGAACGAGCCCATCAAGGTGACGCTCTGGTACACGTTCCAGCCGATCACACCGATCATCCAGCAAGTTGTCGGCAACAACATCGTCATCACGGCATATGCCGTTTATCGTGCCGAGTACTCGAACTAAGTCCCCGCAACGCAAGTTGCAGGAGGGCCAGGCGATCGTCCTGATCGCGCTGCTGATCCTCGTCCTGTTCGGCATGCTCGGCCTGGCCATAGACTCCGGTCGCGGTTACGTCGACAGGCGTGACCAGCAGACCGCCGTCGACGCCGCGGCGCTTGCGGCCGGCGACTGGTGGGAGAACTACCAGGACCTGAACGGTGTCGTCATCCCCAACTCTGTGGCCTTGTACGAGTCCGACCTGCGCCTCTACAACGGACCCGCGGGCGCGCCGACGCACACGAGCCGCCTGGTCGGTCCGCAGAACAACCTGCCCGAGGACACCTACACCTACACCTGGAACGCGGGCTACACGCTGGTCATCGTCGCCACCGACACCCAGTTCAACGGCTACCAGTTCAAGTTCACGACCAACCACCAGCTGCCGCTGGCGTTCATCCAGATCTTCGGCGGCAGCCGGACGGTGGGCATCGGGGCCACCGCGACATCGATCGTCGGCAACCAGCGGCAGACGCCGGCGCTGCTGACCCTGAGTACGGAGACTTGCGCGACCAACCTGTCCGGTTCGGCCCAGCTGACAGTGCTCGGTGACGTCTACACGAACGGGACCGCGTGCCTGGACAATAACCTGCACGAGGCCGGCAACTGCTACGGCGCCGCGGGCTCGAACTGCAACGTGGCCCAGTACTACTGCTACAACTCGGACCCCGGCTTCGTCCCCTACCCGCCGACCCCGACGTGCAACCTCGGCGACATCACCGGGCAGGCCGTCGTGCCGGCGCCTACCCTTCCCGACCCCGGCTACCTGGCGCCCTCGGTCGGCTACTACACCACCGCCCAGGGCTACAGCCAGTCCAACCGCGGCACCTGGACCGAGATGTATCCGGGCCAGTACGGCAACTTCCACCTGAGCGGTGGATCGGCCAGCTGCGCCTTCCTGAACGGCGGCGTCTACAACTGGACCAACGGCTACACCTCGGACGCCAACGGCAGCCTGCTGTCCAACGAGCTCAAGGCGCCGGACGAGGAGCTGAGCTCCGCCCCGGCGACGGCCAGCATGGCCAACCCGCAGTTCTGGGACCAGAACGGCACCGGGTGCGCCGGCCACTTCAACGTCGCCAACGGCCCGGCCCAGACGATCCTCTTGCTGCCCACCTGCACGAAGCTGTCGCCGCAGACGCCAAGCCCCTGCCACTCCGGAGTCACCGACACCCTGTTGCGCAACAACCGCTGGGGCGTGGAGCTGACATCGGTCCGCTACGACCGCTTCCTCGACAGCAGCATCACGCCGAACCCGTGCTACAACTCGCCAGGGTGTCGCCGGGAGAGCGCACCGTCGTCATGCAAGCTGACCCCTAACACGGTGGTCGGCGCGAACGCCTCGCCCTCCAACATCGGCATCACGGTCAACATCACCCAGAACGCGCCCGGCGCGCAGTACTACAACGTCTACCTGAACCCGTACGGTTGCGACGGCAACCCGAACCACTTCGGCTGGGTCGGTCGGTATGACGCGCCCGGGTTCTCCGGCGGCACGCCCATCGGTCCGTTCCCCAATGGGGCTAACTGGGCGCTGGGAGCAGCTGCGCCGGCGATCCCGCCGGCCGCTGGCGCCTCCATCTACGACGTGGCCGACACCATGATCTACAACCCCGCCACTCAGTGCTACGCCCAGGCGAGGTCGATCGGCTGCGCCGCGCCCGACGACGAGACCGACCCGCAGTGCTTCAGCAACTGCCCGCCACCCAACAACCTGCTCTCGCAGGAGAACGCGCCCATGTCGCTGCAGTACCCGCCGTACACCGGCGGCGACGTCGCCAACGAGAACTACTGCCAGGTCTCGCCTAACCCCGGCAACCCCATCGCCCCGTGCGAGAACACCACGGTCACCCCCGGCGCGGTCCAGTTCTACTTCCCGAACGGATCCTGCATGGACCAGAACTCGCAGGGCGCCACCTACGTCTTCGCCGGTGAGCAGTACAACTGGATCGTCATCTACGCACCCGCCTCCAACACCTGCGACAACACCTTGAACGGCGGCGCCTCGACCCAGTACATCGGGACCATCTACACGCCAGGACAAAACTGGACGATCAACGGCGGCAACCGCTCGCCGCTGGCCGGCCAGGTGATCTGCTATACCGCCAAGGTCACGGGCTCGGGCGCGGTGGGCATCGACTTCAACCCGAACTACTCTCCGGCCCCGCCCGCGGCGAGACTCATCAACTAGAGGCCGGGACGGCCTCGTAGCCCAGCGCGCGCAGGGCTTCGTCGATCCACTGCAGCGCCATCTCGCGGGTGTCCGGCCAGACGTCGGGCGACGCGTCCGCAGTCGCGGTGTCGATGACGACCCGTCCGGCGACGCGCAGCAGCCGCCTCACCAGCGGCGCCGCCTCGGGCGTGCTGAACTCCAGACCCTCGAGCGCGCGGG
>VBEK01000139.1 GCA_005889135.1 Chloroflexota bacterium
ACCTCCGCGACTTCAATCGGCCCAGCGTGCTGTTCCACGGATTCGCCAACGAGTCGGCGGGTTCGGGTGACCGCGCCGGGGCGCTGAACACGCTTCACACCCTCGACCGCCGCATCGACGGCACGCGTCTAACGGGCCAGGCCATGTACGGCACCGACCCGACCGACAGGACCAGCGCCGGCCTGGATGTCGCGGGTTACACGGTCTACTACGGCGTGCTGTACGGCGGACGCTTGTCGGGGCTGGACGTCCAGACCTTTCTCCAGCAGGCGCACCGGACGTACCCGAAAAAGCCGATCATG
>VBEK01000140.1 GCA_005889135.1 Chloroflexota bacterium
CGCCGGGGGGGCGCTCCAGGGGCGTTGCGGTCGCGATCGTGCCCAGTGAGAGCCACGCGCGCCTCCTGCCCTATCTTGCTTACGGATTCGCGCTGCCCGCGGTGGTGCTGGGGCTTGTGATCTTCCTTCTATCTAGAGTGAGACCGAGGCGACTCGCATGGTGAACGACTACCTGGTGAGGCTTTCCATCCGCAGCGCCATGTTCGCCGGCGCGATCACCGGGTTCGTCTTCGGGCTCTTCGCCGGCGCCACCCTCGGGGCGTTGCTCAGCTGGTTTGCCGGCGCACTGGTGGACTGGCAGTCGCAGCTCGGTTTCAGCCTTGGTATCGCGCAGCAGCTCCTGCCGCTTGGCGACCAGGTGCGAGAGCTGCAGACGGTGCAGGACCGCTGGTTTGTCGTCATCCCTGGGACCGGACTGCTGATGGGTCTGCTCGGCGCCTTCATCGGCGTCTTGGCCGGCGGCCTGTGGGCGACGCTCGTGAACATGGGCGTGCTGCCGATCGAGGTCGCGGTCATGCGCCGAGGCGACATTCCGATGCGCAGGGCGACCGACCGCCGCCAGGTGCGCACGCGGCGTCGGAAGGCGGTGGGCGAGTAGCACCTTAGCCGCGTGATCGAGACCCGAGTCCAAGGTTCGGTCGAGTCGGGTTTCGAGCCTGTGCAGCAGGCGTTCGCCGCCAATTTCGAGCTCCACGCCGACAAGGGCGCCGCGTGCTGCGTTTACGCCGGCGGCCGCAAGGTTGTCGACCTCTGGGGTGGCACCTACGCGCCCGGCACGCTGCAGATGGTGATGTCGTCGTCCAAGGGCGTGGTCGCGCTCGCCGCCCATCTCCTGGCCCAGGAAGGACGTCTCGACCTCGACGCTCCGGTCACAAGGTACTGGCCCGAGTTCGGCGCCGAGGGCAAGCAGGAGATGCCCGTGCGCTGGCTGTTCAGCCACCGCGCGGGCCTGCCGGCCGTCGACCGCCCGCTCAACGTGGAGGACGTCTACGCCTGGACCCCGGTCGTGGAGGCCCTCGCGGCGCAGCGGCCAGTCTGGGAGCCGAACTCCGGCCACGGCTACCACGTCGGCACCTACGGCTGGCTGGCAGGCGAGGTGATCCGTCGCGTCACGGGTGGCTCCGTCGGCGAGTTCGTGGCCGAGCGCATCTCGCGCCCTCTGGGCCTGGAGCTGTGGATCGGCCTTCCCGCGTCGGAGGAGCCGCGCGTGGCGCCGATGATCCCGACGCCACCCCCGCCGCCCGGCGCGCCGGTCGACGTCTTCACAGCCCGCATGCTCGACCCGACCACGCTTCTCCACCGGGCGTTCGTCAACCCCGCCATCGCCCCGCCCATGTACAACGAGCGCGCCTTTCACGCCGCCGAGATCCCCGCCGCCAACGGGGTCACCAACGCCCGCTCCCTGGCGCGCATGTATGCGGCCTGCATCGGCGAGGTCGACGGAGTCCGGCTGCTGTCGCCGGCCACGCTGGCGGAGGCGACGCGCGTCCAGTCCGCCGGCGAGGACCTGGTCCTGGGCTACGAGACCCGGTACGCGACCGGTTTCCAGCTGTCCTTCCCCTTCCGGCCCATGGCCGGGGAAGGATCGTTCGGCCACTACGGGATGGGCGGCTCGGTCGGCTTCGCCCACCCGGGGCGGGGCATAGCCTTCGCCTACGTCATGGACCAGATGCTGCCGTCAGGCGGCGTGGATCCCCGCACACGAAGCCTGGTCGAAGCCCTGCTCTCCTGCCTGTAGACTCGCTGCTGAGAGCGAATGAACACGGCTGACCTCGTATTCGGAGGCTGCCTGCTGATCGGGGGCGGACTTCTCCTCCTGACCCTGATCTTCGACGACCTCTTCGGCGGGATCCTGAACTTCTTTCATGTTGGATTCGACGTGGCCGGTGTCTCGCCGACGCCCGTGCTGCTCGGCTTCGTCGCCATGTTCGGGGTGGGCGGCCTCTTCGCCTACCACAGCCTCGGCATCCCCGCCGGCGGGGCGACAGGCGTGGGCATCGCCACCGGGTTGGTCGGGGCCCTTGTCGTGCTGGGCGCTTTCAGGGTGCTTGCCTCGGCCCAGTCGAGCGACACGTTCAGCCTCAACGACATGGTCGGCGCCACCGGCAGGGTCGCAGTCGCGATCCCGGCCAACAAGTTCGGCAGCGTTTTGATCAGCTTCGCGGGCGCGTCTCACAACATGACCGCGACGGCCGACGCTGCGATCCCGGCGGGACGCGTGGTCAAAGTGGTCGCGATCGCCGGCAACAACCTGGTCGTCGAGCCAACGTCCCCGGTTGCCACTGAAGGAGCACGATCCGATGCCTGAGTTCCTGACTTCCAGCCCGTTTGTCGGCGTCGCGGGAGTTGTCATCCTCCTGCTGCTGATCGCGTTCGTCGCCAGCAGGTACAAGGTCGCGGGCGCGAACGAGGCCATCATCGTCGCCGGATCTCGCGGCTCCAAGGTGCGCGACGAGCGGGGCCAGACGGTGTCGGCGCCGGGCGACAAGGGCGTCAAGGTCGTCGTCGGTGGCGGCACGCTGGTTTTCCCGCTCATCAACCGCGTGGGCAAGCTGAAGCTGACCGCGCGGCAGATCAGCGTCCAGCTGGCCGACGCGGTCACGAGCCAGGGCATCAAGGTCCAGGTGCAGGGCGTGGCGACCTTCAAGATCGGCCGCGACGTCGAGTCCCTTCGGAACGCCGCGGAGCGCTTCCTCGACGCCAAGCCCGAGCAGGTCGACTCGATCGTCAAGAACGTGCTCGAGGGATCCCTGCGATCGATCGTGGGCACGCTCACGATCGAGGAGCTGATCCGGGACCGCCAGAAGCTTCTGCAGCAGGTGCAGGACGCGGCCAAGGGCGACCTCGCGACAAGCGGCCTGCAGATCGACGCCTTCACCATCCAGAGCTTCTCCGACGAGTCGAACTACATCGAGCTGCTCGGCCAGCAGAGCGTCGCCACAGTCTCACGTGATGCACGCATGGCCAAAGCCTCGACCGACCAGGAGGCCGCGGTCCGCGAGGCTGAAGCTCAGCAGATCAAGATCAATGCCGCGCGTGACGTATCGCTGCGGGAGGCGGAGACGCGCACGCAGGTCGCGGCCGCACAGGCGCGGGCCGACCAGTCGGGACCCCTCGCCCAGGCCCAAGCAACACAGGAGGTCGTGCGCAAGCAGACCGAGCTCGCGCAGCTCGAGGCCGACCGCAAGGAGAAGGAGCTGCTCTCGACCACGGTCAAGCCCGCGGCGGCCGAAGCCCAGGCGGTGATCGCGCGCGCCGAGGGCGCGAAGCGGGCGCGCATCGCGTCCGCCGAGGCCGACGCCGAGACCACGCGTCTGGAAGGAGGCGCGGAGGCGCAGATCGTGCTCACGAAGGGCGAGGCGGAGGCCAAGGCGCTGGCCATGCGTGCCGACGCCTACAAGCAGTTCAACGAGGCAGCCATCATCCAGACGGTGCTGGCGGCGCTGCCCGACATCGTGCGCGCGGCGGCGGAGCCGATGGGGAAGATCGATTCGCTGACCGTCATGAGCGCCGACGGCGCGTCCGACATCGTGCGCAACGCGACGCGGGCGGTGATCGAGTCGACGACGGCGATCAAGGGCCTGACCGGCCTCGACGTCCCTAACCTCATCGGAGGCGCGCTGGGCCGTACCGTCGGCGAGCGCAAACCCGCGGAGGAGAATGGGGAGCCGCCCGCGGAGTCGTCGGTCGACCGCATCAGCAAGATCGCGGGCGAGGGGCTCACCGCGCTCAAAGCGCAGGCTGCGCAGGCCACGGCCGCGGCCGCCGCCGCCAAGGAGGCTGCCGAGGAGGCCGCGGCGAAGACCGCGGTCGAGGCGCAGCGCGTCAAGGAGGCGGCAGAGAAGGCGGGCGCCGTCGCGGCCCAACACGTCGCCGAGACGGCGGAGAAATCCTGGGCGGCCGTCGAGCAGACAAAGCCCGGGGCCGCAGCCGCCGCCAAGGCGGCGCCGGCGCAGGCCAACGTCAAGCAGTGGGCAAAGTGGATGGCCGACCAGCTGAGGCAGGTGCCTGACATCGGGGTCTACGGCAAGCTGAGGCTCAGCGACCTCGCGCAGCGCGGTCCGGCGACGGCGAGGGGCGTCTGGACGACGGCCAAGAACGCCCTGAGCCAGGACTACGGCAACATCACCATTGACGAGCTGATGGCCGAGTTCGAGGGCCTGCAGAAATAGGTCCCCGGAAAGGGGAAGGCCTTCCCGTGCCACTGGCTTCGCCCGTAAGTGCGGGAAGCCCGCTTGCGCCAGCCCCGCTTCGCGGGGCGAAGTCCTATTGAATGAGGAAGGCCGGCTTGCGCCGACCTTCCGAGGCTGGGGTGGGGGCGTGGTGTCGAAACTTAACTGGCCTTTACCGGCCACTCATATGGTAGCACCGTGCACGTTCGTCCACAAGATATAGACAGCTGGGGAAAGACGGTTTGAAGCTGCCCCTCCCGCTCGACATGGAGCCGATGCTGTCCGCGATCTCGGACTCGGGGGTCCCGAAGGGCGATGGCTGGGAGTACGAGCCCAAGTGGGACGGCTTTCGCACCCTCGTCTACCGCGATGGGGAGGAGGTCGAGCTGATGAGCCGGGGCGGAAGGCCGATGACTCGTTACTTCCCCGAGCTCGTGCCCGCGGTCCGCGGCCTGGCGCAGAAGAAGCTCGTGCTCGACGGCGAGGTCATCGTGGTCGGCGCCAAAGGCCTCGACTTCGGGGCTCTGCAGCAGCGCGTCCACCCCGCCGAGTCGCGCGTCCGCATGCTCAGCGAGGCGACCCCCGCGTGGTTCGTCGCCTTCGACCTCCTCGCCGAGGGCAACCAGGACCTCCGGGGCCTGCCGCTGGGCGAACGGCGCAAGCGGTTGGAGCTGCTGCTGAAAGGTGTCAAGAAGCCGATCTTCGTCACGCCCTACACGCGCGATCCGAAGAAAGCGGAGGACTGGTTCGAGAAGTTCGAGGGCGCTGGGCTGGACGGCGTCATCGCCAAGTCCTGGGACGGGCCCTACCTGCCGGGCAAGCGGCTGTGGGTCAAGATCAAGCACCAACGCACGGCAGACTGCGTGGTCGTCGGGTGGCGCAGGACCAGCGACGGCTCAACCCTTGGCGCTCTCCTGCTCGGCCTGTACGACAAGAAGGGCACGATCCACTACGTCGGGCACACGTCTTCCTTCAGCGCCGCCGAGCGAAAGGAGCTGATCAAGAAGCTGAAGCCACTCGAGACCAAGATCCCCGAAGAGGAGTGGAGGGCGAACCCGGGCCGCATGCCGGGTGGCCTGAGCCGCTGGTCGCGAGGCAAGGACACGGAGTGGGTGGCCGTCCGTCCCGAGCTGGTGTGTGAGGTCACATACGACAAGCTCGAGGCCGGTGAGCGCTTTCGCCATGCCACGGGCTTTGTGCGGTGGCGCACCGACAAGCCGCCGAAGAAGTGCGGGTTCGACCAGATCGCGTCAGCCGCGAGTTTCGACGTGCGAGGGATTTTCGGGGGCAAGTAGCAGCGGTCGCGCCCCGGGGCCGCCTGGACCGTAGTAGCGCATGGCGGCCCGGCCGAGTCCGGTCACCGCCAGCCAGTCGAACCCGGCGCCGAGGCCGATGCCGACGCCCAGCGGGACGACGCGAGCCGCGACCTTGGCCGCACCCGTGGTCGCGAAGCGGGAAAGGATGCGCGTGATGATGCGTCCCCCGCCGTGGGCGATGAGAAGACTGGGCATGCGTCGGAACGCGGCCAGGGCCAGGCGCTCACCGCCCGCGACGATGACGTCCTCGCGCAGCTTGAGCGCGCCGCTCGTCATTCCCACCACGACCAGCGCCTCGAGGACGCGATCGTCCGAACCCGTCAGCTCGTGGCCGAAGATGATCGCGATCCCCAGGACGAGCTCGATCTCCTGCTCCAGGGCGTAGAGGGTCTGGCTCGTCACAGTTCCGATCGCCAGCGCGGTGCCCAGGGCGGGCACGACCGACGCCGCGCCGCTGACCGCGCCCGTCGCCGCGACGCGGCGGCGGGTGGAACGAATCAACCCCTGGGCGAGCTGATGGTTGGTGTAGCTCGGGTGGGCAGCCCGCAGGTTTTCGACCCGGCCCCGGATCGCCGGCTCGCGGCCTTTCACCGCGTGATCGAGGGCGCGAAGGAGAGCGCGGATCTGCGGCGGGAGCTGCTCCAGGTCCATGGCGGTGAAGCCTACATGACGGGTTCCGGCGCGACCTGGTCGCAGAAAAGGCCAGTCCACCTGAATACGGAGTTGCGACTCAGTCGCAAGAGGGGCTAGGCTTCCCGCAGTGGCGTCCATGAGATTGCTCCTGTCCCAGTCCTTCGACCGGGGCGAGCGCCGCCGCCTGGCTGGGTTCTTCGGTTCCGTCGGCCTTCTCCACCTTGCGGGCTGGGGCCTGCTGCTCGTCTACGCGGCGTCGCACCCGGCCTTCCTCGCCCTGGGCGGCCTGGCCTACACGTTCGGCCTGCGCCACGCCTTCGACGCCGACCACATCTCCGCCATCGACAACACCACGCGCAAGCTGCTCCAGAGCGGCCAGAAACCCGTCGGCGTCGGGTTCTTCTTCTCCCTCGGCCACTCGACGGTGGTCCTGCTGATCGCCCTCGCCCTCGGGCTCGCGGTCAAATCGCTCGTCCAGGGCGTCGTCGGCGACAACGGCGAGCTGAGGAACATCGGAGGCGCGGTCGGGACGCTTGTCTCCGGCGGGTTCCTCGTCGTGATCGGGATCGTGAACCTCGTGATCCTGATCGACATCGTCCGCGTCTACCGGAAGATGCGGCGGGGCCAGTACGACCGGCAATCGCTCGACGAAGAGCTGATGACGGGCGGCGTGATGACGCGCGTCTTCGGTCGACTCTTCCGCGTGATCGAGCACAGCTGGCAGATGTACCCGGTCGGTTTTCTCTTCGGCCTCGGTTTCGACACCGCGTCCGAGGTCGCGCTGCTCGCGATCTCCGCGGGCGCCGCCGCCCAGGGCCTGCCCTTCACGGCGGTGATCTCGCTTCCATTGATCTTCGCGGCCGGCATGTCGCTCATGGACACGACCGACGGCGCGTTCATGTCCAAGGCGTACTCGTGGGCCTTCGCGAGCCCCATCCGCAAGGTCTTCTACAACCTGACCGTGACCTCCCTGTCCGTATTCGTGGCCCTGTTCGTCGGCGTGGTCGAGCTGGCGCAGATCGTGATCGAGCTGCTGGGACTCCACGGGGGCATGTTCGACGCCATCGCGCGGTTCGACTTCGTCAGCAGCGCCGGTTACGTGATCGTGGCGGCGTTCGTCGTCGCGTGGGCTGGCGCATTCGCCATCTACAAGGTTCGTCGCATCGACGAGCGCTGGAGCGCGGCCATCGACAAGGTGGCTTAGCTCTCCGGCAGTCCGTACACCCGCTGCGCCGTCCTGCCGAAGATCGACTCGTCCAGGCCCACGATCTGCTGCAGCGCGTCCATGACCCGCGCGTAGCTCGCGGCGAGCAGACAGACGGGCCAGTCCGTGCCGAAGATGCACCGCGAAGGCCCGAACCAGCCGACGCAGCGGCGCACATAGGGCTCGAGCTGCTCCGGCGTCCACGACTTCCAGTCCGCCTCCGTGACCAGGCCGGAGAGCTTGCACGCGACGTTGGCCTGGTCGCTGAAGGGGGCCATGCCCTGCTCCCACTCCGCGTCCCAAGAGCCCGCGGCGATGCGCGGCTTGGCTGCGTGGTCGATGACGAAGGACATGTCGCGGTGCATGCGGACGGTCTCCAGCGCCGCGGGCAGCTCGCGTGTGCGCACGAGCAGCTCGTAGACCAGACCGGCCTCGCCGACCGCGGCGATCCCGCGCTGGACGTCGTCGCGCAGCAGCCACCGCGGGTCGGCCTCGTCGTGCACCTGGTGGCGGATGCCGACGAGGAGGTCGCTGACAAGGGAGGCGAGTGTTTCAGCGACCGACGGGGAGGTCAGGTCGACCCAGCCGACGACCCCGGCGACAAAGTCGTTTGCTGCGGCCGTCTCGAGGAACTCCCGGGTCTCCTCCACGCTGGAGACGGTCTGGACGAGGATGGTGCGGTCGACGCCGTTGTCCTCCAGCAGCGGATGCAGGTCGGCCGGGCCGAACGGCCTGCGGATCGCGGCCAGCTCCTCGCCCATCCACGGGTACTCGCGCCGCGTGGGGTCCCAGAAGTGGTGGTGGGCGTCGACGATCACGCGTCGAGCTCCCGCCAGAGCTCGTCGGGAACCGGCGTCTGGAACATGCGTACGTTTTCCTCGACCTCGGCCACGGTGCGGCACCCGGTGAGCACGATCGGCACTGCCGGGTGGCGCAAAGGGAACTGGATCGCCGCGGCCTTGAGCTCGACGCCATGCGCGGCGCAGATCTCGCGGAGCCGCTGCGCCTTGTGCACGAGCTCGGTGGGCGCGGCCTGATAGTCGAAGGTGGCTCCCGGACGCGGGTCGGCGAGGATGCCGCTGTTGAAGACGCCTCCCGCGATGATGGCGATGTTCTTCTCCACGCACAGCGGAAGGAGATCGCGCTCGCCGGTCCGGTCGAGCAGCGTGTACCTGCCGGCGAGCAAGAAGCAGTCGAAGTCCGCGTCGCGCGCGAAGCGCGCGAGCATCTCGGCCTGGTTCATTCCCGCGCCGACCGCCTTGATCGAACCCTCGGCTCGCAGCCGGTCGAGGGCGCGGTAGGCGCCGCCGACGGCTTCGTCGTAGTGCTCGTCGGGATCGTGGATGTGCAGGACGTCGATGCGGTCGAGCCCAAAGCGCCGGAGGCTCTCCTCGACCGAGCGCATCACCCCGTCGTACGAGAAGTCGAAGACGGGGTTGACCGGCGGCACGCCCTTGTAGGCCTGACCCGGTTCGGGCGGCGCATCCGCCCTCAGCAGCCTGCCGACCTTGCTTGCGAGCACGAACTCGTCACGGGGCTTGGTGCGCAGCACGGTGCCGAGCCGCTGCTCGGCCAGCCCGTGGCCGTAGAGCGGCGCGGTGTCGAAGAATCGCATCCCCGCCTGCCATGCCGCCTCGACGACGCGGTGCGCCTCGTCGTCGCTGACCGCCTCAAACAATCCCCCGAGCGGCGCGGTGCCGAGGCCGAGACGCGTCACGCGCAGGGTCGTACGGCCGAGGGGAACCTTGTTCAGAGTGCCCAGATCTTTCGTGTGTGCAGACCTGCCTCCATCACGCCGACTTGGCAGCCGCGAGCCGGCCTCTCAGCCACCGCTCGCTGCTGGCGATGTGCGCCATGGCCGCGGCTCGGGCCAGCTCGGGGTCTCCGGCGATGATCGCCTCGTAGAT
Organism: Chloroflexota bacterium; assembly: GCA_005889135.1. GTDB lineage: Bacteria > Chloroflexota > Dormibacteria > Dormibacterales > Dormibacteraceae > 40CM-4-65-16. The sequence continues at coordinate 9,233 of VBEK01000140.1, forward strand.
TCGCCGGTGCTCGTCGCGTGTCTCGTCGAGCGCGTCGTCCGCCTCTCGGCCGTGCCAGAGGCGGGCGCGCATCGTGCGGGTGGCGAGGCTGGCCAGCAGCGACGTCAGGACCGCGTTGCCTGCCGCGCCGGCGATGACGGCATGAAACGCGACATCCGCCTCCACCAGGTCCTCGACGTTGTCCGCCCGACCCATGCGCTCCAGGCTCTGCTCCAGCTCGACCTTCTCCTCGGCATCGATGCGGCCCGCGGCGAGCGACGCGGCTGCGGCCTCCAGGATGCGACGCACCTCGTACAGCTCGAGCTCCGTCTCGCCCAGCAGCAGGTGGCTGATGAAGCCGGTGCTCTCGAGCAGCAGGTCCGGCTCGAGGCTGCTGACGTAGGTGCCGTCGCCCTGCCGGACCTCGAGGACGCGGAGCTGGGAGAGTGCGCGCACCGCCTCCCGAAGGGAGTTGCGGGACAGGCCGAGCTGGGCCGCGAGCTCACTCTCCTTGGGCAGCCGGTCGCCTGGTCCCCAGGCGCCGGAGACGATCCTCTCCCGGATCTTGTCGATCGCCCCCTCGGTGACCCGCGGCGGCCGGGCCGGGCGCCGCCCCCGCGGCGATCCATTGCCGCGGATAGATCGGACGTTCATCGCTTGCCGCACCCCGGAGCATCGATCAAACCCGGATTTCGGTTGACAAACATCGGAGCTTCAGCATATAGCTAAGCGTCGTGATGGGAACGCGACTTGCGAACAAGGTGTGCGTGGTCACCGGCGCCGGGTCTGGCATCGGCCAGGCGAGCGCGAGGCTGTTCGCCTCCGAGGGTGGACGCGTGGTCGTCGCCGACATCGACCTCGCCGCCGCGCGCGAGACGGCCGAGGAGATCGCGAAGGCGGGCGCGGACGCCGTCGCGGAGCAGGTCGACGTGACCGACGAGACGCAGACCGCGGGGCTGGCGGCTCTTGTTGTCGACCGATTCGGCCGGATCGACGTGCTGTTCAACAACGCGGGCGTCGCCGGCGTGGGCGACCTGGAGGAGACAACGCCGGAGCTCTTCGACCGCGTGATGCGCGTCAACGTCCGCGGCGTCTACCTGATGAGCCGCGCTGCGGCGCCGCAGATGATCAAGCAGCGCTCGGGGTCGATCATCAACATGTCGTCCGGCATCGCCGAGATCGGGCTGGCGCGGAGGGTCTCCTACGCCGCTTCGAAGGGCGCCGTCCTGGCCATGACGAGGTCCATGCAGGTCGACCTCGCGCCGCACGGTGTGCGGGTGAACGCGCTGCTGCCGGGCACCATCCTGACGCCGTTCGTCGAGCGCTACCTCAAGGAGTCGTACAGCGACCCCGAGGAGGGCCTGGCGACGATCCGCAAGCGCCAGCTGAGCCATGAGCTGGGTCGACCGGAGGACGTCGCGGCGGCGGCGCTCTTCCTTGCCTCTGACGAGTCCCGATTCATGATGGCGTCGGGACTGGTGATCGATGGAGGCATGACCGGCGCCAAGTAATTGAGGCTGAGCCGCCGCGACCGACTCCTGCTCTTGGCTCCGCTCGCCACGCTCATGCTGGTCTGGTTTGCCGGCCCCGCGCTGCTCGGACTGCTGGCCACCTTGACCAGCTACTCGCCGTTCACGACCGACGTCCGGTTCGTCGGCCTCGCGAACTATGCGGCGGTCTTGCGCGACCCGCAGTTTGCAACCGCGGCCCGCAACGTGGGGCTGCTCACGCTGTTCGCGGTTCCCCTCGAGCTCACGGCCGGGTTCGCGATCGCCTGGCTGCTCCGGCGCCCGCTGCGGGGAAGGGCGGCATGGCGCGTGCTGCTCCTCCTTCCCTGGCTGGTCAGCCCGATCGCGAGCGGGGTGATGTGGCACTTCCTCCTCAGCACCACAAGCGGCATCGCCGATTTCTTCCTGGGCTGGCTGGGCGCCGCGCAAGCGTCATCGCCCGCGGGCGACCTTCACCTTGCGCTGCCGGCGGTGGTGGCGATCGAGGTGTGGCGCGTGGCTCCGTTCGTCGCGTTTCTCCTCCTTCCCGGCCTGGAATCGATCCCCCGCGAACGCTGGGACGAGGCCACGCTGGCGGGCGCGTCGGTCTTCGGACGGATCTTTCGGGTCGCGGTCCCGGGCATGCGGGGCCTGCTTCTGACGGTGAGCATGCTTCTCATCGGTCTCGCCCTCGGCACCTTCGACACGATCCTCATCCTCACGGGCGGCGGCCCGGGAACGGCGACCCTGACCCCAGCGCTGTACAGCTACGACGCCGCCTTCTCCACCAACGACTGGCCCGCCGGCGCCGCGGCGGCCTGGGTGGTCGCTGCTGCGGTGTTCGTGGTCGGAGCCGTCTACGTGCGCGTGGCCAGGGAATGAGTCGTCGCTCGCGCTTCGCGGCCCTTGCCGTCGTGCTCGTCGTGCTGGCGCTCCCTTTGGTCTGGACGCTGGTCGCATCCTTCGGGGTCACGCCCGACAACAACGCGCGACCGCCCTCGTGGATCGGACCGCCGACCCTGGAGCACTTCGCCTATGTAGGGGTGGCGGAGCCCACTTTCTGGCAGGAGCTTGCGACGAGCACCGCCCTCGCTCTCACCGCGACGCTGCTGACTGTCGCGGTCTCGTTGCCTGCGGCCTACTGTCTGGCACGCTCGCGCCTGCCGCGCGACCGCCTCGTCGCGCAGAGCTTTCTCGTCCTTGCGAGCCTGCCGGTGATGGCTTACGTCATTCCGCTCAGCGACCTCATGCGCCGGGTCCATCTCCTCGACACGCTCTGGGGAGTGATGCTCGCCCAGGCCGCCGTCACGTCGCCCCTCGCGGTGTTCGTGCTCCACGGAGCCGTGAGGCAGCTGTCCCCGGAGTGGGAGGAGGCCGCGGTCATCGACGGGGCGGGACTGCTCGGCATCCTCGGCCGGGTGGTCCTGCCGCTGCTGGCGCCGACTGTCGCCGCCACCGCGATCGTCGTGTTCGTGCTCGACTGGAACATGCTGCTCGTCCCGCTCGTGCTCACCGGGGGCGAGGTCAAGACGGTGCCTGTGGCCATGAGCGACTTCTTCACCTTTGAGCGCGAGCTGGACTGGCCGACGGCAGCCGCCGCGCTGGTGGTCTCGTTGGCCCCGGTCGCGCTCCTGGTGGCGGCCTTCCACCGCCTCCTGGAGCAGTTCCGTTTGACGGACGGAACGGGCATTAACATCGGATGACTAAGGCCCAAACACCCAACTTGAGGCTTGACAAACCGGCCGAGACGGGCTAAACATCCCATATTCATGAGTTTTCGGTCGCTCGGCCCCGCGCATCCGGCTACTCGAGTTAGGGAGAAAAGAGAGCACATGAGGCGATACCTGGCGAATGCCGCGGTCCTGGTGTTGGGGGCCGTGGCCATCGCGGCCTGTTCGAGCGGCGGTACGAACACGTCATCGAACCAGAAGTTCAGCGGAACGACCGTGCGGGTCGTGACGTTCACGGGCCCGCAGATCGCGGAACCGCTGCAGCGGCGGGCGCCCGATTTCGAGAAGCTGACCGGCGCCAAGGTGCAGGTGATCACGGTGCCGTTCTCTGACCTGTATCAGAAGATCCTCACCGACTTCGCGACCAAGACCAACTCTTACGACGCGATGGTGTTCGACCCCCAGTGGATGGGCGACTACGTGCCGCCCGGCTACCTGGAGGACCTCACCGGCCGGGTGCAGTCAGACTCCTCGCTGCAGTGGAACGACATCGCGCCGTTCTTCCGCGACTTCAGCGCGACCTTCAAAGGCAAGGTCTACACGATCCCTCTCGACGGCGACTTCCAGATGGTCTATTACCGCACCGACCTCCTGCAGAAGGACGGCCTGAAGCCACCCGAGACATGGGACGACTACATCAGCATCGCCCAGCACTACCAGGGCAAGGACCTGAACGGCGATGGCCGGGCGGACTACGGCTCCTGCTGGGCCATGAAGCGCAGCGCGCAGTCGTACTGGATGTGGCTCTCGGTGGCCGCCTCGTTCCTGCAGAGCCAGGGCACGAAGCAGGGCGCCTTCTTCAACACCAACGACATGCAGCCGCTTACCAACAACGCGGCTGCCGCGGCCGCGCTCAACATCTACAAGACGCTCTCCAAGCTCGGACCTCCTGACCAGCTGAACAACGACGTCGGCGACTCCCGCGGCCTCTTCGTGGGGGGTCGCTGCGCGCTGTCCCTCGACTGGGGTGACATCGGCACCCTGGCCATCGACACGACGCAGTCGAAGGTCATCGACAAGGTCGGCGCCGTGATCCTGCCGGGCTCGAAGAAGGTCCTGGACCGCTCGACCGGCCAGCTGACGGACTGCAACCCGACCCTGTGCCCCTACGCGGTCAACGGCGTCAACCACGCCCCCTTCGCCGCGTTTGGCGGCTGGTCCGGGGCCATCAACAAGGCATCCTCGGCGAAGGTCAAAGACGCAGCCTTCGCGTTCCTGTCCTACATGTCGGCGCCGGCGCAGTCCAACGTCGACGTGACGATCGGAAAGACCGGCTTCAACCCCTACCGCACATCGCAGTTCAGCAACCTCGACGTCTGGACCAAAGCGGGGATGAGCAGCCAGGCGGCCAACAACTACCTGGGCGCCATCAAGGACAGCCTGCAGAGCCCGAACATGGTCCTCGACCTACGCATCCCGCAGACGGCTTACTACCAGCAGACGTCACTGGACACCGCCCTCGCGCAGTTCCTCGCGGGTGAGCTCGGAACGCAGGCAACCATGGCCCAGATCACCTCGCAGTGGAACAAGAAGACGGACGAGATAGGGCGCCAATCCCAGCTCGATCTCTATAAGGCGAGCCTGAGCGTCACCAAGTAACAGACCGGGGCGCAGCGGCGGGGCGCGTGAGCCTCGCCGCTCCCGTCCACGAATCATTGGAAGAAGAGGACCTCCCTAAAGTGAGCGGCTACGTGTCGGCGCGCGAACGCGGTTTCCGCACGGCTGCATCGAGGTGGCGCTCCGCCGGGGCCAGGCTCGACCGCTTCGCCGGGGCCGTCTTCATCCTTCCTGCCGTCCTCGTCATCCTCGCGTTCTCGATCTTTCCGCTGCTCGCGTCGCTGTACGTTTCGCTCGCCCGCCTGAGCTTCTCGGAAGGCGGCGTGGAGCTCAAGTTTGTCGGCTTCGACAACTACGCCAAGCTCCTGGTCGGCATCGACCACGTGCACTTCCTTGGCCTTGCCGGTCCGCTGACGCCCGTCAGCGTCGCGGTCCTGCTCGCGGGGGCGGCCTTGATCGCGTTCTGGCTCTACCGCTACTCGCGCGACCAGGCGCGCAGCGTGGGCGGCTTTGCCGGGCGGATCGTCGTCGCGCTGGGAGCGGGAACGCTGCTGTGGCTGGTGGTGACGACGGTGATGAGCAGCGGCCGGCCGGGCACGCTGGTCGTGACAGTCGTCTACGTCGGCGTCGACGTCACTGTGCAGTACCTGCTCGGCTTGGGCCTCGCCCTGCTCGTCGTCCAGCACCTCCCCGGACGGCGCTTCTTCCGGGTCGTCTTCCTGCTGCCGATGATGATCACGCCGGTCGGCGTGGCCTACCTCTTCCGCATGCTCACCGACACGAGCAAGGGCCCGCTGTACCCGCTGTGGGTGCGCTTTGGCCTGACGGACGTGTCCTGGGTCACCAACCCGTGGGGCGCGCGCCTGGCGGTGATGATCGGCGACGTCTGGCAGTGGACGCCCTTCATCTTCATCGTCCTGCTGGCCGCGATCGAGACGCTCCCGCACGAGCTGGTCGAGGCCGCCGTCGTCGACGGCGCCAACCGCTGGCAGGTCTTCTGGCGGATCACCTTCCCGCTGATCCTGCCGGCGAGCTCCACGGTGGTTCTGATCCGGCTGATCGAGGGCTTCAAGATCGTCGACCTGCCGAACGTGCTGACGAACGGGGGGCCGGGGACGGCCACCGAGTCACTCACCCTCCACGCCTACACGATCTGGCGGGCGCTCGACATCGGGGGTTCGGCGGCGGTCGCGTACATGCTGCTGATCGTCGTCACCTTCGTCGGCGTGAGCTACGTCAACCTGTTCCGCCGCCGCGTGACGGCGATGGCCTGAGTCCGTGGCGATCCTGTCGCGCGGCCTGCGCTCGGTCTCCACCACCACGATCTCGTTCCCGACGATGGTCCTCTCCTACATCGCTCTTTTCGCCTGGGCGTTCGTGGTGCTTTTCCCGCTGTACTGGCTCGCGATCACGTCCCTGAAGACGCCGCTTGACGTCAACAGCGGACCCTTCTACGTCCCCTTCCGCGACTTCGTGCCCAACCTCGACTCGTGGCATTACATCTTCGTCGACCTGGGCGAGGACACCTTCCGGCCCTACCTGAACACGGTCGTCGTCGGCCTGACCAGCACGACGATCACGGTGTTCATCGGCTCAATGGCGGCTTACGGGCTGGTGCGGATGCGCTATCGGGTGAGCTTCGGCGCGATCGCCTCTTTCATCTCGGGCGTGGCCATCGCCGCGGTGGCGGTCGTCTTCGGCGCGCCGTGGCCGGTCGGCGTGGCCGCGGGTTTCGCAGTGTTCCTGCTCCTGCTCAACACCATCGCCAGGCGCGTGAAGCCTGGCGTCGGCAACGACGACATCGCCTTCTGGATGATCTCGCAGCGCATGCTGCCGCCCGTCGCGGTGGTGATCCCGATCTACATCTTCTTTCAGCAGCTGCAGCTGCTGGATACGTGGGGGGCGCTCATCATCGCCTACGTCGCGTCCCACCTGCCGATCGTCGTCTGGCTGATGCGCGACTACTTCCAGAGCGTGCCCATCGAGCTGGAGGAAAGCGCAGCCATCGACGGCGCTTCGCCGTACCGGATCTTTCGCTCGATCGTGCTGCCCCTGGCAGTGCCGGGTCTCGTGGCGACCTTTCTTTTCGTGCTGGTCTTCGCCTGGAACGAGTACCTGATCGCGCTCTTCCTGACCAGCGCCAACGCGCAGACCCTTCCGCTGACCGTGGCGGCGCAGAACGCCACACGCGGACCTCAGTGGTGGTACATGTCCGTGCTGATCCTGATCATGATCGGGCCGGTGATCGCGATGGCGATCGCACTCGAGCGCTTCATCGCGCGCGGCCTGCTGGTCGGGGCGGTCAAGGGCTGAGCGTGGGGCGGCACCGCATCGTCGCCGTGACCGCCCACGACGTGCGCTTTCCGACCTCGCGCACGCTCGCCGGCTCGGACGCCATGCATACAGCGCCCGACTACTCGGCCGCATACGTCATCCTCCGCACCGACGCGGACGACGGCCTCGAAGGCCACGGCCTCGCCTTCACGCTTGGTCGCGGCACCGAGGTGTGCGTGGCCGCGATCAACGCGTTGGCGCCGGTCGTGCTGGGCCGAAGCCTGGGCGACATCGCCGCCGACATGCGTGGCTTCTGGCGCGCGATCACGGGCGAGCAGCAGCTGCGCTGGATCGGGCCCGAAAAGGGCGTGATTCACCTCGCCTCCGCGGCCCTGATCAATGCCGTCTGGGACCTGTACGCCAAGGTCGAGCGCAAGCCCCTTTGGAAGCTGCTCGTGGACATGACCCCCGAGCAGCTGGTCGCGGCGGTCGACTTCCGCTACATCAGCGACGCCCTGACCCCAGAAGAGGCGCTGGCGCTCCTCGAGAGAATGGCGCCGACGCGAGCGAGCCGCGAGGCGGAGGTCCTTCGCTCAGGCTATCCCGCCTACACGACCTCGGCGGGCTGGCTCGGCTACTCGGATGAGAAGGTGCGGGCCCTGAGCCGCCAGGCGGTGGCGGCGGGATGGACGCACGTCAAGATCAAGGTGGGGCAGCGGATCGAGGACGACGTCCGCCGGGCGAGGATCGTGCGTGAGGAGATCGGTCCCGACCGGCGGCTGATGATGGACGCCAACCAGGTGTGGGAGGTGGGGGACGCGATCGCCAACGTCAAGCGCCTCGCCGAGTTCCGGCCCCACTGGATCGAGGAGCCGACGAGCCCAGACGATGTGCTCGGCCACGCCACCATCGCCCGCGCCATTGCCCCGATCAAGGTCGCGACGGGCGAGCACTGCCAGAACCGCGTGATCTTCAAACAGCTCTTCCAGGCCGAGGCGATTGGCTACTGCCAGGTGGACGCCTGCAGGCTCGGTGGCCTGAACGAGGTCCTGGCCGTGCTCCTGCTGGCCGCCAAGTTTGGGGTGCCGGTCTGCCCGCACGCCGGCGGTGTCGGCCTGTGCGAGTACGTCCAGCACATCGCGATCTTCGACTACATCGCTGTCAGCGGATCGCTCGACAACCGCGTGCTCGAGTACGTCGAGCACCTGCACGAGCATTTCGTCGATCCTGTCGTCATCCGCAACGGGTCCTACGTCGCTCCCGCCGCTCCGGGGTACAGCATCACGATGCGACCGGAGTCGATCAGCGACTATGAATTTCCGTCCGGGCGTGCCTGGAAAGGCGTGGCATCGACTCTCTAGCCCGCGTCGGCGGCGCGGTTCTGGTCAATCGCGCTGGACGGTGGCACCGGCTGCGGGAAGGTCAGTCGCTCGACGCACTCTTGCGCCTGTCCATCGCCCAGCTTCGGGAACTGCTGGATCGCGACCTGGTTCCCACCGATTGGCCGCACGAGGCCCGCGTCGAGGCGCCCGTCGAGAGCCAGGAGGTGTGGGCGGCGGGCGTCACGTACGAGCGGAGCCTCCAGGCGAGGTCCGACGAGGCGGTGAGCTCGGACCCGTACGACCGCGTATACGCGGCTTCGCGCCCGGAGCTCTTCTTCAAGGCCACGGCGAGACGCGTCCGCGGCCCCGGCGAGGACGTCTACATTCGCTCCGACTCGACCTGGGACGTGCCCGAGCCTGAGCTGGCGGTCGTGATCAACAGCACCCTCGAGGTGGTGGGCTACACGATCGGCAACGACATGAGCTCACGCAGCATCGAGGGCGAGAACCCGCTCTACCTGCCCCAGGCCAAGGTGTTCGAGGGCTCGTGCGCGCTGGGCCCGGCGATCGCGCTCGCGTGGGATTTCGTCCCTGCCGATCGCTCCATCGAGCTGGCGATCACGCGCGCCGGCGCGGTCGTCTTCGAGTCCGCGACCGCGACCTCGGCGATGCGGCGCACGATCCCCGACCTCGTCGCGTACCTCGGTCGCGACCAGCGATTCCCCGACGGCTGCGTCCTCCTTACCGGCACGGGCATCGTGCCGCCTCGCGACTTCAGCCTGGGCGAGGGCGATCTGGTGACGATCCGGATCGACGGGCTGGGCGAGCTTACGAACCCTGTGCGGCGGCACTCCGCGCCGGGGCCACGTTCTGGTTGAGGCGGAAGACGTTAGTCGGGTCGTAGCGAGCCTTGATCTCGGCGAGCCTGTCCAGCGTCCGCCCGGGGTAGGCCTCGCGCATTCGTGCTGGTCCGTCGGCGGACAGGAAGTTGACGTACGCCCCCGGCTCTCCGTTGCGCAGCGCCTTCCAGAACTTCTCCGCCCAGGCCTCGTGGGTCGACGCCTCCTCGGCCTGGTCGTATAGCGCGGCGACGTTGACCATGATCGGACGGGCGCGGTGCGCGTAGGCCGTGGCGTCGGACGGGACTCGGGCGACGGCGCCGCCGAGGACACGGATCTGGGCCACCTGGAACTTGGCGGTCGATTCCTCGAGATGCTCCACGACCGTCAGCGCGGCGCGCCCGTCCAGCGTGTCCACGAACATCGTCCGGCTCGCGGCGGTCGGGTGGTAGCTTGGGTCTTCGGGCGGGTAGATCGCGGGATAGGGCATCGGCTGCAGCATGTCGGCGATGGGCGCGGCCAGCGCGCGAAATGGAGCGACCGTGTGCTCACCGTCGACGACCGGGCCGGCGGACACCAGGAAGGCGAGGATCACCCGACGGCCGACAGTTTCGGAGGGCAGGAAGGGCATCGGCGGCGCCGGCATGACGTTGGCGATGGCGGTCAGCTCGTCGGGCGCGGCCTCGGCCGCGGCGACAAACGAGGAGATGGTCTCGGCGCTCGCCGGAAGGATGAGCATCCCGCCGAACACCGTGTCGACCTCATGGAGCCGGTAGCGGAAGCGCGTGGCGATGCCGAAGTTGCCGCCTCCGCCGCGGATCGCCCAGAAGAGGTCGGGATGGTTCTCGGCGTCGACCTGGAGGATATCCCCATCGGCCGTCACGACCTGGGCGGCGAGGAGGCTGTCGATCGTGAGGCCGAGCTTGCGCGACAGGTAGCCGACGCCGCCGCCGACGGTCAGGCCGCCGATGCCCACCGACCCGGTGTCGCCGAACCCAGTGGCCAGCCCATGGTAGTGGGCTGCGGCCGAGTACTCGAGCGCGGTCAGGCCGGTCTCCGCCCAGGCCGTCCGTTCCGCGGGGTCGATCGTCAGGCCCCGCATCTCGCGGAGATCGATCACCACCCCGCCGTCGGTGACGCAGTGGCCCAGGACGCTGTGCCCGCCGCTGCGCACGGCGAGCTCGAGGCCGGAGTCGCGAGCGAACTGGATCGTTCGTGCCACGTCGACCGCCCCGGCGGGGCGCACGATGTGCGCCGGCCGGCGGTCGATCCCGCCGTAGAAGGTGCGGCGAGCGTCGTCGTAGTCAGGTTGGCCGGGTTCGATGACTCGTCCGAGCAGCTGTCTGCGGAGCGTCTCGATCGTGCTCACGTGGGTTATGACGGCCGAGGCGGCCGGAACTAATCGGACGAGCGCTCAGGCGCCTTCGGCCAGGAGGCCTTCGATGTCCAGCTGGCGGTTGGCGAACGCCAGGTGTCCCTCGGCGTCGCGAGGCCACTCCGATTCCGGACGGTCCCAGGCCAGCTCGAGGCCGTTCTCGTCGGGATCGCGGAGGTAAAGCGCCTCGTGCGTGCCGTGGTCGTTGTAGCCGTCGAGCGGCCATCCCGCTGCGACCAGGCGGCGGAACGCGTCGCCCAGCGCGGCGCGGGTCGGGTATTTGATCGCGACATGGTAGAGGCCCGTCGTGCCGGGAGGTGGGGGAGAGCCGCCTTTTGACTCCCAGGTGTTGAAGCCGAGGTGATGGTGGTAGCCGCCGGCCGACAGGAACAGGGCCTGCGGGATCCGCGTGACGACGTCAAAGCCGAGGATGCCGACGTAGAAGTCGTGCACGCGGTCGATGTCCGCGGTCTTCAGGTGCACGTGGCCGATGTTCACACCCGCAGCGATGGGCCGGTCGCTCCGTTCGACCGGGGTGACGCCGCTCGCGGTCGTGGTGTCAGCGCTCATCGCTTCCTCCCCACGTTGCCCCAACCGATGCTTGCGATCTTCATGAACACATTCAACGACGCCGTGGCGGCGAATATTCGGGAGCCGGCGCCCTGCCCGCGACGCGAACAAGGATGGACGAGGCCGCGATGCTCACGACCACGGCGCCGATGAGGCCGGCGCTCACCTCCTTGGTGATCAACCCGCCGGCCAGGGCGAGGGCTCCGAGGACGTAGCTGAACTCTCCGACCTGGCCAAGGCCCACGGCCAGCTGCAGAGTGCGCGCGCCCAGATGCACCACTCTGGCGAGCGCCCACACGACGACCACCTTGCCGGCGATCACCATGGCCAGGAAGGCCAGAAGCCACGGCGCTGCGCGCGCCGCGTCGGCGGGATTTACCACCGTCCCGAGGGCGACGAAGAACATGACCGCGAACAGGTCGCGGAAGGGCAGCAGGCGCTGGCGGGCCTCGGCCGCGACGGGGCTTTCCGTTATCGCCAGCCCGGCCACGAACGCGGCCAGGGCGAGGGGCACGCCGAGGAACTGCGAGCCCACGCCGGCGAGGAGCAACCCGCTCGCGACCGACACGAGCAGGAACAGGTCGTGCTCGGTCTGCAGCCGGCGCAGCAGCCACGGGAGCACGAACGCCGCGACCGCCGACACGACCGCGAAGGCGACCACGCCCCGCGATCGCCATGACTCCGGACCTGCCTCCGATACCCAGGATGACGACGAGGATCAGCGCGGCGCTCACGCCGACGAGATCCTGGATCAGGCTCCAGCCGAGGAGCACCTCGTCGGTGCGGCGGTCGGTCGTGCGGCGGCGGCTCCGCGTGATGTTCACGACCACGACGCTGGAAGACATCGCGATCGACAGGCCGATCATCGCCGCGCCCCCCAGCGGGACTCCTAGCAGGTAACACACGACCGCGCTGGCGAGCCAGGTCGCCGCGACCTGGATGGGGGCGAGGGCCAGCAGCCGCCGGCCTTCGCGCGCCAGGCGCAGGGGGTTGATCTCGATGCCCACCTCGAACAGCAGGAGCACGACCCCGACGTCGGCCAGGACCGAGAGCTGCTCCCGGTTGGCGACGTACCCGGGTGTGAAAGGGGAGACGAGGACCCCGACGACCAGGTAGCCGATGACGGCCGGGAGTCCGATTGCGCGGGCGCCCTTGCCGGCGAGCGCGGCGAGGAAGAGGAGCAGGCCCAGGTCCAGGATCGCCGGTGCCGTGTGCTCCACTGCCGGGAGAATAAGTGACCGCGATGCCTGAGCTGAGCTGGCGCGGCCCCGCCCGGCCGCCCGAACGCGAGCCCCTGACGGGCGAAACAGTCGTCCTCGAGCCGCTCCACCCCGACCGGCACGGCGACGACCTGTTCGCCGCGAGCGCGGGCGCCGACGACAGCTGGTACTACCTGCCTTACGGCCCGTTCGCCGGCCGCGACGAGTTCCTCGCCTGGCTGCGCCGGCACGCCGCTCCCTCCGACCCTTTGGCGTTCGCCATCGTCGACCGGGAGGCCGGCGCCGCGCGTGGGATCGCGACGCTGATGAGCATCGTCCCCGAGCACGGGGTCATCGAGATCGGCCACATCTGGCTTTCCCCCGCGCTGCAGCGAACGCGGCAGGCGACCGAGGCGATCCACGTCATGGCCCGGCACGCGTTCGACGAGCTCGGCAACCGCCGCCTGGAGTGGAAGTGCGACGCCGCCAACGCCGCCTCGCGGCGAGCGGCGGAACGCTTCGGGTTCAAGTTCGAGGGCGTGTTTCGCCAGCATCGCGTGGTCAAGGGCAGGAACCGTGATACCGCCTGGTACTCGATCACGGACGGGGAGTGGCCGGACGTGCGCGCGGCGTTCGACGCCTGGCTGGCTGACGACAACTTCGACACCTCCGGCCGCCAGCGACGTTCGCTCGTGGAGATCCGTGCGGGAATAGCACCCTCGTTCGGTCGATAGTCCTTGGCAGCATGGCTGTCACAAGGGACGCGATCCAGGCGGCGCTCGACCATGGGCACACGATCGACATCACGACCACGGGCCGGCGCAGCTGTAAGCCTCGGCGGATCGAGATCGTGTTCCACAACATCGATGGGCGGATCTTCATCAGCGGCATCCCGCGACCGAGCAAACGCGACTGGCTTCTGAACCTGGAGGCGAACCCGCGCTTCACGTTCCACCTGAAAGGCCGCGTCCACGCCGATCTGCCGGCCCTGGCGCGGGTCATCGACGACGAGGAGGAGCGGCGCCAGGTCCTTCCGCACGTGGCCCGCAACTGGCGGCGCAACGACCTGGACGCGATGGTCCGCTACAGCCCGCTGATCGAGGTCACGTTCCCGAAATAAAAAGCGCCCCCTGGTTGCCCAGGGAGCGCTTTCATATGGGGAGGGGCGTTAGCTGCAGCCTGTAGTCGCTCCGCAGTTCAGGCACTTGTAGCAGGAGCCTGAGCGGACCGTGATCGAACCGCAGTCCGGGCAAGCCGGAGCGTCGGTGTTGACGAAGGCGATCTTCTGTGAGGCATTGGTGGTCCTGGGCGCCGCGATCAGCTTGAACTCGGGGTCGGAGGGCTTGGGGTCCGCAACGCCGGGCGTGGCTGCCTCCTCGCGGCGCGGCGTGCCCTCGCGCCGGATGATCCCGACCTCGTCCTGCTCCTCGACCGGCAGGAAGTGGCTCGCCATCCAGCGGAAGATGTAGTCCACGATCGACTTGGCGATCGGGATCTCCTTGTTCTTGGTGAATCCCGACGGCTCGAAGCGCATGTGGCTGAACTTGTCGACCATGAACTTGAGCGGAACTCCGAACTGGAGCGCATAAGACGTCTGCGTGGCGAACGCGTCCATCAGGCCCGAGATCGTCGAGCCCTCCTTGGCCATGGTCACGAACAGCTCGCCGGGCGTGCCGTCCTCGTAGAGACCGACCGTCAGGTAGCCCTCGTGGCCCGCGATGTCGAACTTGTGGGTGACGGCCTTCCGCTCGTCCGGCAGCTTGCGACGCATGGCGCGGTATTCAACATCCGCGGAAACGGCCGACTTCTTGTCGTCCTTGTCCAGCGACGTGGACAGCGGCTGCGAGCGCTTGCATCCATCGCGGTAGATCGCGATGCACTTGAGCCCGAGCTTCCAGGACTCCATGTAGGTCTGCTGGATCTCTTCGACGGTCGCCTCGGTGGGGAGGTTGACGGTCTTGGACATCGAGCCTGAGATGAACGGCTGGACCGCGGCCATCATGCGGACGTGACCCATCGGCGCGATGGAGCGCGTGCCTTTGACCGGCTTGAAGGCGCAGTCGAAGACCTTGAGGTGCTCGTCCTGCAGGTGCGGAGCGCCCTCGATGGTGTCGTTCTCGTCGATGTACTCGACGATCTCCTTGACCTTGATCTCGTCGTAGCCGAGCTTGCGCAGCGCCGCCGGCACGGTGGTGTTGACGATCTTCAGCAGGCCGCCGCCGACCAGCTTCTTGTACTTGACGAGCGCCAGGTCGGGCTCGATGCCTGTGGTGTCGCAGTCCATCATCAGCCCGATCGTCCCGGTCGGGGCAAGCACGGTCGCCTGGGCGTTGCGGTAGCCGTGGGCCCGGCCCAGCTTGACCGCCTCGTCCCAGGTCGAGCGCGCCGCGTTGACGACGTCCGCGGACTCGGATGAGCTCGTCAGCTGATGGGCCGCGGCGCGGTGCTTCTCCATCACGCGGAGCATGGGCTCGCGGTTCTTCGCGTACTCACTGAAAGGACCTTTGACCTGGGCCATCCGGGCCGACTGCGCGAACGCGCGCCCGGTCATGATCGCGGTGATCGCGCCCGCAAAGCGCCGACCCTCGTCCGAGTCGTACGCGAGGCCCATCGACATGAGCAGGGCGCCGATGTTCGCGTAGCCGAGGCCGAGCGGCCGCAGCGCGTCCGAGTTCTTGCCGATCGCGGGAGTGGGGTAGGAGGCGTTGGAGACGAGGATCTCCTGGCCGGTGAACGTGATGTCGATGGCGCGCTGGAACCGCTCGACGTCGAACGTGCCCCGCTCGCTCTGGAACTTCATCAGGTTCAGGGACAGGAGGTTGCAGGCGGTGTCGTCGAGGAAGACGAACTCGGAGCACGGGTTGGTGGCGTTGATGCGGCCGGTGTTCGGGACGACGTTCCAGTCCTGGATCGTGCTGTCGAACTGCAGGCCGGGGTCGCCGCAGATCCACGCCGCGTCGGCGATCTCCTTCCAGAGGTCGCGAGCCTTGTAGGTGTCGACGGTGCGTCCGCCGACGACAGCCCGGGTTTCCCAGTCCTTGTCGTCGATCACGGCGCGCATGAAGTCGTCGGTCAGACGGACCGAGTGGTTGGCGTTCTGGAACTGCACAGAATCGTAAGCGCCACCGGGGACGTTGAAGCCCGCGTTGTAGCCGGCCTCGATCAGCGCCCAGGCCTTCCTCTCCTCGTTCGCCTTGGAGTGGATGAAGTCCATGACGTCCGGGTGGTCGGCATTGAGGATCACCATCTTGGCCGCGCGCCGGGTGGTGCCCCCGGACTTGATGGAGCCCGCGAACGAGTCGTAGCCCTTCATGAAGGAGACCGGGCCTGAGGCCGTGCCGCCGCCCGACAGCTGCTCCCTGGAGGAGCGCAGGACCGACAGGTTGGTGCCGGTGCCGCTGCCGAACTTGAACAGCATGCCTTCGGTCTTGGCCAGGTCGAGGATCGACTCCATCGAGTCCTGGACCGAGTTGATGAAGCAGGCCGAGGCCTGCTGGGCGCGGCCGGGGACGCCGATGTTGAACCAGACCGGGCTGTTGAAGGAGGCCTGCTGGGTCACCAGCAGGAAGCGAAGCTCTTCGGCCCAGTTGTCGGCGTCCTCATCCGTGGCGAAGTAGCCGCCTTCCTTGCCCCACGTGCGGAGGGTGTCGACCACTCGGTCGATGATCTGGCGGACGCTGGTCTCGCGCTCCGGGCTGTCGGGGCTCCCGCGGAAGTACTTCTGGGCGACGACGTTGATCGCCAGCTGCGACCAGGAGCGGGGGACCTCGACGTCCTTCTGCTCGAAGATGACCTGGCCCTTCTCACCGGTGATGGACGCGGTCCGCCGCTCCCACTCCACGAGGTCGTAGGCGTGGCTGCCGGCGGGCGTGAAGAAACGGCCGAAGCGAAGTCCCTTCGCTTTGCCGTGCCCGTTGCCGTTGGTCAGCTTGGAGTTGCGGGCCCCTGTCAAGTCGGTGACGTTCTTGGCCATCTTCTGCTGAGAAAAGCCTCCTTAAATCATCCCCGGATAGGGTGTTTTTGAACCGGATTGCTGCGTCGTAGAGGGGGTCGTTCGGATGATTCGCTTGGAGATAGAAGAGGCCCCAGAGCATGCCCGCCACTTATGCCCCAGGGCCTCGATGTAACGCCTCCGACTATACGACTGGCTTTTGGGGTTGTCAAGGCTTAAACACAAGATCTTTGGCCTAATGGGCCCCTTGACCCCAACATCTTGGTGGAATACCTGTGGACAACCCTGAGCAGGAATTGGGCACAGGGTGGGTATTGGCTGGGGGAAACAGGGCATAAGCGGGCCTACTGGACCGAGTCGAGGAGGGCCAGACGGAGCGTGTCTGTGGAAAGGTCGCCGCCCGCACCGGGGGAATCTGTGGAAAGCGTTTCCGCAGCAAGTTCGCTCAACTGGGCGCTCTGGGCGGACGCGCGGATCTTGGCCGTCGCCTGCTTTCCCTCCGAGTAAGCGTTCTGGAGCACCGTCAGCGAGCGCTGGACCTTGTTCTCGAGGATTCCCTCCAGCACGTCGACCTGGCGCTCGATGTCGATCAGCGCCGTCTGCAGCTTCTCCATGTCCACGGTGCGGGCGAACTGGAGGTGGAGCTGGTAGAGGGTGAGCAGGTAGGGGAGGGCCATCGCGTAGCCGACCACCATCACGTGCCGACGGTGGGCGTTGACGATCGCGCCGCGGCAGACGTCATAGGCGGCGTCCGGGATGACGGCCAGGGCAAAGGGCGTGGTGGTCGCGGGGTCGATGTACTGGCCGACTTCGCGCACCCGGCGCTCGACCTCGCGCTCGATAGTGGCCATCAGCTGCGCGCGACGGTTGGCATCGAGGCCGGGCTCGGCCAGCTGCTCGAGGGCGGGGCTGGAGACCCACTTCGAGTCCATGGGCAGCAGCTTGCCTCCGGGGAGCCTCAGCGCCAGCTCGACCACCTTGCCCCCTACCCACACGTTGCGCTGCAGCATCTCGGGCGGCAGGTGGCGCAGTGCCTCCTCCAGGATTCGCTCCCCCGCGGCGCCCCGGCTCGAGCTGCCGGCGATGATGCTCTCCATCCGCTTCAGGCTGGCTCGCGCCTCCTCCTCGATCGGCTGCCGGGCGGAGACGGCGGAGCGAAGGCCTTCCAGGGCCGTCTGCGTCTGGGCGAGTCGCTCGCGCACCTCGGCCGTCTGGGCGTCCTGGGACTGCCCGCCCGTCTGGACCCTGGCCTTGAGCTCGGCCACGTCGCGCGCCTGTCCGTCCGCGCGCCGGACGAGGTTCCAGACGAGCGCGCCGACAAAGGCGGTGCCCGCCATGAGGCATACTAGAAGGAGCGCGAACAACAGTTCGAGCAACGACATCTTGCGAATTGTAGCCCTCGATCGGGGTA
>VBEK01000209.1 GCA_005889135.1 Chloroflexota bacterium
CCCGCCGGGACGATCATCGCCACCGGCACGCCCGACGGCGTCGGCTTCGCCCGCACGCCGCCCGAGTTCCTGAAGCCCGGCGACGTCGTCGAAGCTGAGGTCGAGGGCATCGGGACGCTGCGCAACCGCTTCGTCGCGCGATAAAAAAGGAGGCCGCTGCGAGCGCGGCGGCCTCCGAGCCTCTCGCTAGACGTTGGTCGTGTAGATGTTCTGGTCCAATCCGCCTGTGCCGTC
>VBEK01000210.1 GCA_005889135.1 Chloroflexota bacterium
TTCGACGCGGTGATCCACGGAAAGAACTGGTGCCCTGAGCTCTGCGGGTCAACGGCCGCCGCCACGGACCACGAAGCGCCGCCGTTGGTGGACTTGACGAACTGGGTCTGACCCTGTCCCGACGCCAGCCTGGCCATGAACGCCATGTAGATCGTCGCTCCATCGGTGGTGATCGATGGCTGGGCCAGGTCGAAGCGGGGGAACGTCTGTCCGCTCGGGCACGCGAACGGACCGTCACCACACTGGCGCGCACCGTTGCCGGAGAACGGTCGCGACGTGAAGGGGTCGAAGGGCACGACCACGTCCGCCATGCTGAAGGTGGCTCCGCCGTCCAGGGAAGCCGCAAACGCAGCTCCCAAGGCCCTTGTCTGCTGGCCGCGGGTCCCGCTCTTCTGTCCAAACCAGGACACATAGACCTGGCCGCTCGGACCGATCGCGATGTTCGGGCCCTGGTTGTTGCAGATCGAACTGCTGATCTTCAGCGGCGCGCTGAACGTGGCTCCATGGTCGGTCGAGCGCACGATGTCGATCTCGTTGCAGCCCGATCCATGGAAGTCTGACCACGCCGCGTAGACAGTCCCGGAGAACGCCGAGTTCGTCTGGTCGACCTGGATGCCGGTCTTGTCGTTGAAGGAGCCAAGTCCAAAGACGTTCGAGGCGAGAATCACGGTTCGCACGTAGCGAGCTCCGTCGGTTGAGCTGTCGGTCGGATTCGACGGAGAGTAGGTCGCGACCCAGACATCACCCGTGTTGTCGCGAAACGTGGGTGAAACCCCGTTCTCGGTCCCTCGATTGAAGTTATTGCCCATGAAGAACAGGTTGCCGTGCGTGTCCCAGGCCTGAACGGGATCGCCGGCTGCTATCGCGCCACCGAGCGCCATCTGGTGCACCGGGCTGGCGAGTCCCTGGGCCGAGCCGTCGTTCAGATAACCGGGAAGCAGACTGTCGGCCCACGAGGTGCCCGAATCGGTCGACCGGTAGAAGCCCGCCCATGCATCGCCGTTGGTCGGGACGGTGCGTATAGGCGCCCGTGCCGCCCATGACATCGGCGCTCACGTATGCGCTGCCCGTGTCATGAGTGACGCGCACGTTGGCCGAAGCGGCGACGCCTGGGCTTGCCTGAGTCAAGACCACGAGAAATGCTCCGCCAAGAACAAAGAATCTGGCGCTTCTCACCACGACCTCCCCTTAGGAACCCGATGCCGACAAGCCCGCTAGCGCGGGCCACCCCCGAAGATGGATATTCAGCTTCCTTTCAGCCCGGAGTCAAGTTGGAGATCAGCCGGGTACGCTGAAGGCGATGTTCCAGCT
>VBEK01000041.1 GCA_005889135.1 Chloroflexota bacterium
TCTACGAGCGCGTCACCGGCAACACCCCGGTCAGCCTCCAGGTCACGGCCACGGTGGAGACGCTCAAGGCCCTGGCTGGGGCGGCGGGCGGGGAGATGGAGTTCTCCCTGCCTCTGCCTTCGGCCACCGTGCAGCGCCTGGCCTGCGACTCCAGCCTCATGCGCGTGCTCTTCGCGGCCGACTCGCTGCCGGTCGACGTCGGCCGCTCCCGGCGCCTGGTCGACGGCGGTCTACGCAAGGCCCTGGCGGTGCGCGACAAGCACTGCCAGTGGCCGGGCTGCGAGCGGCCGGCCTCCTGGTGCGACGGCCATCACCTGGTGCACTGGGTGGACGGCGGGGAGACCAACCTCGAGAACACGGTCCTGCTCTGCAAGCGCCACCACCGCATGGTCCACGAGGGTGGGTGGAAGCTGATCAAGGTCGAGGGCAAGATCGTGAGCATCGCCCCCACGGTGACGTTCGGCCGGCCGCGAGGGCCGGACTAGACCTACTCGGCGGTGACCTCGGCGGCGTTGTTCTCCGTCTCCACCACCCTGACCTTCATCAGTCGTGCGGGCTTGAAATGTGGCTCCAGGCGATGAAAGGCCGCCATGGCCACGTTCTCCGCGGTCGGGATCACACCGCGCAGAAATTCGACGTCTCGGTTCAGGTGGCGATGGTCGACGGCGTCGACGAACTCGCGCCGCAGGACGGCGTCCACATGCTTCAGATTCACGACCATGCCTGTGTCCGGATCCAGCACCCCGCCCACCGTGACCTCGATCACGTAGTTGTGTCCGTGGTCGGTCGTGCACGCGCCGAACACCTCTCGATTCTTCTCGTCGCTCCAGTCGTCGCGGCACAGGATGTGGGCAGCCGCGAATGTGGCGCGGCGGGTGATGCTGACGTTTGCGCTCATGACGGGTCCATCCGCAAGTTAGCACCGGACAGCGGGGCGGATTCCGGAGAAGCGAGCCACACGATGACGCGGGCGACCTCCGCGGGCTCGAGGGCTGGGCCTTCCACGCCCGCGACGCGCAGCATCGGCGTGTCCACCGCGCCGGGGCTGACGGCGTTGACGCGGATCCCATGCTCGCGGCCCTCCACGGCCAGGGCTTCGGTGAGGCCGGCGAGTCCTGACTTGGCGGCCACGTACGCAGCCATGCCAGGGAACTTCTCCGCACCGAAAACCCCTGACAGGCTCGACACTATGACGATCGTTCCGCCGCGTCCGCGCATCAGGCGGAACGCCTCGCGGCTGCACAAGAATGCGCCGCGAAGGCCGACGCCGAGCTGCGCGTCCCAATCCTCCGCGGTCATGTCCGCGAACGGTCGCTTGATCAGCTCCGCCGCGCAGTGGATGAGCGAGTCCAGCGAATCGAGGCGGCCAAACGCCGAAACCACCGCGTCCTCGTCGGAGACATCGGTACCGTCGCGGCGGCTGAGCGAGATGACGTTCCATCCCCGCGCGCGCAGCTCGGAGACGACCTCGGAGCCGATGCCCCCCGAGCCGCCGGTGACGACGGCGGTGCGGGTCACTGCGCGGCGCGGGCCAGTGCCTGCTCGTAGCGGTCCAGCGCCGCATCGAGGCCCAGCCGCCGGCGCGCGCTGGCGCGCACGGCCTCGCGGTCGAGGGCGAGGCACCGGAGCACGGCGTCACCAAGGGCTTCGACGTCGTCCGGCGCGGCGAGCGCTCCGCTCACGCCTTCCTCTACGACCTCAGGCAACGCTCCGCGGCGGTAGGCGGCGACCGGGCAGCCGGCCATCTGCGCCTCGGCGGCAACCATGCCGAAGGGCTCGTCCCAGCGCACCGCGCAGATCGTCACCGCCGACCGCGCCATCACTGACCGCAGGTCGCGGCGCGTGAGCGAGCCCAACCGCTCCGCGCCGGCCAGGTCGACGTCATAACCCGGATCGTACTGGGCGCCCGCGACGCGGACGGACAGCCCCGCGGCGCTCGCCGCGGCGAGGGCGTGCTCGATGCCCTTCTCGGGCGAGATGCGGCCGGCGACGAGGGCGGCTTGCTCGGGCGGGCCAACCACCGGCAGGTCTTCGACGCCGTTGTGCAGCACATGCCCCACCTCGACGCCCGCGGCGCGCCAGGCCGCTCGGCAAGCGCCCGAGACGGTGGCTAGGCGTTGCTGCTCCACGCCGGACGCCGCCGTCACGACGGCCGGGACAATCGGCGGGAGGTGCAGCGTGTGCAGGACGGGAAACCCTCGCGCTAGCTCGAAGGCCGGCGCGTCGAACGCGTGCTGGCTGACGGCGTCGAACCTCGCGGAGCGGACGGCGTCGAATATCGACGCAAGGGCGGCCGTCACGCCTGGGGACGGCGGCGGTGCGGCCCCTCCGCCCGGCATGACGAGCGCCGCCGCCGCGTCGCGCGGGGCGGGGACGGTCACCAGTTCCACGCCAGGAACGTCCGATCCCTCAGTGCAGAAAAGGCGCACGTGGTGACCACGCCGCGCCAGCCCCGCGGCGAGGTCGCACACGAAGGCCTGCGCGCCGCCGAGCTGCGCCGGGCGCAAGGGCGTCACCGGCGAAGCGACGACGGCGATCCTCACGGCCGCGCCCTAGTGTGATCGGGGCGATGGAGTACGAGGAAGCAGTCGCGTCGGCTCCGGCCGGATGGCGCCACTTCGACATCGGCGACATCGCCCGGCTCCCCCCGGCCGTGCGCGAGCGCGAGCTGGCGCGCGTGCCGCGAGGCGAGCCCGACGAGCGGGTCTTGAGGGCGCTGTTCTGGACGCTCGTCTACCACCTCGAGCCCCAGCGTTGGGACGACCTCGCGCGCATCGAGCCAATCGCGCCCGAGCTCATCGCCGCGCTCCCGGGCGGCGGCGACGTGGCGCTCGACGTCGGCGCCGGCAGCGGCCGGCTGACGCGGCACCTGGTGAAGAAAGGTCATCGCGTCATCGCCGTCGAACCTTCGGCGGGACTGCGGGCGCTGCTCGCGCGCCGGCTGCCAAACGTCGAGGTCGTTGCGGGCTGGGCGGAGCAGCTCCCGCTCGGCGATGGGATCGCGCAGCTGACCGCGGCCTGCGGCGCGCTCGGGCCTGACCCCGCCGTCCTGGGCGAGCTCCGCCGGGTGACCGCACGCGGCGGTGTGATCGCCCTGATCAGCCCCGAGCACCCGGAGTGGTTCGAGGAGCAGGGGTGGAAGCGGACCGTCGTCGCGCGCCCTCCGGTGCCGGATCATGCACCGGAGCTCGACGAATTCTTCGGGCCCCCGGACCCGCCGCACGAGATGGTGATGACGACCGTCTAGGCCGAGGCGGCCGGAACCGCCTCGGAGCCGGCGCCCTCGCCCTCGCCCTCGCTGAGGCGCGCCGCGCGGTTCTCGATGCCGACCAGGTTGACGATCGCGCCCGCCAGCAGCAGGGCGGCGCCGACGAGCACCGCGAGGTGGAAGGAGCTCGTCGACGCGTCGCGCACCAGCGCCACCAGGCTCGGGTCGGCAGGAGTGTTCAGTGGGCTGACCTGGCTGCGGAAGCTCTCCGAGGAGACGTCGACCCCGGGCAGGCGCGAGGCGAGCGTGGCGTAGAAGTTGGCGGTGAGGAAGACGAAGATCAGCGCGCCCGCCAGCTGCGGGCCGACGCGCGAGATGGCGTTATTGATCGCCGAGCCGAGACCTGCGTTGTGGACGGGCACCGAGCGCATCAGCGCCGTGGTCAGCGGCGCGACCATGATCATGACGCCGAGGCCGAAGATCACCGAAGCCGGCAGGAAATCGACGACGTAGGACAGCGGCGGCACGTAGGAAGCGAGGTTGCCGGGCTCGAGCTTCCACGCCTCGCTGGTCGACGGCACGCGGGCGAACCACAGCACGCCCACGGCCATGATCGCCGGGCCGACGGCCATGAACATCCGCGGGCCATACCTGGAGGCGAGGCTGCCGAACCTGCCCGAGAAGAAGATGAGGAACAACGTGCCCGGGATCCCGGCGGCGCCGGCCGCGGCGGCGGCGTAGCCGAGCGTCCCCTGCTGGAAGAGGCCGACGTAATAGAAGGTCACGTAGAGCGCGCCGTAGATCAACAGCGTCGAGATGTTGGTGACGGTGAAGTTGCGCGAACGGAAGAGCTCGAGCGGGATCAGGGGGTGCCGCGCCCGCGCCATCCAGAGCGGCAGCGCCACCGTGGCCACGACGCCTGCCGCCAGCGCGACGTAGCCGAGCGGGTCGCGCCACGCCCGCTGCTGGCCGTAGATGGCGCCGAATGCAAGCCCTCCCACGGCCAGAGCGACGATGGCGGCCCCGATCCAGTCGAACGACGCGGTTGCCGTCTCGTCGCGACTCTCCGGCACGTGCTTCCAGGTCGCCCACGCCGCCACCGCAACCAGGGGAAGGTTGATGAGAAAGGCCGCTCGCCACGAGATCGTGTCGACCAGAACGCCGCCGACCACGGGCCCGAGGATGGTCGTCGCGCCCGATGCGCCGGCCCATGTGCCGAACGCGCGGCCCTGCTCCTCGCCCGAGAAGTTGGCGGTGAGGAGCGCCAGCGAGCCCGGGACGAGCAGGGCTCCGGTGGCCCCCTGGAGGACCCGGAACAGGACGAGCAGCTCCATGTTCGTGGCCAGGCCGCACAGCGCCGAGGTGACGCCGAAGCCGAGAAGGCCGGCGATGAACGTGCGCTTGCGACCGTAGAAGTCGTTGACCGCGCCCGCCAGGATCAAAAGCGCGCTCAGCGTCAGCAGGTAGGCGTTGTAGACGTACGACTGGCCCTCGAGGACGCCAAGAAAGAGTCGCGGCAGGTCGCGGCCGATGCGGGGTAGGGCCACGTTGACGACCGTCGAGTCGAGGAACACGATCCCCGAGCCGAGCACCGCGGCGGCGAGGATCCAGCGCTTGGTGGTCACGGAAGGGCTAATTCTCTCTGGTTCAGCGTCGCGACCCCGGCGCTCGCCCTGGAGACATTCAGAAGTCCCGGCGGCCGAGAAAGTGCTGGAGCACGCCCGGGCGCGAGGCCTCGTACAGCGCGATGCGGTGGCCTCCGGGCAGGACGAAGGACGAGCAGGGGCCCATCGGGATCTCGAGCCTGCGCTCGTCCTTGACGCCGCGCTTCTTCAACGCCGCCACCGCCTTGCGAAGGTCCTCGACGCGATAGATGTAGATGGCACGGTCGCCGTCGAGGTGGTCGGTCAAGAGGACGTGAGGCGGCCCGTCGGTGAGCTCGATCATGGCCACCCGGGCACCCATGCCCTCGACCGCGAACGCGAGCTTGCCGCCCAGCGCCTCGGTGAAGTACTTCGCGTCCGCGGCGACGTCGCGTGACGGCGTGTAGAGGTAGTCGAGCTGGAGGAATTCGCTCAGGACTTCGCGACGCAGAAGAAGCACGTATACGCCGGGCGCCACCAGCGGATTGCCATTCCTGCGCAGGATAGAGCGGTGCGGGTATGCACGTGGAACATCCTCCTGGGCCTGCGGCTGGAGAAGGTCATCAGCGCGGTCCGGACGGCGCCCGACTTTCACGGCCTCGATCTTCTTGCGCTCCAGGAGGCATCGATGCACGACGGCCGGCCCGACGCCGCTGCAGTCGCGCAGGCCATGGGCGGCGGCTACGACTGGTTCCAGGCGACCGCGCAGCTCTTCCGGGGCCGCGAGCAGGGCAACGCTTTGATCTGGCGCCGCGGCCTCTTCGACTCCGCGCCTCAGACCGTTTCGCTGAGCGACCTCCCCGGCCTCCGCCTCGGCCGCGTCGAGCGCACGCTGCTGCGCGCCATCCCTCCTCAGCGCCGGATCGCTGTTCGGGCCGAGTCCGCCGCGCTGCGCGTTTACGTCATGCACCTGGACGTGATCGGATTTGCGCACAAGCTCGAGCAGTTCCGCGCCATCGTCGCCGACATGGCGTCGCGCCCCGCGTCGCGCCTGACGCTGGTCGCCGGCGACCTCAACACCTTCGGTCCTCCCCGCCTCCAGCTGTGGCGCAAGATCCGCGCCGCCGCGCACGACGCGGGGCTGGTGGAGCTCACCCGCGGGCTGCGCCGGACACACTGGACGGCGCAGAAGCTGGACGCCATCTATGCAGGCGGCGCGGTGCCCGCCACGCATCGCGCCTGGACCCTCAACGTGCGCGCGTCCGACCATCTCCCGGTCTTTGCCGAGCTGCCATGAGCAAGCTCGTGATCCTGCATCTCGACGGCGTCAGCGCCGACGCCCTCGGCCGCGCGCTCGACTCAGGGCACATGCCGCATCTGCGCCGGCTCATAGACGCCGAGGGCTACGAGATCCACCGCTATCGCTGCGGGCTGCCGTCGACGACGCCATTCGCGCAGGCGGGGATCCTGTACGGCGACAACTCCGAGATCCCGAGCTTTCGGTGGTGGGACCGCGAGCGACGCGTGCTCGTCAAGTTCGGCCCTGGCTCGACGTTCGACAAGGTCGCCGACAAGTACTTCAAAGGCTGCCGGGCGCTGACCCGGGACGGCGCCTGCATCGCGGCCTGCTACCCGGGAGAAGCCGCAGACGACTTCGGCATCGCGTACCAGGCCCGCAGCTACGGCCGGCAACCGAAATCACGCTCCGCCGCGAACGTGCTCGTCCCCTACCTCGCCAACCCCATCCACCTCGGCGATTGGGTGTGGCAGACGGCGGCCGTCTTCGCTCGCACCGCCAGGGATTTCTCCGCCGCTCGCTCGGAGGGCCGCCATCCCGCGGCGCCCTACGTCGCCACGGACCTGGCCGAGGAGATCTTCGTTCACCACCTCACGCGCTACGCCGTCATCAAGGCCATGACGTCGACCACACGATCGAGAAGGTGGCCGAGGCCCGCGGCGCCGGTTACGAGATGGTCGTGCTCTCAGACCATGGCCAGGTCGAGACAGCTCCATTCCGCGCCTCTCACGGCAAGCACTTCGGCGAGGTTCTGGCGTCGCTGCTACCCGGCTTTCGCGTCAGCGAGGGCAAGCGCCGCTGGTACGGCCCGAACGAGGACGAGGCGAAGGGTCAGGTCGTGACCACGCTGTCAGGCGGGACCGCGCACGTGTATTTCACCGACGGCACTGAGCGGATGACGCACGCCGTGGCCGACCAGCGGTTTCCTCAGCTTCTCGACGGCCTGTCGCGGCTGCGGCAGGTCGCGATGCTGATGCTGCGCGACGGAGATCAGGACGTCTTCGTCACCGCGCGTGGAGCAGTGCGCGGGGACGCGGTGAAACCGCTTCTTGCGGCCTATGACCACCCCGACGTGCTTTTCGAGCAGCTGACCCGACTCAACTCGTTCCGCAGCGCGGGCGACGTGGTCCTCTTCGGCGCCTTCATCGACGGCAAGCAGATCAACTTCGAGAACCAGGCCGGCGGACATGGTTCGATCGGCGGCGAGCAGCTCCACCCCTTCGTGCTCGGCAAGAAGGAGTGGGGGCTAGACCTGTCCGGCGTCAGGGCAGCGCACCTGCTGCACCCGGTGCTGTGCGACCTACGCGACCGGCTTGCATCACGACCGCCGCCAGGATGAGCACGCCGCCGAGCGCCTGAAGCACGCTGAAGCGGTCGCCGAACAGGATGACCGCGAGGATGACTGTGACGACCGGCTCCCACGTGCTCAGGAGCGAGGCGCGAGCGGCGCCGACGCGCGGCAAACCAGCGAGAAACGTCGAGATGGCGATCATCGTCGGGATGAGAGCGAGCGCAAGCACGACCAGCCAACCGTTGCTGGAGGCCGGGAGCTTCAGCTCGCCCTGGCCCAGCGCGATGGCCGAGAAGGCGATCCCGGCGCCCGACATGATGACCGCGCTTGCGCCGACCGCGGGCACGCGGTTCATGACGTTCTCGCTCAACAGGATGTACGCCGTGTAGATCGCCGGCGCGGCGATGGCGAAGACCAGCCCCCACGCGATGTGCAGCTCTGCCCCGCCGACCAGAAGAACGAGGCCGGCAAAGCTCCCGAGCAGGGCGAGCAAAAGCCAGCGCGTCAATGAGCGTCGGAGGAAAAGCCAGCCTGCGATCACGACAAGGCTTGGATAGATGTAGACGATGAGCACGCACAACGACGCGGGCAGGGTCTGCAGCGCGGTGAAGTAGGTGAGCGACTGGCCCGTGTAGACGATCGCGCCAAGACCAAACAGCGCGAGCAGGCTGGCGCGCCGGAAACGGAGCGGGTTCTGGCGCAGCATCAGCGCGAGGCCCCACATGCCGGCCGCCGCGAGCACGAAACGGAAAGCGAGCAGCTGCGTCGTGCCCAGCCCGGCCGCGTAGGCGAGCTTGGCGAAGATCGCGTTGGTGCCGAACGCGGTCGCGGAGACCAGCACCAGCGCCACCCCGGTCCATTCCGTCCTGCGGCCCGGAGCCGCCGCCGCCTCTACGGCCAGAGCAGGTGGCCGAGCAGCATGCCGATCAAGACCGCGAAGGCGTACGTGACCCGCGGGAAGCGCCGGACCAGGGAGCGGACGTCGTTGTTCAGCAAGTCGTCGCCCTTGCGGAGCGCGAGCGACTCCTGGAGCATGAGCAAGAAGGCGACGAGTGACGCCGCCGTCGCGATGAGCGAAAGGATCGCCTCGGGGGTGAAGGTCACTTCTTGGGGGCCGGCGAGGCAGGGCCATACGCCGGGCCCCAGAGGAAGTGGCCGAGGAGCATGCCGACGACCACCGCGATCACGAATGCGTAGCCCGGATACGAGTGGACGGCCGGCCGGATGTAGTCGGAGATCGGCTTCACGCCGAACAGCAGCGCCCAGCTCTCGAACGCGAGCAGCAAGGTGATCACGCCGAAGAGCGCCGTCACGGTCCACGAGAAAAGGGAGCCCCTCACCACCGCGTCACCACCACCTTCTTGCGGGTGTAGAAGTCGATGCCGTCGGTGCCGTGCACGTGGAGGTCGCCGTAGAAGGACCCCTTCCAGCCGCTGAAGGGAAAGAACGCGAAGGGTTGGGCGATGGGCACGTTGATGCCCGTCATGCCCGCCTCCACGCGCTCGCGAAACTCGCGGCCCGCGCGGCCGCTCTGGGTGAATATCGTGGCCATGTTCCCGAGTGCCGAGGCGTTGGCCTGCGCGATGGCCTCGTCCAGGTCGGCCGCGCGTGAGACCGAGAGCACCGGGCCGAAGATCTCTTCGCGTCCGACGGTCATGGTGGGCGTGACGCGGTCGAGGATCGTCGGCCCCAGGAAGAACCCGCGGCGCGAGATCAGAGGCCGGCCGTCGACGACCAGCTCGGCACCCTCGCTCACTCCCGCCTCGACGTACGACGCGACGCGGTCGCGATGCTCGGCGCGGATCAGCGGGCCGACCTGCACGTCCTTCTCGTCGCCGGGCCCGACGACCATCTTCGAGGCGGCGTCGCGCAGCGGGTCGAGGAGCGTGTCCGCCGCCTTGCCGACGGCGACCGCGACGGAGCCGGAGAGACAGCGCTCACCGGCGTTGCCGAACGCCGAGTTGAGGATCGCGGGCACGGCTATCTCGGGATCGGCGTCGGGCATGACGACGATGTGGTTCTTGGCCCCGCCGAGGGCCTGCACGCGTTTGCCGCTCGCCGCCGCGGCCGTGTACACGTGGCGCGCCACCGGCGCCGAGCCGACGAACGAGATGGCGCTGACGAGCGGATGCGCCAGCAGCGCGTCCACAGTCTCCGATGCTCCGTGGACGATGTTCAGCACACCCGCCGGGAACCCCGCCTCGAGGAACAGCTCGGCCAGGCGCACCCCGCCCAGCGGCGTCCGGTCCGACGGCTTGAGCACGAACGTGTTGCCCGCGACGACGGCGAGCGGGAACATCCAGAGCGGGATCATCACCGGGAAGTTGAACGGCGGCACGCCGGCGCACACGCCCACCGGATAGCGGTACAGGTCCTGGTCGACGCCGGCGGAGACGTCGCGGAGCGTCCGGCCCTGGAGGAGGGTCGGGGCGCCGCACGCGAAGTCGACCACCTCGATGCCTCGCCGGACCTCGCCGCGCGCCTCGTCCAGCGTCTTGCCGTGGTGGCGCGTGACCAGGGCGGCCAGCTCCTCGAGGTGCTCCTCGAGGAGAAACTTGAATCGGAACATCAGGCGCACGCGGTCCATGACGGCGGTGCGCGACCAGGCCGCGAACGCGTCGGCGGCGGCGCGCACGACGGCGTCCACGCCGGCAGCGTCGGTCAAGGGCACGTGCGCGATCACCTCGGCGGTGGCGGGGTTGAAGACCGGCAGGGTGGCGGCTCCCTCGGGTGCGCGCCACTCCGAGCCGACGAGGTTGCGGATCAACATTGATACCGTACTTCGCATGGCGCCGACCGCGCGCGAGCTGCTCGAGGAGGCGGCGCGGGACGGGAGCGACCTCGAGACGGTGGCCCGACGCATGCTCGAGCGGCTCTCGGACCTGACCGGCCTGAGCTCGACCTACCTCGCCGAGACCCGGCTCATCCAGGACGAGCAGTACATCGTCTTCGCGGTCAACCGCAGCGAGCTGTTCCACATCCCGGAGGACGTGACCCTCCCCTGGTCCGAGGGCGTGTGCAGGTTCGTCGTCGAGGGCGGGCCGCACTACACGGCCGAGGCGCAGAAGCTGTTCCCGAGCAGCAGCGTGGCCCGGCTGCTGGAGATCCGGACCTTCGTCTCGTACCCGGTCTTCACCGCCGAGGGCAGGTTCTTCGGCACACTGTGCGGGGCGAGCAAGGAGCAGGTGGAGATTCAGCAGGAGGTCCTCGAGCTGATGCGGGAGTGCGCCAGGTTGATCGGTCAGCGCTTGCGCGCAGAGGTCGCGCCGCCGCCGTGAGGCTGCTCACGTTCCGGACGGCCGACGGCGCGCGTCTTGGGGTCCTGCGCGGCGACGAGGTCGTCGAGCTGGCCGACCCGCCGGACATGCTGTCCCTCATCGACTCCGGCGAGGAAGGGCTGGAGCTGGTCCGGAGCTCGCTGTCGCGGGGCAAGGGCAAGGTCCACGAGCTTGCGAGAGCGCGCCTGCTGGCGCCGCTCCCCCACCCCCGGGGCAACGTGGTTGCGATCGGGCGCAACTACCGGGCCCACGCGGAGGAAAGCGCCCGCGCCGCGGGCAAGGCGGTCGACCCCCCGACCGTCTTCACCAAGGCGGTCACCAGCGTCGCCGGCCCCAACGACGACGTCGTCATCGACCCTGCTGTGACCTCGCAGGTCGACTGGGAGGTCGAGCTTGGCGTCGTCGTCGGTCGCGCCGCGCTCAACGTCTCGCGCGCGCGGGCGCGCGACCACATCTTCGGCTACATGGTCGTGAACGACGTCAGCGCCCGCGACGTCCAGTTCGGCTGGGGCGGCCAGTACTTCAAGGGCAAGAGCCTCGA
>VBEK01000042.1 GCA_005889135.1 Chloroflexota bacterium
GAGTGGGTGTCGAAGGGGATGACGCTGCCCGCCGGGACGATCATCGCCACCGGCACGCCCGACGGCGTCGGCTTCGCCCGCACACCGCCCGAGTTCCTGAAGGCTGGCGACGTCGTCGAGGCCGAGGTCGAGGGCATCGGGACGCTGCGCAACCGCTTCGTCGCCAGATAAAGAAGGCCGCCGCGCGATGCGACGGCCTTGCGCATCCTTGCGTTACGGCGCTGCTATCTTCCAGAGACCGCGGCCGTGCGTGGCCGCGATGATGTAGCTCTGGTCGGGGCCGAAGGAGAGGTCGTTGACCGGCGAGTTGGGCAGGCCGGAGCCTAGCGCGCTCCAGGTCGATGAGCCCATCGCCGTCGTGAAAACGCCCACGTCCGTCGCCAGCACGAGCTGGCCGCTCGGCGTGATCAGCATGTCGTCCGCCGGTGCGTCCGGCAGGTTGCCCGACATGTCGGTCCACGTGGCGCCGGCGTCCTTCGACTCGAAGACGTGGCCGACGCCGGCGTTCGGGATCCAGCGGCGGGAGAAGCCGCCTAACACCGCGTAGACGTGGCTGGCGTTCGTCTTGTCGACGATGAGCCCGTTGACGTACCGGTTCGGCAGCGAGCTTGTGTCGATCAGATGCCAGGTGCCGCCGGCGTTGGTCGCGAGGCCGCGGAAGAAACCGCTCGAGCTGCCGGTCGCGGCCAGCTCGCGCGGGTTGCAGTTGCCGCCGCAGAAGCCGACGTAGATCGTCGGGCCGCTCACGGCGATGGCGGTCGTGGTGTGGCCGGGTCCAGTGTCGAAGACCGGCTTCCAGTCGCACGCGGTGGCTGAGCACGAGGTGTCCCAGCCCTTGCCCTGGTTGTCCCACACGAACTCGCCGGCCGCGACCCAGTGGTTGATGTTCTGGACGTCGGCGCGGTAGGGCGCTATGAACCGCGGCTTCGGGTCGCACGGGCTCGGCGTGTAGGTGAACGCTGAGCACGACGGCGTGATCTCGGTGAAGGCCTTGATGGTGCCGTTGGGCGAGTAGCCGCCGTTGGTCGTCTTCCAGATGTCGAGGCCGACGTACTCCTGCAGGGCCCTGTCCCCGTTCGCGGGGTCGACCAGGGTGTCTCCGCCGTCGCCGCCGAAGGGCTCGACCATCGTCGCCAGGCCCGGCGCGATCATCGAGCCACCGTTGTCCTGCATCCCGCCCCAGATCTGGTCGCCGCCCGCGGCGTGACCGTTCGTCGTGGAGACAGCCTTGCCCGCGCCCGCGTAGTAGTACTGCAACGTGTGCAGGGTCGTGTTCAGGTTGTTCCAGCCCGCGGACGACGCCATGCTCTGCGACAGCGAGCGGCTGTATACGCCGCCGTCGTTGCCGACGTAGACCACGCCAGGGCCGAACGTCACCGCGTGCTGGTCGGGGTGGGTCGTTTTCGGGCATGAGTCGAGCCCATTCGCCGCGCACGGCATACCGAAGTTCCAGTACGGGCCGATGGCGCTCCAGCTGTTTCCGCCGTCGCGGGTCTCGAAGACCTCCTCGAGTCCCAGGTAGACATGCTGGGCGTTGCCGGGGTCGACCGCGATGAACTCGTTGTACCAGGCTTGCACGCCCGGGGCGAAACCGAACACGTGGTAGAGGGCGGAGCCCGCGTTTTCGAGGCTGCGGTAGTTCGCCACCTGGTTCCAGGGCCCGCCCGGGTCACCGGTGTTCGAGACGAAGATGCCGTCGAGCACCGTATTGCCCTTCTGGATCTGCGGCCGCTGCAAAAGGAAGGTCGACTGCACAACCGCGTACAGGGTCCCGCCGTCCGACGCGTAGGCAAAGTGCGTGTTGCCGATCGACTTGGGGTTGATCGCGCCCAGGAGCCCGTCGTAGGCGAACGTCTTGCCGCCGTCGCGCGAGATGTAGAAGCCGTTGTACGCGGCGCCGTTGCGCCACGCCATCGCCGCGACCACCACCTGTCCGCCGGTGCCCGGCCTGACGGCGACGTCGTCGACGATCGACATCCCGTACGGCTGAGGCGTGGAGCCCACCATCGTCGCGTCGAGCACCTTTGTCCATGCCTGGCTCCCGCCGGCCGATGTCTTGTAGAGGCCGAAGCTGGTCGCTGCGTACACGCCGCCGGTGCCGTCGAACTCGAGCTTGCCGATGGTGTGGTTGCGCAGTTCCTGGCCGACTTGCGTCCAGGTCGCGCCGCCGTCGGTCGACCGGAACACGCCCAGGCCCGAGTAGTTTTCGAACGCTGTGTTGTTCTCACCCGTGCCCACCCACACGGAGCGGTCAGCCGGGTTGATCGAGATCGCGCCGATGGCGAGCGTGCCCATGCCGTCGAACACGGGCGTCCAGTGCACGCCGTGGTCCGTTGACTTCCACACGCCGCCCCCCGCCGCGCCTGCGTAGATCAAGCTGGGGTTGACGGGGTCGACAGCGAGCGCCGTCATCCGGCCGGCGGAAAGGCCGGCCCCACCGCCCGAGTTGGAGATGAACGGGTCGCGGAAGTTGACGGCGTCGGAGTCATAGGGCTGGGTCGTCAGCTCTGTCCACGTGGCGGGGCCCGAGGTCGGCAGGCCGAGCGCCGCCTGCTGGGCCGACAGGAAGGCATCGGCGCTGACGTCAGTCCCCGGCGCGACGCGTGACGCCGCGAACGAATCGGCGGCGCGTGTGATGTCGTCGGCTCCGTCGAACGCCCTCGCGGCCGAATTGAGCTCGTCCCTCGTCTGGAGGCTGCCGTTGCCCCCGCTCGCCGCCAGGCCAGGCGACACGCCGAAGGTGAAAACCGCGGCCGAAGCAATGAGAAGACCGAGTCGACGCATCCTGCACCCCTCTTTCGTGAAATGGCACGCAGAGGCGTGCCGGTGACTTGCGTTCCGCGACCCGGGCGGCTGCAAAGATTTTCAGCAATTCTTCAGTGCGGCGTCAAGTGCCGGCATCGGCGCGGCTAATCTGAGCCCGATGTTCGACCTCGCGACGCTGTCCGGCGTCCTGGTCGCCCTGGCCTCGCCGCTTCAGCGCGACGGCGCGGTGGATGAGCCCGCGACGGCCCGGCTCGTCGAGCACGTCATCGCCGGCGGTGTGCATGGCGTCCTGGCGCTCGGCTCGACCGGCGAGGCCGCCTCCCTGGACGAGCCGTCGCGGCGCAAGGTCCTGGGCGCCGTCGTCAAGGCCGCCGCCGGCCGCGTTCCGGTCCTGTGCGGAGTCGCCCAGCCGCAGCTGAGCGCGGCGATCGCCGAGGTCGAGGCGGCGGCGAAGCTGGGCGCCCAGGCCGCGCTCGTCGCGCCGCCCTTCTACTACCCCATGGCGCAGGCGCAGCAC
>VBEK01000141.1 GCA_005889135.1 Chloroflexota bacterium
GCTTGCCGTGCCCCTCGAGAGCCTCGCCCAGGTCCCGGTGCTCAAGCTCGGCCCCGGCGGATGCCGCGTGTTCGGCAAGACGATCACCGCGCCGCCGGTGCACGCCGTAGACCCGACCGGCGCGGGCGATGCGTTCGCCGCTGCGTTCTGCAGCGCCTGGCTGCGGGGCGCAGCCCCGCTCGACGCCGCCGAGCAGGCGGTGCAGGCAGCGACCCGGTCGGTCCTGGCCGCGGGGGCGCGTCCGAGCTGAGCGCCCTGCTCGTCGTCGCGGCCGAGGTCGCCGACGCGCTCGCCGCGATGCGTCCGGTGGTGGCGCTGGAGACCTCGATCCTCGGCCAGGGCCTTCCCGCCCCGCACAACCTGCGCGCGGCCAGGGGTTGCGAAGAGGCGATTCGCGCCGAGGGCGGCGTGCCGGCCACCGTCGCGGTGCTCGACGGCCGGCTGCGCGTCGGACTCGGCGCCGAAGAGATCGAACGCGTCGCCGCCACCTCGAGAAAGGTCAGCACCCGGGACCTCGGGCCGGCGCTCGCCGGCAACGAGGTCGGCGCGACGACGGTCGCGGCCACGATCCACGTCGCGGCGATGGCCGGGATCAGGTTCATGGCCACCGGCGGGATCGGCGGCGTCCACCGCGGGCATCCCGAGGACCAGTCCGCGGACCTCGAAGAGCTGTCACGCTCGCCGGTCGCGGTGTTCTGCGCCGGCGCCAAGATCATCCTCGACCTCGCACTGACGCTGGAGCGGCTCGAGAGCCTCGCCGTGCCGGTGCTGGGCTACGGCACCGACGAGTTCCCGGCCTTCTACGCGCGCCGGAGCGGCTGCCCGGTGAGCGCGCGCGTGGACGGCCCGGACGGCGCGGCCCACACGTTGCGCGCGACCTGGGATGCCGGCGGGCGCGGCGTCGTGGTCGCGGTGCCGCCTCCGGCCGAGCTCGACGGCGCCGAGGAGATGGCCCGCAGGGCGGCTGCCGAGCTTCGCGATGTGGCCGGCGCCGGCGCCACGCCGCGGCTGCTGGCGCGGGTGGCGGAGCTTTCAGGCGGTCGGTCGCTCGACCTCAACGTCTAGCTGGTGATCAACAACGCGCGCGTCGCTGCGCTCGTGGCGAAGGCCTACCTCAGCCGGTAGGGTCAGATGATGGAGGCAGGGTGAGCGCGCAGTCCCGCTACGCCGACCTCGTGCGGGCGTTCGCGTCCGAGCGAGGGGTCAGCCACGTCACCGAGGGCAAGGGATTCGGCTCGAGCGGCCAGCTGAAGGTGGAGGGTCGCATCTTCGCCATGCTGGTGCGCGACGAGCTCGTGCTCAAGCTGCCGCGGGCCCGCGTCGACGAGCTTGTGGGCGCGGGTGAGGGCCGGCACTTCGACGCCGGCAAGGGCAGACCGATGCGCGAGTGGTTTGTGCTGGACCCCGCCTCGAGCAAACGGTGGGCGCCGCTCGCGCGCGAGGCGTTCGACTTCGTCAAGGGCTAACGGGCGGCCCGGCCGAGCCGCTTGGCGCGCCTCGCGGCCCGCAGCGAGCGCACGGAGTCGGGCTTGGGAGGGCGTCCCCGCCCGCGGCGCTCAGGGGTGGCGGGGGCCATCATGTCGCACCAGGCGCGGACGATGTTGGACAGCTCGGTGGTCCGGGCGTCGATCTCGCCGGCGTCGGCAAAGCGCATGAAACGCGCCGACGGCCCCGTCCCCTCGAGGTGCGGGAACTTGCCTTGGATCTTCGCCCCGCGATTGAACATCAAGGTCACAGTCTTCCGGTCGTGCTGGACGAAGCTGGCCAGGTCGCCCCTGTACGCGAACTGGACCGTGCCGTACTTCAGGTACTCGCCGATTCGCGTGTCGGCCCACATGATCACGTCGCGCACGCGCCGGAGCAGCGCTTCCGCGGGCTTGCCCTCGAGCCACCTGTCGACGTACGGATCCCGTTTCACGACGTAAAAAAACCGGC
The DNA here is from genome assembly GCA_005889135.1 of Chloroflexota bacterium. Taxonomy (GTDB): domain Bacteria; phylum Chloroflexota; class Dormibacteria; order Dormibacterales; family Dormibacteraceae; genus 40CM-4-65-16. The sequence continues at coordinate 1,936 of VBEK01000141.1, forward strand.
GGGCGGCGGCCCGCCGGTTCGTAACTCTAGTGCTTAACGCGCCTGCATCTTCATGAGGCCGAACGCGGCCCCCTGCGGGTCAGACAGAATCGAGAACCTGCCGCCGGGGAAATCTTGGGGCGGCAGCATCTCCCGCGAGCCCAGGTCGGTCGCCTTCTTGTGTGTCTTGTCCACGTCGGCGACGGTGAAGTAGACCATCCAGTACGACGGCACCTCCTTCGGCACCATCGGGTTCATCTCCATCCCGCCGGCGATGCTCTGGCCGTCGATCTGGAACTCCGTGTAAGGCGGCTGACCCTCAGCCATCGGGCTCACCTTGGGCGTCCAACCGAACACCTTGGTGTAGAACGCGGTGGCCTTGTCGATGCCGCGAGCGTTGAGCTCGGCCCAGCCGTACGTGCCGTCCTTGCCCACCACCTCTGTGCCGAACATCTTCTTCGGCTCCCACACGGAGATGAAAGCCCCCGCCGGGTCCTGGAAGACGGCCATCCGGCCCTGGTCGAGGACGTCGAAGGGCGGGGCGATCACCTTGCCCCCGGCCTGCTCCACCTGCTTCGCCGTGGCGGCGGCGTCGCGCGTGCCGATGTAGACCATCCACGCCGTCGGGGCTTTGGGGTCCTGCGAGGGACCGATGCCCGCAACGTCCTTGCCGCCGGCCTTCGCGAGCCCGTAGTTCGCGGCCTCCGGACCCTGGACGTCGATCTTCCAGCCGAACAGCTTCGAGTAGAAGTCTCGTGATGCCGCCGCGTCCTGGCTCGACAGATCGATCCACGCGGGCGCGTTGGCGACGAATGTCTTCGCGTCTGCCATATGCATACCTCCTGTAAAACAGGAACCCCTGGCGAGGCCCCCTTGCCTCTCGATCCATTGTGCCACCGGCGGATTAAGGGATGCTTAGGGCAGGTCTAATGGATCCGGTCGACCTCGTCATCTTCTCGGACTACGTCTGACCCTGGTGCTACATCGACTCCGTGCGAGTCGAGAAGCTCGAGCGCGAGGGGATGGTGAAAGTCACGTGGCTTCCCTTCGAGCTGCACCCGGAGGCGCCGCCCGAAGGCATCCCACGCGAGGCGTATTTCGGCCGCGAGCGCTCGCAGCGGATGCACTCGCACCTGCAGTCGGTGGCAGATTCGGTCGGCCTGACGATGGAGCCACGCGACGTGATCATCAACTCCCGGCGCGCGCTGGGGGCGGCCGAGCTCGCGCGCGAGCGCGGACGCTTCGACGCCATGCACCGCGCCCTCTTCAAGGCGCACTGGGAAGCCGGCGGGCGCCTGGAGGAGGTGGAAGACCTCGTGCGCGTCGGGAGCGAGGCCGGCCTGGACGCGGCCGAGCTGCGCGATGCGATCGAGACGGACCGTTACGCCGCGGTGATCGACGAGAACCGGCGCATCGCGAGCTCAGTTGGCATCGACGCCATCCCGGCCCACATCTTCGGCCGCCGCTACCTCGTCCTCGGCGCGCAGCCCTACGAGGTCCTGAAGCAGGTCGTGGACCGCCTCCGAGACACGGCGTGAGAATCGTCTCCCTGCTGCCCAGCGCGACGGAGTCCCTCTTCGCGCTCGGCCTCGGTGGCGATCTGGTCGCCCGGACGCACGAGTGCGACTTTCCTCCCGAGGCGGCGCCGCTCCCCGTGGTGACCCGGTCGACCCACGATCTCGACGGTCGTGCGAGCGGCAGCATCGAGGACGCCGTGGCGCTGGCGGCGCGCGAGGGCCGCTCGCTCTACGAGGTCGACACCGACGCCATCCTCCGCCTCGACCCCGACCTCGTCGTCGCCCAGGACATCTGCGATGTGTGCGCCATCCCCGCCGACCAGGTCGCAGACGCGCTGGCGGGAGTGCGCATCCTCCGCCAGCACCCGCACTCGCTCGCCGACGTGCTGGGCGACATCGAGGACCTCGCGTCCGCGTGCGGCGTCGACGCCCGGCCTCTGCTGTCGAGCCTGCGCCGCCGAATCGAGGCGGCGTCGGAGCAGGCGTCCGGCGTGCCGCGTGTCAGGGGTGTGTTCCTCGAGTGGCTCGACCCTCCGTACCCGGCCGGCCACTGGACGCCCGACCTGCTCGCGCTCGCCGGCATCGACGACCCCCTGGCCCGGCCCGGCGTGCCGTCGAGGGCGCTTTCCTGGGACGAGGTCGCGGCGGCGAAGCCGGAGCTGCTGGTTGTGGCGCCCTGCGGGTTCGATCGGGCAAGGGCGAAGCGCGAGGCCGCCGCGCTCAGCGGGTCCATCGACGCCACGGGCGCCAGGCAGGTGGTGGTGCTGGACGGGTCCGCGTACTTCAACCGCCCGGGTCCGCGCCTGGTCGACTCGCTCGAGCTGCTGGTCGCGCACCGGTCCGGCGAGCGCCAAGTTGACACCGGCGTCCGGGGGGACGCGTAATTTATTCAGTTCAGCGCGCGATACGCGGCTGCGTGGAGGTTAGTGAAGATGAGACGAGTCGCCGTTGGTCTCTTCTGGCTGTTTCTGCTCTCAGCCTGCGGTGGCGGAGGCGGAGGAGGCGGCCAGGCGGGCGGCACGCCGCAGAAGGGCGGCACCGCGACGATCGCGCTCGAGAGCGAGCTCCGAACCCTGGATCCCCTCGACTCCTCGCTGCTGGTCGAGCGCGAGGTCTTCTACAACATGTACGACTCGCTGTTCACGATCGACCCCTCTTTGAAGATCAAGGCGGGGCTCGTGAAGTCCTGGGACATCTCGGATCCGCAGAACTACAAGTTCACCTTGCAGGACGGGGTCAAGTTCCACGACGGCACTCCGTTCAACGGCGCATCCGTCAAGGCCAACATCGAGCGCTTCAAGACCGCCGCCAACTCGCGGAGGAAGTCCGACCTGGCCAGCGTCAAGAGCGTCGAGGTCACCGACGACACGCATGTCATCTTCCACCTGGCCAAGCCCGACGCGACGCTTCTGGCCACGCTCGTCGACCGTGCCGGGATGATGCTGTCGATGGACGCCGTGGCCAAGGGCGGCCAGAACTTCTCGCTGGCGCCCACAGGCGCGGGCAGCGGGCCGTTCGAGTTCGTCGAGTGGAAGCGCAACGACCACCTGACACTGAAGAAGAATCCGAGCTACTGGAAGTCCGGCGTGCCCTACCTCGACGGCGTCACCTATCGGGCGATCCCCGACGTCAACGCGATCCTCAGCGCGCTCAAGACGGGCGACATCGACATCGCGCGCGTCATCGGCTCCAAGGATGTGGCCTCGATCAAGGCCGACTCGAACTTCGTCTATCGGGACACTCCTGCGATCGGGTTCAACGGCTTCGAGCTGAACACCGGCGCCCCGCCGTTCAACGACGCGGCGAAACGTAAGGCGGTGGCGACCGCGGTCGACCGCTACGCGATCTTGAAGAACATTCAGTTCAACATCGGCGTCGTCGGGTACGGCCCGATCCCGCCTTCGAGCTGGGCCTTCGACGCGAGCGAGAAGATCTACGACCACGCCGACGCGGCCAAGGCCAAATCGATCGCGACCGGGTTCAGCTTCACGTACAAGACGACGTCCGACCCCGTGGCCCAGCAGCTGGCCCAGCTCCTGCAGTCGGAGCTCGCGGCGGCCGGGATCACGATGAAGATCCAGAGCGAGGAGTTCGCGACCCTGGTCCAGGAGTGCGAGGCGCACCAGTTTGAAGCGTGTGGAGTCAACTGGTCGGGCCGCATCGACCCCGACGGCAACACGTACGCGTGGTGGCACACGGGCGGCAGCTTCAACGACAGCCAGTACAGCAACTCGCAGGTCGACGCCTGGCTGGAGGACGCCCGGGTCAACTCGGATCAGGCCAAGCGCCGGCAGGACTATCAGAACGCGCAGAAGCAGATCGTCGCCGACGCGCCGTACGTGTTCACCTTCTTCGGCGTGAGCCCCCAGATCTCGAACACCAAGATCCACGCGTTCACGCTGTACCCCGACCTGATGATCCGGATGGCGGAGGTCTGGAAGGGCTAAGGCGTCATAGCGACTCGTCGAGATGGTCATGCCGGACGGCTGATCCGGCATGACCACTTATGTGCTGCGCCGGCTGATGCTCATGCTGCCGGTGGCGTTCCTCGTCACCATCGGCGTATTCATGCTCATCCACCTGAGCCCCGGCGACCCCGCCCTGATCCTCCTCGGTGAGGACCGCACTCCTCAGGCGATCGCCCAGATCCACGAGCAGCTGGGCCTCGACAAGCCCCTCTACGTCCAGTACTTCATCTGGCTCGGGCGCATCGCGCACGGCGACTGGGGGAGATCCGTGACGACCCACGAGCCCGTCGCGCAAGCGATCACCGAGCGGCTCCCGGCCACCCTGGAGCTCGGCATCGTCGCCCTGGTGTGGTCCCTCCTGGTCGCGATCCCTCTGGGCACCATCGCCGCGGTCCGGCGAGGCTCGCTCACCGACCAGGTCGCGACCGGGATAACCGTGGCCGGCGTATCGATTCCGAACTTCTTCATCGGCATCGTCCTGATCTTCGTCCTGTCGGTGACGCTGCGACTCTTCCCCTTCGGCGGCTACGTGCCCCTCACGACCGACCCGTGGGAGAGCCTGCGCCACGTCCTCCTCCCCGCCATCGCCCTCGGCACCGCCGGCGCGGCGATCAACATGCGGTTCACGAGGTCCTCGATGATCGAGGTCCTCAACCACGACTACATAAGGACCGCCCGCGCCAAGGGGGCGTCGTGGCGGCGCGTCGTCTTCGTGCACGCGCTGAAGAACGCGCTCATCCCGGTGGTCACGATCGTCGGCCTGCAGATCGGCGGCATCATCGAAGGCGCGGTCGTGACCGAGACGGTTTTCACCTGGCCCGGCGTCGGCCGGCTGGCCGTGGAATCGATCTTCAACCGCGACTACACCGTGATCCAGGGCATCGTGCTGCTCGCGGCCTTCTCGTACATGGTCGCCAACCTGCTCGTCGACCTGGTCTACGGCTGGCTCGACCCCAGGATCTCCTACGCATGAGCAACGCGCCCGCGATCGTCATCGCCGAGGAGCCGATCCGTCGCGCCCCGGTCGCCTTCGTGGAGCTCGTGCGCACGCACCGGCGCGTCACGGTGGGAGTGCTGCTCGTGGCGCTGCTGTTCCTGATCGCGCTGCTCTCGCCGGTCATCTCGCCGCACGACCCGCTGGCCACCGACCCCGACAACTCCTACCTGCGGCCGCTCAGCCCCGGACACCTGCTGGGCTCGGACGAGCTCGGCCGCGACCTGCTGAGCCGCGTGCTGTGGGGCGCGCGTGTCTCGCTGCCGGTCGCGTTCGTCGCCGTGGCGGTCGGGCTGGTCGGGGGCGGGCTGATCGGCCTGACCAGCGGCTACGCCGGCGGGTTGGTCGACCTGCTCCTGATGCGGTTGATGGACGCCCTGCTCGCCTTCCCCGGCCTGATCCTCGCCATCGCGATCGTGGCGGCGCTCGGGCCGGGCCTCCGCAACGCCATGATCGCCATCGGCATCGTCGCCGTCCCGGTCTACGCGCGCCTGGTGCGCGCGGTCGTGCTCCAGCTCAAGGAGATGGAGTTCGTCGTCGCCACGCGCTCGCTCGGCGCCAACCCGGCGCGGCTGATCGTCGCCCACTTCATCCCCAACCTTCTCAATCCGATCATCGTCCAGGTCTCGCTCTCGGCCGGCTTCGCCATGCTCGCCGAGGCGACGCTCTCCTTCCTCGGCCTCGGCGCCCAGCTGCCGACCCCGGACTGGGGCCAGATGATCAGCTCCGGCGCCTCGTTCCTGACCAACGACCCGTGGCTCGCGATCGTTCCCGGGGCGGCGATCTCAATCACCGTCTACAGCTTCAACCTGCTCGGCGACTCGCTGCGCGACGCGCTCGACCCGAGGCTCCGCAGCTGAGCCTCCCTGAATGACCGCGCATCTCCTCGAGCTGGAGGACGTGCAGACGCAGATCGCTCTGCGCCGCGGCGCGATCCGCGCCGTCGACCACGTGTCGCTCACCCTGGACCCAGGGGAGACGCTCGGCATCGTCGGCGAGTCGGGCTCGGGCAAGTCGATGACGGCCCTCTCGATCATGCGTCTTTTGCCCCGCGCGGCCCGGATCACGGGCGGCCGCATCCGCTTCAAGGGCCGCGACCTCGCCGACCTGTCCGAGGACGAGATGGAGGCGATCCGCGGCACCGAGATGGCGATGATCTTCCAGGACCCGATGACCTCGCTCAACCCGGTCTACAGGGCTGGATGGCAGGTCGGGGAGCCGCTGCGCATCCACCGCCACGTCGACAAGAGGGCCTCGATCGCCGCGGCCGTGGACCTCTTCCGCAAGGTGGGCATACCCGACGCGAAGACACGCGTGGACCAGTTCCCTCACCAGTTCTCCGGCGGCATGCGCCAGCGGACCATGATCGCGATGGGCCTGAGCACAGGCCCGAGCCTGCTCATCGCTGACGAGCCGACGACCGCCCTGGACGTGACGATCCAGGCACAGATCCTCGACCTGCTGCGCGCCCTGAACCGGGACTACGGCACGGCGACCATCCTGATCACCCACAACCTGGGCGTCGTCGCGGGGATGTGCGACCGCGTCCTCGTCATGTACGCCGGCCGGGTGGTCGAGCAGGGCACCACCGAGGACGTGTTCGTCCATCCCGAGCACCCGTACACGTGGTCTCTGCTGCGCTCGATCCCCCGGCTCGACGCCACCGGGCACGAGCCACTGCGGCCCATCGAGGGGTCGCCCCCGGACATGGGGCGACTACCCGCGGGATGCAAGTTTCATCCCCGATGCCCGTTCGTGATCGACCGCTGTCGCGAGGAGGAGCCCGACCTGCGCGAGGTGCGGTCGCAGCTCGCCCGCTGCTGGGTCACCCAGGCTGGGCGTTCGCTGGACTCGCCCGATGGCCGCTGAGCCGAGGCGGCGCGGCACGCCGGCGTGGACGCCGGCCGAACCGCTGGTCGAGGTCCACGGCCTGAAGACCTGGTTCCCGGTGCGGTCGGGCGTCGTCAATCGCGTCGTCGGCCAGGTCCGCGCGGTGGACGGAGTCGACCTCGACATCCGTCAGGGCGAGACGCTCGGCCTGGTCGGCGAGTCGGGCTGCGGCAAGTCGACGTTGGGCCGCTCCCTCTTGCGCCTGGTCAAGCCCACGGCGGGCGACGTCCGCTTCAAGGGCAGGAGCATCCTCCCCCTCGGGCCGCGGGCCATGCGCCGGCTGCGCCGGGAGATGGCCATCATCTTCCAGGACCCCTTCGCGTCGCTAGACCCGCGGCAGACGGTCGACCAGATCCTCGGCGAGGCGCTCGACATCCACCATCTCGCCCTCGGCCGGCGCCGCCGGGCCCGGATCGCCGAGCTGCTCCAGCTGGTCGGCCTTGCGCCCGACCTGGCCTCGCGGTATCCACACGAGTTCTCCGGCGGCCAGAGGCAGCGCATCGGCATCGCCCGGGCGCTGGCGGTCGAGCCGTCCTTCATCGTCTGCGACGAGCCGATCTCAGCCCTCGACGTCTCGATCCAGGCGCAGATCATCAACCTGCTGGAAGAGCTCCAGGACCGGCTTCATCTCACCTACCTGTTCATCGCCCATGACCTCTCGGTCGTCAAGCACATCTCGGACCGCATCGCCGTGATGTACGTGGGCAAGATCGTGGAGATCTCACCCGCCCGGGACCTGTACCTGGAGCCCAAGCATCCGTACACCGGCTCGCTGCTCTCGGCCATCCCCATCCCCGACCCGCGGCTGGAGCGCAGGCGGGAGCGGATCATCCTCCAGGGCGACGTGGCCTCCCCCCTCGACCCTCCCAGCGGATGCCGCTTCCGCACGCGCTGCTTCAAGGCACGGCCTCGCTGCGCCGAGGAGGAGCCGCCGTTGTCGACCGTGAACCTCGGCGACCACCAGGCCGCGTGCTTCTTCCCTCTGGGTTAGAGCCTCACCGACCCACCGCGTAGGCCTGGCCGCCTCGAGGGCTGGCGGCGGCGGACAGCATCCCGGGCTTGAGGTTCCGGGCCACCACGCAGATCCGGCCCAGCGACCACGGCGCCGCCTCGACCACGTCGTGGCCTCGCCGGCGCAGCTCGTCGTGCACGCCCGGGCCCATCGGCTCGGCGTGGACGCGACCCGGATGCGCGTCGTGGGGGGCGAAAGAGCTCGGAAAGTGCGTCGTGTGAAACATGGGCGCGTCAATCGCCGCCTGCAGATCGCGGCCGAACACCGCGTGGGCGAGGAAGAACTCGAGCGTCCACTGGTCCTGCTGGTCGCCGCCGGGAGTGCCGAACGCCAGCCGCGGCTCGCCGCCGCGCAGAGCCAGCGATGGGCTGAGCGTCGTCCGCGGCCTCTTGCCTCCCTCGAGCCGGTTCGGATGCGCTGGGTCGAGGTTGAACATCTGGGCGCGCGTGCCGAGGCAGAAGCCCAGGCCGGCGATCACGGGCGAACCGTGCAGCCAGCCGCCGCTCGGAGTGCATGCGACGAGGTTGCCGAAGCGGTCGGCCACGGCGACGTGCACCGTGTCGCCCGGATATCCCGACATGCCCGACGCGGCACGCCACGGCAGGTGGGGCTGGACTTCCTCGGGCGCGCCTGGACGCAGCTCGAGGGATGCGCGCTCGCCCACGAGCTCGCATCGCTGGTCCGCGTAAGCGTCCGCGAGAAGGGCCGCGAGCGGCACGGCGGCGAAGTCGGGGTCGGCGTACCAGGCCTCGCGATCGGCGAAGGCAAGCTTCGCGCACTCCGTCACCAGGTGCACGTGGTCGGCGGAGAGGAACCCGGCCCGCGAGAGGTCGAGGCGCTCCAGCAGGCGAAGCTGCTGCAGGAAAACCGGTCCCTGGCTCCAGGGCCCGCACTTGGCCACGGTCCAGTCGCCGAACCCGGCCATGACCGGCTCCTCGTGCCGGGCGGAGAAGCGAGCCAGGTCGTCGCCGGACAACAGCCCCGCGTGGGCCGTGCCGGAGCTGTCCATGAACTCGGCGCGGCAGTGGCGCTCGACCGCCTCGGCGACGAAACCCGAGTAGAACGCGCGCAGGCCGGCGTCGATCTGCAGCTCGCGGCCTGCGCCCGCGGCCCGCGCCTCCTCGACAAGCCGCCGGTACGTCGACGCGAGGTCGGGGTTCCGGAAGCGCTGCCACGGGGAGGGCAGTCCGTCGCGAAGGTACAGCTCGGCCGAAGCCGGCCAGTGCTCGCGAAACAGGGGCTCTACCTGCGCGACGGTGTCGGCGATCCTTGGCACCAGCGGATAGCCAGACGCGGCGTATTCGATGGCGAACGAAAGGACTTCCTCCAGGCGCCAGGTGCCGTGGTCGCGGAGCAAGGTGAGCCAGCCTGCGAATGCGCCCGGAACGCACGCCGCGAGCAACCCCGTGCCCGGTATCTCGCCCAGGCCCAGCGCATGAATTCGCTCGATGGCGGCCGCGGCCGGTGCCGGGCCTTGCCCGCAGATCACCTCGACCCTGGCTCGCGCCCGGTCCCACAGCAGCATCGGCACCTCGCCGCCCAGCCCGTTCAGGTGTGGCTCGACGACCTGGAGGACGAAGCCCGCCGCGGCCGCGGCGTCGAACGCGTTGCCTCCCCGCTCGAGCACTGACATCGCGCTCTGGGACGCGAGCCAGTGGGTCGAAGCGACCACGCCGAACGTCCCTGTCAGCTCGGGGCGTGCCGTGAATCCGACCGGCATCAGTAGGCCTCCTGCATCCCACCGCGGCGGGCCCAGCCCTCGAGGGTGGCGAAGAGCGCGTAGCCGGCGAGCGCCCAGGCCAGGCCGACGAGCAGCTCGCCGCCGAGCAGGCCCGCGACCTGCCCGAACGAAGCGCCCGCGACGGCCTCGCGCGCGGCCTCCACCCCGCGCGTCAACGGAAGGCTGTAGGAGATGAGCTGAACGGCGCCGGGAAGACGGCTCACGGGGAAGTTGACGCCGCAGAGGACGAGCATCACGTAGTAGATGACGTTGGCGACGATGATCGCGTCCCGCATCACCAGCCCGATGCTGCCGAACATCAGGCCGAGGCCGGCGGTGGAGAGCGAGACCACGACCACGCAGAGGGCGAGAAGCGGAATGTTCGCGTGGTGCAGGTCCAGCCCGAAAAGGCCGATCGCGATAGCAAAGCCGATGATCACGGTCACGATGCCGTCGAGGACGTTGACCACCGCGCGGCTCATGAAGGTGACGAGCCGGTTGGCGGGCGAGCCGAGGAGGATGGGCAGCGTCCCGAAGTGGCGCTCGTTGGCGACGGTGGCGATGACACCGAAGATGCCGGCGTTGGCCGTGAGCTGGAGCGCGTTGCCGAGCGCGAAGTAGGCGGCGTTCTCCGGGCCCGTTGCGTAGGCGCCAAGCTCGACGAAGAAAAGCATCTGGTCCACTGGCAAAAGGATCTTGTAGGCGACGTACCCGCGCACCGACGCCCACTGGAACAGGGCGACGTACTGGAAGTAGGTCGAGCGCGCGAAGACCGCGACCTCGGAGGCGATTCTGCTCACGCCCACGCGAGCTGGCCGGACACCCTCGCCCTGCGCTCGACGAGCGCGTAGAGGAAGTAGGCGCCGCAGAGGTAAAGGAGGCTGAGACCCACGGCGACCAGCCACCACGCGACAAGGTCATGCGGCCCCTCCGCCATGGTCGAGGCGTAGAGCGCCCGCACCGCCCAGGTTGGCGCGAGCACGCCCGCAACGCCCTGCGCCCACGGCGCGAGGATCGCCACCGGGAACATGAAGCCGCACAGCACGTAGACGGCGATCTCGAAGCCGTTGACCATGCTGAAGGCCCATCGCCAGAGCGCGAACAGCGGAGTCAGCGTGATGGCGATGCAGAAGAAGGTAAAGGTCAGCACTCCGAGTGAGATCACAAATCGCGAAGGGTCGAGCTGTGGGAGCACGGCGTGGAAACCGAAGTACCCCAGCGCGGCGGTGGGCACGAACGAGAGGAGCCCAAACAGTATCGCCCCCGCGACCTTGCCGAGGATGATCACCCAAAGCGGCGTCGGGGTGGCGAAGACCTGCTCGAGCGTGCCCTGCCAGCGCTCGTCCTGGATCCCGTTGCCGCCGTCGATGTAGGCCACCGACCAGTAGCCGATCAAGCCGCCCCCCAAGACGCCGTACACCAGGCGCGACGAGGAGCCGCCCGGCGTGCTCAGCACGAACAGCCCCGCGGCGGCGAAGATCAGCGGAAACACCAGCCAGTTCAGGTACATCCAGCCGCTGACCACGCGCGTCCGGAGGGTGAGCCGCAGCGAGCTGAACGCGGCGCGGACCAGCGACCTCACGTCTCCGCATCCCCGATCAGCTGCACGTACGCGTCTTCCAGCGTCGGCTCGCGCGAGCTGAGCTTCTCGAGCTTGAGCCCGTCGAGCGCGGCCGACAGCTGGGTCATGACCTCGCTCGGCCGGGCGCAGTGCACGGTCACAAGCTGCGCGAGCTCGTGCTCGGCTACGGCCACCGAGCTCACCCCCGGAAGCCCGCGCAGCTCGTCGAGGCGCTCTCGCGGCAGGCCCACCACCTCGAACTCGACCACGCCCTGGTCCTCGACCAGGGTCTTGATGCTCCTCGGGGTGCCCTCGGCGACGATCTCACCTGCCTTGATGACCGCGATCCGGTCGCAGATCGCGTCCGCCTCGAACATGTAGTGGGTGGTCAGGAAGATCGTCTTGCCCGCGTCGGCGAGCTCGCGCACGATCACGCGCAGCTCACGCGCGCCGACCGGATCGAGGCCGATCGTCGGCTCGTCGAGGAACAGCACCTCCGGGTCGTTGAGCAGGCCTCGGGCCAGGTGGAGCCGCTGCTTCATGCCGCGGGAGTACAGCTCGACCCGATCGCGCTCCCTGCCCGCAAGCCCCAGTCGTTCCAGCAGCTCCGGGATCCGGCGCCGCGAGACTTCGGGCGGGACCCGGTACAGGTCGGCGAAGTAGCGAAGGTTGTCGAGGCCGGAGAGCCGCCAGTAGAGGCCGCGCTCGCCGCCGAAGACGAAACCGATCCGCCGGCGCAGCGCCCACTCGTCCTTGACCACGTCGAGCCCGAGGACGGTCGCGGCGCCCGACGTGGGCAGGAGGAGGGTGGTGAAGATCTTGACCATCGTCGTCTTGCCCGCGCCGTTGGGACCAAGCAGGCCGAAAAGCTCGCCACGCTCGATGGCGAGGTCCACGCCGCGCAGCGCGACGCGCGTGACCTTTTCGCGCCGGAACACGCCACGCGTCGAGTCGTACGTCTTGCGCAGCGCGCGCGCCTCGATGGCCTGTGCGCTCATCGCCATAGGCTAGGACCGAAAGAGCCGGACCATCGATTCCTCGGAACGGATCGCGGGCCGCCTGCGCGCTCCCGCCGGCAGCTGGAAGGACAGCCGCGGCGGCAGCGAGTCTGATATAGCTGGGGCGTGAACCGGTTCTTCGAGTCCCTTGCCGAGGACTGGGTCGAAGCCGCCAGGCGCCGAGGCGTCGACATCGCAGGCCCCGCCCTCGATTCGCGCGTCGCCCTCGAGCTGCTGGAGCTGGCGCGCGTCGCCGCGCACACGCAGGAGCGCCGGTTCGCTCCGCTGACCAGCTACACGGCGGGGGTCGCCGCCGAGCGCCTGCGGGCGGCGAAGCCCGAGCTCGACGACGCCGCGATCGCGGAGTTCATCCTCGAGGTCAGGCAGAAGCTGGAGCGAGAGGTCCCCCCGGGTATCTAGCGGCGGGCGCGGACCGTGGCCAGCCGCTCGATCGACTCCCGGAACGACTTCGCGAACCCGGCCACGCCCTCGTCCTCGAGCGCCTGCGTGACGGCCGCGAGGTCGACGCCGTTCATCGCCAGCCGGTCGAGGGTGCGCCGGGCCCCCTCCACGTCCCGCTCCAGCGTCGGCTCGACGCGGCCGTGGTCGGCGAACGCCTCGAACGTCGCGACCGGCATCGTGTTGATGGTCGCCGGCCCGATCAGCTCCTCGACGTACATCACGTCGCGGTAGCTGGGGTTCTTCGTCGACGTGCTCGCCCACAGGCAGCGCTGTACAGTGGCGCCCGATTCGCGCAGCGCGTCCCAGCGCGGGCCGGAGTGGAGCTGCGTGAACATCTCGTAGGCGAGCTTGGAGTTGGCGACCGCGGCCTTGCCGCGCAGAGGCGCGAGCTCGGGTTTGACCTCGAGCAGCGGGTCGACCTTGGTGTCGACGCGGCTGACGAAGAAGCTCGCCACGCTGTGGACCGTGCGCAGGTCGCCGCCGCGCTCGCGCAGCCGCTCGAGGCCGGCGAGGAACGCCTCGACGACCTTGACATAGCGCTCGACGGCGAAGACGAGCGTGACGTTGATGTTGGCGCCCTCCGCGATCATGGCCTGGATCGCGGGCAGCCCGGCCGGGGTAGCGGGGATCTTGACCATCACGTTGGGCCGCGCCGTCCGCTGCCGCAGGTCACGCGCGGCGGCGATCGTGCGCTCGGTGTCGCCGGCGATCTCGGGCGAGACCTCGATGCTGACGAACCCGTCGCCGCCTCGCTCCCGATCGTAGACAGGCCGCATCACGTCGGCGGCTGCCTGGACGTCTTCGACCAGGAGATCCCACACGATGGACTCGGCGTCCTGGCCGCGCGCAAGCCGCCTCTCCACGTCGTCCGCGTAGGCCGCGTCTGCGGACTCGAGCGCCCTGGCGAAGATCGTCGGGTTCGCAGTCACGCCGGTGACGCCGCGGTCCCGGTAGCGCGCGAGCGCGCCCGACCGGATCATCGTCCGGTCCATCTGGTCGAGCCAGACGCTCTGGCCCAGGCGTCTCAGCTCCGCGATCGGGTCGGTCGTGCTCATGCTCACCCCCTCCAACCAAAATACGATGCATGGCCGACCTGGAGGCGACGCGCGTCGTGCGCGAGCTCATGCCCCTGGCGGCGACCCTCGGCATCGAGACCGACGCGTACACCGCGGACGAGGTGGTCATGTCGCTGGCGTGGGCGCCGTCGCTGTGCACCGCCGCCGGGATCCTCCACGGCGGCGTGCTCATGGCCCTGGCCGACTCCGCGGGCGCCGCGTGCGCGCTGCTCAACCTTCCGGAGGGCGCCATCGGGACCACGACCATCGAGTCGAAGACCAACTTCTTCGGCGCGGTGAGAGGCGGATCCGTGTCCGCGACCTCCACCCCGCTGCACCGCGGCGCGACCACGATCGCCGTCGAGACGTCGGTGCGGGACGCCGGCGGCAAGCTCGTGGCCAAGGTCACGCAGACCCAGCTGGTGCTGCGTCCGAAAGGCTAGCGTTTGGCGGCGGCCGCGACCCTCTCCCGGAGCTCGTGCTTGAGCTGGGACGAGTCAAGCGAAGCGCTCAGCTGCCCGGCCACCATCTTCTTCAGGCGCTCCGGAAGCATCTTCTCGAAGGTCGTGCGCGCCTCCGCCGGCCCGGCCAGGTAGAGCTGCGCGTACGCGCCGGAGGCGATCTCGCGCTCCACCGTCTTCACCGCGTTCTCGAGGTTGGCCTTCGCCCTGTTGTCGGCCTTGCGCTGGTTGCTCGGGGCCGAGGTCCCGCCCGCGCGCGTGTGGCGCACCTCGAGGCCGTCGACCTGCTGGAGGGGGATGATGTCGTCGAGGATCGCACCGAACGTCTTCGCGTGCTCCTTGTCGACGACGGCGATGAGCGAAGGCGGATAGTGCTCGAGCTGGCGCAGCGCCGGCGCCAGCAGCAGCTCGCCGACCTCGAGCCTCTCGTCGGTCTCGTCCCGCAGCTTGATCAGCTCCAGAACGCCGTGGGGCTCGTCGGCAAAGCCCGCGAACGCGGGGCACCCGGCCGGGCGCACGACCGCGACGTGGTGGCGGAGCCGGCGCATCTCATACTCCATCAGCTCCACGTCTTTGGCCGTCAGGCGATCCTGGTAGCGGTGGAGGAGGTCGCGAAACTCGATGTCGTAGAAGCGCGCGTCATAGCCCTCGGCGCGCGCCGGCAGATAGATGCTGACCGCGCGGCCGGAGGCGCGCCGCAGCCGCGGCGCGAGGACGAAGAGGGCCTGCAGCGGGCTGTACTGGGTCATTCCACAATCTTGAACGCATGAGGTTGCGGGCGTTCACCGAGTAATAAGCCCTGGATCTCGCCTCGAGATCACCACCACCGCGCAGTCGCTAGCGACTGGCCTCGGCGGCCATCTGTCTGGCCTCCATGGCGCGCATGAACTCCATCGCCTGGTCAACGGTCGGCACCTTCAGCACGTTCTCGCGGGCGAACTGCTCGGCGTCCTCGGAGCCCTTGACCCGCATCCGCCTGGCGGCCGCCTCGCGGTCGTAGCCCGTGCGCCGGAGCGCGACCCCAGGGCCGAGCATCGCCCAGTACGCACCCGGCTCGCCGTAAGGCATGCCGACGCTGCCGGGATTGACGATCCGCAGGCGATCGACCTTCCGGTCGAACTGCATGTGCGTGTGGCCGCACACCACGAGGTCGGCTTCGACCCCGGCCATCAACGTCCGCACCCGCTCGTCGGGAGTCTCGGCGGTGAAGACGTCCATGTCGTTGCGCGGGACGGCGTGGCAGAAGAGCACCCGGCCGACGCCCTCGACCCCGTCGACGGGAACCGTCGCCTCGAACGAGGCGAGGAAGTCACGCTGCCCTTTGTCGATCTGCCTGGCGCACCAGCCCGCGAACGGGCCGGGCATTGGTCCCTTCTCCTTGCCGTCGAACTCGTCGATCAACCCGCGATCGGCGTTGCCGCGCACGAACCGAGCGTCGGGCAGCCGGCGCAGGACGTCGATCGTTTCCGCCGGCATCGGCCCTGAGGCGACGTCGCCGCAGAAGACCGTCAGGTCCGGACGCTCACGCTCGACCTCGCGCAGCACGGCCTCGAGCGCGGGGAGGTTGCCGTGTATGTCCGAGAGCACGGCGACCTTCACGGTTTGGAGCTATCGAACCCCTTTGCCCTGTCCTCAGCCTCGGCCCGGTCCGTGTACGGACCGTCGAGCCTGACTCCGTGCGCCTGGCCGTGTTCGTCGAGCTCGGCGCTGACGACATACCAGCGCTTGCCGAGGTGAAGCACCCCGTGATGGCGCTCGGCGGTCCAGCTCTTCGGCGTGATGCCGACGCGCCCCTCGTCGCCCATCCCCGCTCACTCTACTGAGGTGCGGCGTCCGACGAAGAGCCCGATCAGAGCCAGGCCGCCAAAGGCGATGGCGAGCACGATCCCCAGCAGCAGCAGCGGACCTCCGAACCCGTGCATGATCGAGCCGGCCACGACCACGCCGGAGCCCACGGAAAGCCCCAGGATCACTCCCCAGAGCCAGGGTCGGGCCATGACTTGAGAACGCCTGGCGCGCCAAAAATGGAGTCTAAAAAAATGGAGTCTCGAGATCGGCGGGTGGTCAGACGCTCGCCTCAGCTCCTCGCCGCGCTGCGACGCGGGCGCGACGTCGCCGACCGCGACTTCGCCCAACCCCTGAGCCTCGAGGCGATGGCGCGGGCGGCAAACCTCTCCAAGTTTCATTTCGCCCGGGCCTTCGCGTCCACGTACGGGGAGACGCCGCGCGCCTACGTCACGCGGCGGAGGATCGAGCGCGCCAAGAACCTCCTGCGCGCGGCCAACCTCACGGTGACAGAGGTCTGCCTGCTCGTCGGCTTCGAGAGCCTCGGCTCGTTCAGCAGCCGGTTCCGCGCCCTGGTCGGCGTCTCCCCATCGGATTACCGCCGGACGGCGGTGGCGCGCGGCGGGGAGCCGCCCATCCCCGGGTGCTTCGTCCTCATGTGGACGCGGCCGACCGGCGAATTGAGCAATCGCGAAGAAGCACGCGCGACCGCGGCCAAATAGCCTTTGGGCATGCTCAAGAGAATCCTGCACGTCAACGTCTTCGTCCTCGATCAGGACAGGGCCAAGGACTTCTACACGCAGAAGCTCGGCTTCGAGGTCCGCACCGACACCACGATGGACGGCTTTCGCTGGCTGACCGTGGGCCTCAAAGGCCAGCCCGACCTCAACATCCTCCTGGCCCACCCCGCCCCACCGATGTTCAGCGAAGAGGACGCGCGGTCGCTGCGGGAGCTGATCGCCAAGGGGTCGATGGCCGGTGGCGTGATCGAGACCGACGACTGCCGCGCCGCCTACGAAGACCTGAAGGCCAAGGGCGTGACCTTTCTGCAGCCGCCGGCGGACAGGCCCTACGGCGTGGAGGCGCTGTTCCGCGACGACTCCGGCAACTGGTTCAGCCTCACGCAGCGACCGAACAGCTAAGCGTGAGCTCCGTCCGGGGAGGGCTGCGCCGGACGCGCTAGCCTAGGCTGCGATGCCGAGCCCGGCGCCCGTCGGCCTGTTCGACTCCGGCGTCGGCGGCCTGTCGGTGCTGCGCGAGATCCGCGCCGCGCTGCCATCCGAGTCCGTGTACTACGTCGCCGACTCCGCCCACGCGCCGTGGGGCGACAAGCCGCCCTCGTTCGTGCGCGAGCGCGGCCTGAAGATCGCGCACTTCCTCGTGGCCGAGGGCGTGAAGGCGATCGTGATCGGCTCGAACACCGGCACGGCAGGTTCGGCCGAGGCGCTGCGGAGCGACCTCGACGTACCCGTCGTCGGCATCGAGCCGGGCATCAAGCCCGCGGTCAACGCAACCCGCTCCCGCGTCGTGGGGGCGATCGTGCCGGCCGCAGTCGGCGGCTCCGACCGCCTGGCCTCTCTGCTCGACCGGTTCAGCGGCGACGTCGAGGTCATCGTCCAGCCGGTGCCGGGCGTAGTCGAGCACATCGAGGCGGCGGACCTCGACGGGCCCGAGCTGAGGCGCATGGTCGAGGGCTACGTCCGGCCGATGCTCGACGCGGGCGCCGACACGATCGTCCTCGGCTCGACGCACTACGTGTTCCTGAAGCCGCTGCTGGCGGAGATCGCGGGCGACCACGTCGCGCTCATCGAGACGGGGGCGGCGGTGGCTCGGCGCCTCGCCCAGGTGCTCGAGGAGCGCGGGCTCCGAGCGGACGCTGCGGCGAAGGCGCGCGAGCGCTACTGGACCAGCGGTGATGTGGTGACGTCGAGTCGCGTGATCTCGAAGCTGCTCGGTCGTGCGGTTGAGGTGGAGGAGCTGCCCGAGCTGTAGCCCGCGTGGATAGTCGCGACTATCCGCCCCCTTGGTTCCCGGGAAGCGACGTTAGTCGCGACTATCCGCGGTCTTGGAGCGCCGAACCTCTTGTTAGTCGCGACTATCGCGGGTTTTCGCCTGGCGGCTTCAGGGATAGTCGCGACTATCGCGGGCTTCGCCTTTGGCGCCTTCAGGGATAGTCGCGACTATCCGAGAAGGAGCGGGCTCAGCCGACCTTCACCACCAGGCCGATCGCGTACGTGACGGCGCCGACGATGATCCCGGCGACGGTCATCTCCAACCCCGCCGACCACCACGTCCTCAGGGTGAACAGAGCCTTGGACGCGCCGACCACGAAGTGCGCGATCAGGGAGACGATGGCCGCGGTCACCACGCCCGGCGTGCCGTGGAGCCAGAAGAAGGGCAGCACCGGGACCATGGCGCCGATGAACGTGCTCACGCCGGCGGCGATCGCCGACTGCACCGGGTTGCCGCCGCTCTCCAGCCCGCCGAGCTCCTCCGGACCGTGCACCTTCAGCAGCGCGTCGGGGTTGCCCGACAGCTGCTCGGCCAGCCGGTCGGCCATCGCCTTGTCGATGCCCTTGAGCTGGTAGAACAGCGAGACCTCCTCCTTCTCCTCGTCCGGGTGCTCGACGATCTCCTGCCGCTCCCTCTCCACGTTGGCGGCCGCGACCTCGCTCTCCGAGCGTTCGGCGAGGAATGCACCCGTCGCCATCGAGAGTCCGGAGGCGATCGCGCCGAACAGCCCGGCGGTGAGGACGAAGCTCGAGCCCCCCGTGGCGCCGGAGACGCCGGCGACGATGCCGAAGACCGCGGCGAGGCCGTCGTTCGCGCCGTAGATCGCGCCCGAGATCCAGCCCGCGCCGGTGCGGTGCCAGGACTCGCGGCCGAGGATTCGGTTCAGCCGGCTCTGCACGCTCGACGGCGCGGGCGCCGCGCGGTGCGCCACCTCCATCGACTCGAGCGAGCGCGAGTGCCCCTGCTCCTCCACCCGGATCTCCTCCAGCACCGCGTCGGTGTCGGCGTCGCCGGTCGGGCGCTTGTAGCGGTCCGTGATCTCCAGCTCCTCCGCCGCCTCCATGTGCGCGATCACCGTCTCGACCGGGGCCAGGCGCGCCTGCAGGCGCTGGATCACGGAGAGGCTGACGGTCGATGGGTCGGGCACGGTCTCGCCGAGCTCGCGCAGCCGCTTCTCGATTCGCTGCCGGTGGGAGGCTTCGGCGTCCGCGATGGCGCGGATGATCTCTCCGCGGCGCGAGTCGCCCATGCGCTCGGCGAGCAGCAGGTACATCTGCCGCGCCTGCACCTCGCCCCGCCACGCCTGGCGGAGGCGCTCGACCGCCTCACGCGGCGTGGTTTGTTGGGCCATGTAACGAGTCAGGCTAGCGAGTCGGCGGGTGGCTGGCGCTCGGCGGTGGCGCCGACGACGACGAGCACGCGCTGCACGCCGTTGTTCTGCACGCCTTCCACGTTCCAGTCCTGCGCGACGGGCTGCGTGTTGCCCGCGGCGTCGGTCGCGCGGGCGCAGAGCTCGTGCGGGCCCGCTCGGGTCGCGTCCCACGCGCAGGTCCAGCGCCGCCACGCGAAGGTCGAGACCGCTTCCTCCAGGGCGGCATCCACCCAGGTCGCGCCGCCGTCGGCGCTGAACTCGACCCTGACCACCGGCGCACGGCCGGACCACGCGCGTCCCTCGACCTGGACTCGCGACGGCTCGACAAAGCGCGTGCGGGTCATGAAGTCCGGCACTCCGGGCGGCACCATCAGGGCGCGCGGAAGCATGCGAGTCACCGGTTCGCCGGCGATCTCGGTGTTCGCCCGGTAGTGGTAGGCCGTCGCCTGCTGGTAGCCACCAAACCCCGCGTCGACGGCGGTGATCGAGCGCAGCCACTTGACGTGCGTCATCCCGTACCAGCCCGGGACGATCAGGCGCAGTGGGAACCCGTGCTGCGGAGGCAGGGGCTGGCCGTTGATCGCGTAGGCGAGCAGCACCTCCGGGCGCGTCGCGTCGGCCAGGCTGAGGCTGCGCTCGTAGAGCTGGTCGACTCCGCCCTGCACGCCGCGGTCGAGTCCGGTGAAGACCACATCCACCGCATCCTCCTCGAGCCCTGCCTCTTCGAGGATCGGCGCGAGCGATGTGCCTGTCCACTCCGCGTTGCCGACCGCCTCGGTCAGCCATGGCTGGCTCATCGGCCGCGGCGAAAGCCTCGCCCTTCCGTTGCCCGCGCACTCGAGCGTGACCGCCAGCGTGGTCGTGGGTCGCGACCTGAGGTCCTCCATCGTCAACCGCAGCGGCCTGCGCACGCGTCCGCCGACCACCAGCTCGTACGACTTCGCGTCGACGAAGGGAATGTCGAAGTGGATGAGAAGGTAGTGCAGGCCGACGGGCGTGATGTCGTAGCGCAGCGCCTCGAGCGGGAGCGAATGATTGCGCACCGCGAGCTGCAGCTCTTCGGGCGTGATGTCCGGACTGTCGATCAACGTCCCCGCGGTCCTCGGTGTCGAGGTCTTCTGCGCCCTGATCGGGCTAGTCTAGAAGTCATGCAGGAGAGAAGCGAGGAGCAGGTGATCAGCAGGCTCCTCGAGCTGGAGAACGACGGACAGGCAGAGCGGCGCGCCGAGCTGACCAACGAGCGCTACCTCTCGCTGCTCCATGACCCCGACAGCGGGCGGAGCTACGTCCTGCGTCACGGCACCGACGAGACCGAGGGCGCGCAGATCCCGGGCGGCACCGAGTTCTACGAGTACGCCGACGCCGACGAGGCGCAGCGCGCCTTCGAGCAGCTGGTCGAGGAGTCGCGCGCGACAGGCGAGCTGGTGGAGGAGGATTCGACCGACGACGTCGGCGACTTCGAGAGCGGAGGCGCCGAGGTGCGCGACCTTTTCGCCGACGAGTCGGAGGATGAGCTCGTCCGCGATGAGGTGATCAGCGAAGAGGAAGAGCCCTAGGCTCCAAGCTGACTCACAGCCTTCTCACAGCAGGCAACCAGCGGTCTCGCAGAGGATGTGAACCATGTCGCGCAAGCTGCTCATCCCCGTGGTCGCAGTCGCGGCGCTGGTCGTCCTTGGCGCGGCAGGGGCGTATGCGTACTTCTTCTCCAGCCTTCGCACCGCGCCGCCCCAGCTGGCGCTCACCTCACCCAGCGCCACCGCCTCGGCGAGCGCATCGTCCACGTCCGGCGCCGCCGGAAGCGGCACGTGGGTCGTCGGGTCCGGCTCCCTCGCCGGCTACCGGGTGACGGAGCAGTTCGTCGGCCAGAGCTCGAGCCACGAGGCTGTCGCCCGCACGGGCGCGGTCAGCGGCCAGCTCACGATCACTCAGTCAGGCTCGGGCTACCAGCTTTCCTCCGGCAAGATCACGGTCCAGCTCTCCGGCCTGGCCAGCGTCGACTCGGTCGCGGGCTACAACGTCACCAACCGCGACCGCATCGTCCAGCGCTCGCTCGACGTCCAGTCGTATCCGACCGCGGTGTTCGAGGCGGAGGGCGTCACGCTTCCGGCGGAGGCGGGGTCTGGCCAGGCCGTGACCGTGTCGGCGCCAGGCCGGCTGACGATCCACGGCGTGACGAAGAGCGTGACCGCGACCCTTCAGCTGCGCGTCAGCGGTGGCACCGCCCAGCTCGCGGGCACGATCGCCACCAACATGACGGACTTCGGGGTGAGCCCGCCGACCATCGGTTTCACCACCGTCCAGCCCGCGGTCACGATCGAGGTGGCGCTGAACCTGACCAGGTCGGCCTAGCCGGGCTTCTCCAGGGGCACCTCGCTCATCAGCCGGCTTGACTGGTGGGCGAGGTGGCGGGCGGGGTCGGGCTGCATCGCCTTGCGCTCGGCTGAGCCGTAGTACTCGGCGTCGGCCTCCTGCCAGGCCTTCGGGCCCCGGTACGTCATGACCCAGATGAACTGGTCGGTCCCGTCCACGGTCCAGGCGCCCAGGACGTGAAAGCCGAACTTCTGGCGCAGGGGGACGATCCTGGCGCGCCACTCGTCGAGCCACGCCTGCATCTCACCGGGCTTGACGGTGTACTCGCGGACCTGCCAGGTCACTAGCGGCGAATGCCGCCCGCCATCTCCTCCAGACGGCGGATCCTCTCCTCGATCGGCGGGTGGGTGCTGAACAGTCCGGCCCAGCCGCCGTGCAGCGGGTTGACGATGTAGAGGTGCGCGAACGCGGGCTGCGCGGTCTGCGAGGGCACGACCTCGGTCGCGCGCTCGAGCTTGCGCAGCGCGGACGCAAGCGCCATCGGGTCGCCCGACACCTCCGCGCCCGTCTTGTCCGCCTGGTACTCGCGCGAGCGCGAGACGGCGAGCTGGATGAGAAGCGCCGCGATGGGCGCCAGGATGACAGTCAGCAAGGCGAGGATCGGGCCGAACGGACTCTGCCTGTCGTCGCGTCCGCCGCCCAGGTACCAGCCGAACTGCGAGATCAAGGTGATGGTGCCCGCGAGCACGGCGACGACCGAGCTGATCAGGATGTCGCGGTTGCGCACGTGGCCGAACTCATGCGCGAGCACGCCGTACAGCTCCTCCTCGTCGAGGATCCGCAGCAGCCCCTCGTTGACGCAGATCGCCGCGTGGGAAGGGTTGCGCCCGGTGGCGAACGCGTTGGGCGACGGGTCCGGGCTGACATAGACGCGCGGCCGGGGAACCCCGTACTGGACGGCGAGCCGGTCGGCCAGCCGGTAGAGCATCGGAGCGTCGGCCGGCGAGACCTCCTGCGCCTGGGCCGAGGCGAGGGCGATCCGGTCGCTGAACCAGTAGGCGACGCCGTTCATGACGATCGCGATGGCGAGAAAGGCGATCGTCCCCGCATCCCCGAACAGAATGCGGCCGACGAGCACCAAAAGGACCGTCAAGGCGACGAGCAGAAAGGCCGTCTTCAACTGGTTCATGACTCGATTGTTCCCTGGCCGGGGAGCCGTAAACCGGCTCCCGAGGTTCTCGCAGGCTTGACACGCCCTTTGTAGACTCCGGCGTGAGACGTGACTTCCTCCATCCGGCTCGGGCGGCTGTTCGGCATCGAGGTCGGATTCAACTGGAGCCTGATCTTCATCTTCGCCCTGGTCACGTGGACGCTGGCGGTCGACCTCCTCCCCGCCGACGCGCCTGGCTACGCGGCGGGCGTCTACTGGGTGGTCGGCGCCGTGGGCGGCGTCCTTTTCTACGTCTGCCTGCTGGCGCACGAGTTCTCGCACGCGCTGGTCGCTCGTGCCCACGGAGTCAAGGTGGCCGGCATCACGCTGTGGCTCTTCGGCGGGGTGTCCAGGCTCGAGGGCGAGCCGGCGAGCGCCCGCGCCGAGGCCTTGATCGCCGGCGTCGGGCCGCTGACGAGCTTCGGCGTCGCCGCCGTCGCTCTGGTGATCGCGCTCGCGACCCAGGGCAGCGCGCTCATCTCCGACCTCCTCAGCTGGTTGACCTTCGTCAACGTCATGCTCGGGCTGTTCAACCTCGTGCCGGCTTTCCCGCTCGATGGCGGCAGGCTGCTCAGCTCGCTCTTGTGGTGGAGGTCGGGCAGCCGGCAGCGAGGCGTCCACAACGCGGTGCGCGTCGGCCGCGTCTTCGCCTACCTGATGATCGCGGCAGGCGCGCTCGAGCTCTTCCTGGGCCAGGTCGCGAGCGGGATCTGGATCGCCTTCATCGGCTGGTTCCTCCTCTCCGCCGGCGCGTCGGAGGAGGCGGGCTCCACGATCCGCACGTTCCTCCGGTCGGTCCCCGTCTCGGCCGCGATGACGTCGCCGGTGGTGACGATTCCCGACTGGGTGACGGTGCAGACGTTCCTCGAGTCGGTGGCGCCCAACCACAGCTTCACCACCTACCCGGTGCACGATGCGTCAGGCCGGCTGACGGGCGTCGTCCGGCTGTCGGACCTGGTCCGCATGCCCGCGCCCGAGCGGGCGGAGAAGCATCTCAAGGACGTGGCGCGGCCGATCGACGCCGTGCCGACGACCAACCCGCGCGAGGACCTGTCGGCGCTGATCCAGCGCATCGGCGCCGACCTCGAGCAGCGGGTGCTCGTGTTCGACGGTGGCGCGTTGGTAGGCATCGTCTCCCCCGCCGACGTCGCGCGCGTGCTGACGGTCAGGCAGACGCTGGGGCCGAGGGCCTTTTAGCTCCGGCGCACCCTCTTTTCGATCACGTCGCTGAGGTCGCGGAAGGTCTCGGCGACCGCAGAGCCGAGCGAGCGAGCAGCCTGCTTGGTCTTGCTGCGGAGCTCGGGGTCCTGCGTCGCCGTCTCGAGCGACTTGAAGACCGACTCTGCTGCCTCTCGCAGCTGCTCGAGCGAGCGGTTCAGGGCCGCCCTGTCCTTCTCATCGACGCCGTCGCGATAATGCCTCTTCAGCTCGGCGGCCAGGCCCTGGATCTCGGACTCGAAGCGCTGCCATGCACCTCGTGCTTCGTCACCAGCCATCGTGATTCCTCCTTCAGCGTTTGAATGTGCCCACGAGCTCTCCGCTGGCGAGTACGTGGTCTTTGATCGCGCCCTCAAACTCCGCCTCTGAGGCGCCGTCGCGCAGCGACGTCTTCACGTCCAGCGCGTACACCTTGAAGTGATAGTGATGCGGCGACCCGGCCGGGGGACACGGTCCGCGATAGCCGTTGACGCCGAGGTCGTTGCGCCCCTGCGCGCTGCCCGCCGGTGGCGTCGCAGCCTCGGTGAGCGCGTCAGTGGATGCCGGCATGTTGAAGAGCAGCCAGTGCACGAAGGGCCTGCCGGGCGCGTCGGGGTCGATCACCGTCAGCGCCAGGCTGCGTGCGCCGTCAGGCACCCCGGTCCAACGAAGCGGGGGCGAGACGTCCTCGCCCGAGCACGTGTACCTGGCCGGGATCGCTCCGCCGCCGCTGAACGCCGAGCTCGACACCTCGATCGAGGAAGCCACCGTTTTCGACTCCTCTCCACACGCTACGAGGGCGGCGACGAGTACCGCCACCAGGGCCAGGCGCGGGCGAGGGCCGCCGGTCAGAGGATCATCGTGCTGACGCTGCGGCGCGGAGTCTTCTCGCCCTCGCGGATCGCGGCCGCGATGCGCTGCAGCGCGACCGCGTACGCGGCCATGCGCATCGAGATCCCCTTCTCCGCCGCCAGCGTGGTGACCGCGTCGTAGGCGCGGCGCATCACCACCGCGAGCCGGGCCTCGACCTCCTCGAGCAGCCAGCGCTCCGAGTGCAGGTCCTGCACCCACTCGAAGTAGCTCACGACCACGCCGCCCGCGTTGGCGAGGATGTCCGGCAGCAGGTGCACGCCGCGACGCGCCAGGACGGAGTCGGCCTCGTTCGTCGTCGGACCGTTGGCGAGCTCGACGATCCAGCGCGCCCGCACGTTCTCCGCGTTCTCGGCCGTGATCTGCCCCTCGAGCGCGGCAGGGACGAGGATGTCGACGTCCTCGTAAAGCGGGCTGTCGGCGCGCTTGCGCTCGAAGGTCGTCCAGTCGCAGAAATGCGCGCCGCGGGCCTTGTAGGCGATGAGCTCGTCGACCGGCAGGCCGTTGGGCGCGACCAGCGACGCCGTGGAGTCGGAGGCGGCGACGATCACCGCGCCGGCCTCGTGCAGGAGCAGCGCTGCGTTGGCGCCGGCGTTGCCAAAGCCCTGGATGGCCACGCGCTTGCCGCGGAGGTCCTCGTGCGCCGCCCCCAAAGCGGCCTCGAGGACGTCGAAGCCTCCGCGCGCCGTGGCCTTGTCGCGACCGAGCGAGCCGCCGTGCTCGACGGTCTTGCCGGTGACGACCGCGGGGTCGGCCAGGCCTGACTGGCGGCCGAACTCGTCCGCGAGCCAGTCCATGATCCGAGCGTCGGTGTTGACGTCGGGCGCCGGGATGTCGACGAGCGGGCCGATGACACGCCACACGCGCTCGGTGTAAGCGCGCGTCAGCTGCTCCAGCTCGGCAGGCGACAGCGTGTGCGGATCGACCGTGATCCCGCCCTTGCCACCGCCCATCGGGATGTTGACCACGGCGGTCTTGATGCTCATCCAGCCCGCGAGCGCCTTGACCTCGTCGAGCGACACGTTCGGGTGGTAGCGGATGCCGCCCTTGTAAGGGCCGCGCGCCGAGCTGTGCTGGACGCGGTAGCCGGTCAGGAGCTCGCGCCGGCCGTCGTCGCGCAGGAGCGGGATCGTAACCTCGTGCACGCGCTCAGGGCGCTTGATCCTCTCCAGCACCGACGGGTCCGTCACACCGGCCACGGCCGACGCAGCGTCGACCGTGGCGCAGAAAAGCGCGTAGGCGCCCTCTTGGGCCATTGGAGCCTCCTCTTCGCGGATAGCTACTGCACAAATCATGCGCCGCCGGCCCCGGAAGTTGAACACCCTTCCCCGACGCCAAGGTCGAGCCTCATGATTTTTGACGATGGCTCGAGCAGGTAGCCGCTCTACCGCGCAGAGCGCCGGCCTCCTGCTCTACAGGATGCGCGACGGCGTGGCCGAGGTGCTGCTGGTCCACCCCGGCGGGCCGTTCTGGAAGAGGCGCGACGAGGGGTCGTGGTCCATCCCCAAGGGCGAGATCGAGCCAGGAGAGAACCCCGTGGACGTGGCGCGCCGGGAGTTCCGCGAGGAGCTCGGCGAGGACCCGCCGGACGGTGAGCTCGCACCCCTGGGAGCTGTCCGCCAGGCGGGCGGCAAGGTGGTGCACGCCTGGGCGGTGCACGGCGACTTCGACCCGGGCGCGATGCGGAGCGTGGCTTTCGAGATGGAGTGGCCGCCGCGGTCCGGGCGGAAGGCGTCGTTTCCCGAGGTCGACCGGGCCGAGTGGTTCGACCTCGAGCACGCGCGGGTGAAGATCCTCGAGGCCCAGCGAAGCTTCATCGAGCGGCTCGAGACGGAGCTCGCTGGCTAGGTCGTCGGAGTCGCCGCCTTGGCGTGGTCCACGTGGCCGGAGCCGTCGAGGTACACCGCCATGATCACGTGGGTCACCGGCGGGTTGTAGACGCTCGCCTCGACGCGTCCGTTCACCGTCAGCTCGAACAGGGCGATGTTGCGGTCCTGACCGAGGTAGCGGTAGTTGCTCCACAGGGGCACGTCGAGGGCGAACACGGCGTCACCCTCGCCCTGCAGACGGCTCTGATACGAGGTCGACAGGCACTCCCACACCCCTGGCGTGGGTTCGGAGCTCGTGATCGCGC
>VBEK01000142.1 GCA_005889135.1 Chloroflexota bacterium
GATCGAGCCGAGGACCATGAGCAGGGTCGTGACGTCGACCGAGGGCGCGACGGTGGACACCACGAGGATCGCCGAGAGGACCAGCATCGCCCCGACGATCACGGCGGCGACCGCGTTGAGCCACGGCCGGTTGACCCATGGGCCCAGCACCTGGCGGTCGTTGCACAGCAGGACCGCGAACACGGTCGTGCTCGGGAGCATGATCCCCGCCATCGCCTGCACCGCGGTCGTGATCAGGCCCAGCGGCGCGTACGGGATCAGGACGATGGCCGCCGCCAGCGCGACCATCCCCGTGTAGGAGGCGTAGAACAGCTTCGCCTCGCGCACGCCGCGATGCAGCGAGTGGCGCAGCCCGAAGACGTCGCCGAACGCGTAAGACGTGGCGAGCGTGACCGCCGACGCGCCGACGATCGAGGCGTCGAAGAGCAGAAGAGCGAAGATCGCGCCCGCGGCCGGCGAGATGTTGGCGTGCAGCCCCTGCGCTATGTGCAGCGCATCCCGGTAGCGGCCGAACTCGGCGGTTCCCGAGAACGCCGACGCGGTCGCCATCATGATCGCGGCCGCGCCGATCACGACCACGAACGCGCCGAGCACGGTGTCCGCCTTCTCGTAGTCGAGCCAGCGCGGGGTGATGCGCTTGTCGATGACGTTCGACTGCTGGAAGAACATCTGCCACGGCGCGACCGTCGTGCCCACGATGGCCACGATCAGCAGCGCCGAGTTGGAGGTGAGGCCGCCCTCCACCCCGGGGATGACGAACCCGCGCAGCGCCGCGCCGCCCTCGGGGTGGCTGAGCACCGCCAGCGGCAGCACGAGCAGGCTCGCGAACAGGAAGACGAACATCGCCCGCTCCCAGCGCCGGAAGTTGCCGCTGACCGTGATCCCGACCAGGAGCACGGCCGCGACGGGAACGACGATGGCGGGCCTGAGGCCGAAGTACTCGCCGGCGAGGCTGACGCCCATGAACTCGGTGCTGATGGTCAGGAAGTTCAGGAGGAAGATCCCGCCCGCGGAGAACCAGCCCCAGGAGCGGCCGAAACGCTCCCGGATCAGCCTCGCGTAGCCGACGCCGGTGACCGCGCCGAGGCGCACAACCATCTCCTGGTTGACGATCAGGACGGGGATCAGGAGGAGCAGCGTCCACAGCAGCGAGTAGCCGAAGTCCTGCCCGGCCTGGGCGTAGGTGGAGACGCCGCCGGCGTCGTTGTCGCCGACCATTACGATCAGCCCCGGGCCGACGATGGCGAGCAGCGTCAGCAGGCGGCGGCGCCAGGTGCGCCGGGGGTTGACGTCGCTGACGCGGATCGTCCCGAACGCGCCGTGGATGTCGCCCTGGCCCAGGTCGTCGAGGAGCGAAGAGCTTGATCTCAAGCGCGAGTCCTTGCGGTTTGGCTCGCGCTGAGACATGTCGACCTATACGCCGGTGCTTGCTTCGACGCGCGCGCGCCAATCTTCCGGGATGAGGTCGGCGATGACGTCGTCGGAGGAGATCGCTCCGATCAGGTTGCCGGCGGCGTCGACGACGCCGAGGGCGGTCAGGTTGTAGTCGGCCATCGTCAGCGACACGTCCGCGAAGTCGGCGGTGCCGTGGACGGAGACCTTCGTCAGCTCGAGCTCCTCGACCTTGCGAGCATGTTCGGCGCGCAGGAGCTCGACCACGCCCACGCTGCCCACGTACACGCCGTCCTGCTCGGTGACGAAGACGGTGTGGAGCAGCTGGTGGGGCGCCTTGTCGTCTGTGCGCACCGCCTCGAGCGCCATGTCGACGGTCGAGCCGCGCACGACCCAGACGTAGTCGGGGCTCATCATCCCGCCCGCGGTCGTCGGGTGGTACTGCAGCAGCTTGCGCAGCTTGTGCTGCTGGCCCGTCGACATCATGTCGAAGATCGGCTTGCGCCGCTCCTGGTCGAGCTCGCCGAGGAGGTCGGCCGCATCGTCGGGGGCCATGCGCTCGAGGATCCGCGCCGCCTCATCGTTCGACTTCGAGCGCAGGAACTCCACCTGGTGCTCGGCGTCGAGCTCCTCGAAGATGTCGGCGGTCAGCGCGGGGTCGCTCTCGACGGCCTCGATGATCTCCTGGCCCTCCTCGTGCGAGGCGCCCTCGATGATGTCGGCGATCTGCGCCGGGTGCAGGCGGCGGAGCCGCTGCAGGGGCATCAGGAGCTTGGCGGTCGGCACCTGGCCGACGAACGGCTGGATGTCCTTCCAGTCGAGGATGACGTGGCGGCGAAGGTCGGGCCGGGCGCGGCGCGGCAGCAGGCGGCGCAGCATGGCCTGCGGGCTGCGGTCGATGCCCGCGAGGTACCAGCCGTCGGAGCCCGGCGCCAGGACGAGGTCGTGCGCCTGCACGATCCGGCCCTTGACCACGTCGACGAGGTGTCGCCCGAGCACGTCGGCCGCGAGCAGCACCTCGCCTGGACGGCGCTGGAACGCCTCGGTGCGGATGGTGTGCGTCTTCAGGCGCACGGCGCCGGGCTCGAGGGATTCGACGACGTCCTTGCCGATGAACACGTCCTGCGCACCGACGCGCACCTTCATCCCGGTCACGGGCGGATAGGCGCCGTCGGAGAGCTTGACGATGAAGTCCTGGACGCGGCCGACCTCTGTCCCTGCCGGGTTCAGCACCGGGCTGCGAAGGACCTGCGTCACCATCAGGCGGCGCTTGTCGTCGCGGTGCTTCGGTCCGTCCATGCTTCCGTCGCTCATTGGGCCATTATTCACCTCCCCGAAGGGCTTCACGAGCCTCCGGCACCAGCCACACGAGCAGGCCCAGCGCGGTCACGTACTGCACCCACCACCAGCCCGTCGCCATGCTGACGACGAGCCCGGCGAGAGTCGCCCCGGCCATGTACGCGCAGGTGATGGACTCGGCGATGTCGGCGCGCAGGGACGGGCTCTCGAGCGTGCGGTTGACGCGGCGCTTGGCCTGCGCGAGGACGGGCATGACCACGACGGCGACCGCGCTGACCGCGACGCCCAGCAGAGATGACTCGGGCATCACCCGGAGCACCAGGCCGGCGAGAGAGAACAGCACGACGTACGCGCACAGCGCGATGAGCAGCACCGCGGAGATGCGTGTCGCCACGGCCTCGCCGGCCCTGCCCTGCAGGCGGCGGAGCACGACGATCCCGCTCAGCAGCTCGACCACCGAGTCCAGCCCGAACGCGGTCAGCAGCACGCTGCGGGCGGAGACGCCGGCGCCGAGGCTCAGGACCGCCTCGACCAGCATCCACACGATCGTGAGGACCTCGAGGCGCACCCCGCGGCGCATCGCTACGGCGCGTGAAGCTTCCATTGCTGGTTAGGATCGCAGGCGGAGTGTCCCCACGCGTCGAGAAGTACCGCACGGAGCTTCGAGGGCTCGACGACTGGGAGCCGTACCTGAAGAAGCACTCCGGACTCCCCGGACCGCGCGCCAACCTCGAGCTCGTGGTGGCGGTCGCGGAGGAGGCCGACCCGGACCGGCTGTGGCGGTACTCCGCGTCGAGCGACGAGTTCCTCGCCCTGTGTGGCACGGCGGGCCTGGGCCGCATCGCGCTCCTCGAGCCCGACACCGTGATGGCCTGGCTGCACGAGCTGGCGTCCGACCCGCGCTGGCGCGTGCGCGAAGGCGTGGCGATGGCGCTGCAGCGCGTCGGCCGCGAGAGCATGGCCAAGCTGATCGCGGACATGAAGACGTGGGCCCGCGACAACCCTTACGTCCAGCGCGCGGCCGTCGCGGGGCTGTGCGAGCCCGCGCTGCTGAAGAACAACTCCGACACCGTCGCCGTGCTCGCCATCCTCGACACCATCACGCGCTCGCTCGCGGCCGCCACCGACCGCGACAGCGACGGCTTCAAGGTCCTGCGCCAGGCGCTCGGCTACGGGTGGAGCGTAGCCGCGGCGGCGGCGCCGCAGAACGCGAAGCCGTACCTGGAGAAATGGATGCGGGCGACGGACAAGGACGTGGTCTGGGTGATGAAGACCAACCTGGGCAAGTCGCGGATGGCGGGGCTGCGGCCGAGCCTGGAGGCGGCGGCTAGATCCGCTCCAGCACGACGACGGGGATCTCGCGCGAAGTAAGGGCTTGCTGGCGCTCGAGGTAATCGATCAGCTTCGCGACCTCCATGCGCTCCTGTCCTTCCGCGACCCGGGCCTTGACCTGGAACTTTTCCTCGCCGATCTCCACCGTCGCCACGGGGTTGGCCTTCAGGTTCGCGAACCAGTGCGGGTTTATGGGCGCGCCGTTGTTCGAGGCGATGACGGCGTACTTGTCGCCGTAGGGCCGAAAGCCGATGACCACGGTGCGCTCGGCGAACGACTTCGCGCCGGTGGTGGTCAGCAGCATCGGCCGGCTTCCCGCCATGGGCCCGCTCATGAGTTGCCCCTTGTTGGCGCGAAACTCCTGGATCAGCTTGCGGTTGAACGCCAGCATGTCCTGCGGGATCTGCGGGCGCTGCGGCGGTGGCTGTGGATTTCTCGACATCTCTTAACCAACGCGCGATCAAGCCAAGTATGCCCAGTGTGCGTGCCCGTTCTCCTCGATAGGAGGTTTCCGCCTATGACTCAGAGCACGCTCGTCGTACTGGTGATTGGAATCGTGGCCCTGCTCATCGTGGTCGGGCTGATCGTCGCGATGTCTCGCAATCGGAGCCCTCGGCTGCGGCCGCTGCCGGACGAATCACGCGACAGGTTCGCGAGGTCGTGGCAGATGATCGAGGCGCGGTTCATCGAGGATCCGCGCGGCGCCGTCCAGGAGGCGGACAAAGCCGCGGTCATGATCCTGGGCGAACGCGGCGCGACCCTCGACGATGAGAAGAAGGTTCCGCACGAGATGCGCATGGCCCGCGAGGCTGCCGCGAGCGACCAGGGCCGGCAGGGCACCGAGGGCATGCGGGTGGCGATGGTGCACTACAAGCGGATCGTCGACGACGCGGTCGGCTCGGAGCGGATGCGCCGGCCCGAAGGCCGCAGGGAGGTTGCGTCATGAGCGAGACACGGGAGGCGCGCGAGCCGCAGGAGGCGCGTGAGCCGCAGGAGGCGCGTGAGCCGCGCGAGATGCGTGAGCCGCGCGAGATGCGTGAGCCGCGCGAGATGCGTGAGCCGCGCGAGATGCGCGACGAAACGACCACTGAGCCCATCCGCTCGGACAAGCCGATGCACACCAACCCCCCGCCGACGGCGGCGCGGCAGCCGGCGCAGATGGACATCTGGCCGGACCTGGCCGAGTTTCACAGCCGGTTCGACGAGATCCAATCGGAGTTCATCGAGGACCCCAAAGCCGCCGTCAAGAAGGCGGAGCAGCTGATGCAGGAGATCGTCGAACGGGTCACCCGGACGATGCAGGAGCGCATGCGCGCGATGCACCGCGACGTCGACGGCAAGGACGGCGACACCGAGATGCTGCGCCAGACGATGCGGAGCTACAAGCAGCTGATCGAATCGATGGAGGGCCGGCGGGCGGCCTGACCCTACCTACTACTTGACCGGCCGCGTCCTGTAGACGCTGGACGCGGCCATGCGCCGGTCCACTCGATGCACTCGGGACAGGCAAAATCGGCGCCGCCCACGCCGGCGTGGTCAGAACCGGCTCTTGATCCTGTGCCAGAGGCCGCGCGCTCTCTCGACCAGCCGTCCGGCCCACTCGAACTCGAGGGACAGAACCGCGATCCCGGCGAGGATGACCACGATCCCGGGACCAGGCAGCACCAGCAGCGCCGTGCCGGCGAGCAGGAGCACGCCACCGATGATCGCGACCACCACGCGTCGCACCACGGGGTGCTGGCGTTTGTGAAAGGCGTGCGCCTTGTCGATCCAGCCTCGGTCAGAACCGGGATCGGGGACGGCCATGGCATGCAGGGTACGCCGAGCGCGCTCGATGCCCGGCTACGATCCGCTCCCTGAATCAGCTCTTCTCCCCCGCCGCGGCGCTCGGCGCCGCCGCGACTCTTGGCGTGGCCGACTTCTCGGCCGGACTGGCTGCCCGGCGCAGCCCGGCGCCCAGCGTCGTGGTCGGGGTCCAGGTGGTCGGCCTGGTCACCCTCCCGTTTGCCCTGCTACTGCTGCCGCTGCGCTGGGACGCCGAAGCGGCGGCCGTTACGTTCGTGGGCGGCGCGCTCGGCGGCTTCGGCCTGATCCTTTTCTACCGCGCCATGGCGGTCGGTCTGATCGGGGTGGTGGCTCCGATCACGGGCGTGATCGCCGCTGCGCTGCCGACGGTGGTCGGCGTCTTTGCGGGCGGCGAGCGTCTCCACATCGGCCAGGGCGCCGGCGTGGTGGCGGGCCTGCTGGCGATCATCCTGATCAACGCCGGAGGTCGCGCGTCGCAGCCCGGCGCCGGCACGGCCGTGGTGCTTGCTCTGATCGCGGGCGCGATGTTCGGAGTCTTCTTCGTCCTCTACCACGTGGGGAGCTCGGCCGGGGTCACCGCATTCGTGAGCGGACGCATCGCATCGGCGGCGGTGGCGATCAGCTACGCGTTGATCACTCGCGTGCCGGTGCTGCCAGGCCGCGGCAGCGCGCGTCTGATCGCGGTGGCGGCGGTCCTCGACGGAGCGGGCGCGATCCTCTACCTGTACGCGACCTTCAACGGCCTGCTGTCGGTCAGCGCGCTGTTGACCTCGTTCTACCCGGCGTTCACGATCCTGTGCGCGCGCTTTTTCCTGCACGAGCGGCTGACCGCGACGCAGGCTGCTGGAGCCGTGCTGGCGATCGCCGCCGTGGCCGTGATCGCCGCTGGTTGAGAGCTTGAAGCCCGCAAGTGCCGGCGAATGCGGGCTTCGCGCGCGCACCAAACTCGCAAGTGCCGGCAAATGCGGAAATCCTCCGTGTCACCCCCAAAAATCACGAAAGTGCCCCGCGAGGGATTCGAACCCCCGACCCTCTGTTTAGAAGACAGATGCTCTATCCACTGAGCTAGCGGGGCGACACGCCGGCACGGCTATTCGGGAGAATACCCGTAGGGCGTGGTGGGCAACACGAACGCCGACTCGAGCGGCAAGCTCCAGCAGCTGCGGGAAATCCTGGCCGAGGTCACCGACCTCAACCGGGCCGCGATGGTCCTGGAGTGGGACCAGGAAACCTACATGCCGCCGGGCGGCGTCCAGGGCCGCGCCGAGCAGCTCTCCACCCTGCTCCGCCTCTCCCACGTCAAGTTCACGTCTGATGAGGTCGGCCGACTCCTCGACGACCTCGAGGACGAGCTGGCGAGCGCGCCCTTCGACTCCGACGAGGCCAGCATCGTCCGCGTCACCCGCCGCGACTACGACCAGGCGCGCAAGCTTCCGCCCGACCTCGTGGCCGAGATCGCCCGCGCGGGCTCCGTCGCGCAGCCGGTGTGGCGCAAGGCGCGCGAGGACGCCGACTTCGCGTCCTTCGCCCCCTACCTCGAGAAGAACGTCGAGCTGAACCGGCGCATCGCCGACGCGCTCGGCTACAAGGACCGGCCCTACGACGCCCTCCTCGACCGCAGCGAGCCGGGCATGACCTCCAAGGAGCTGGCCGGGATCTTCGCCCAGCTGAAGGATGCCATCGTCCCCCTGGTCGCCGGCATCGCGCGCCACGCCGACGCGATCGACGACAGCGCGCTCCACCGGGGCTTCGACCCCGACCTCCAGGTCGCCTACGCGCTCGACGTCGTCAAGCACCTGGGCTACGACCTGGAGAGGGGAAGGCAGGACATCTCCACGCATCCCTTCTCCACGGGCTTCGGCCCCGGCGACGTCCGCATCACCACGCGCGTGTCGCGCGACTTCTTCAACGAGTGCCTCTTCGGCTCCATCCACGAGTCGGGACACGCCATGTACAACCAGGGCATGGCGCGTGAGATCGACCGGACGCCGCTTTGGGACGGCGCCTCGCCCGGTGTCCACGAGTCGCAGTCGCGCCTGTGGGAGAACCTCGTCGGCCGGAGCCGCGCGTTCTGGCGCCACTTCTACCCGAGCCTGAGGTCAGTCTTCCCCGACCCGCTCAGGGGCGTCGAGGAGGAGGACTTCTACCGCGCGGTCAACAAGTCACATCCGACCTACATCCGCGTCGAGGCGGACGAGGTCACCTACAACCTGCACGTCCTCCTCCGCTTCGAGCTGGAGAACGAGCTGCTCGAGGGCAAGCTCAAGGTCAAAGACCTTCCCGAGGCGTGGAACTCGCGCTTCAAGTCCTATCTCGGGCTCGACGTGCCGAACGACCGCGACGGCGCACTCCAGGACATCCACTGGTCCTTCGTGAGCTTCGGCATCTTCCCCGGCTACACGATCGGGAACCTGGTCAGCGCCCAGCTGATGGAGAAGATCCGCCTCGACATCCCCGACCTCGACGCCCAGATCGAAAGGGGCCAGTTCGCGAATCTCCTGGGCTGGCTCCGCAAGAACGTCCACCGCCACGGCCGCAAGTTCACCCCCAACGAGCTGCTCGAGCGCGCGACCGGCAAGCCGCTCACCGCGGCGCCGTGGATCGCCTACGTGCAGCAGAAGTTCGGCGCCCTCTACAGCTTGGAGGCGGCCCGGGCCGGGTAGTCGCCCGCCCGCGCGAGCATCCCCGGCAGGTCCTTGCCGAGCTGGGTGCCCAGCCACCGTGAGGTGGCGATGAGCGCGTCCAGGTCGATCCCCGTTTCGACTCCCATACCCCGCAACAGATAGACCAGGTCCTCGGTGGCGATGTTGCCCGTGGCGTTCGGAGCGAACGGGCAGCCGCCCGCTCCTCCGACCGAAGCGTCCAGCGAGACGACTCCCTCCTCCAGCGCCGCCAGCGCGTTCGCGTAGCCCGTGTTGCGCGTGTTGTGGAAGTGCGCGCCGATGGTGGCGCCGAAAGCCCGCGCGCCGCGCACGAGCTCGCGCACCTGGACAGGGACTCCCACGCCGATCGTGTCCGCGAGGCACACCTCGTCCGGAGGCACGTTCATCAGGTGCTCGACGATCTTCAGCACGCGCTCCGGCGGCACGGGTCCCTCGAACGGGCATCCGAACGCGACGCTGACGGTCACGGTGACCGGCACCCGGTCGCTCCGCGCGCGGGCCACCAGCGCCAGCGCCGTCTTGAGGCCCTCGGCCGTGGTCGCGTTCTGGTTGCGGCGTCCGAACTCGTCCGTGGCCGCGAAGGCGTAATGCACCTCGTCGACGCCGGCCTCCACCGCGCGCTCGTAACCCTTCTCGTTGAGGACCAGGCCCGCGTAGACGGTGCCCGGCTTGCGACGCAGCGCCGCCATCACCTGTTCGGCGCCGGCCATCTGCGGCACCAGCTTGGGGTGAACAAAGCTCGCCGCCTCCATGCGCTTCAGACCGGCGACCGCGAGCCGGTCGCACAGCTCGGCCCGCACTCGCGGCTCGAGCGTCTTCGCCTCGTTCTGCAGGCCGTCGCGCGGCCCGACGTCGCAGATCGTGAGGGTCACATAGATAAGGTAGAGGGCAAGAGGTCCGTCATCGGGCGGGCGCCCGCCGCCTTGCCCAGCCGGCCCACCCCGAGCAGGTCCTCGATCGTCGCCAGCAGGGAGTAGTGGTCGTACGCCCGCTTGCTGGTGGCGTGCCTCGTCCCCGGCGCGGCCACCACGGTCAGGACGCGGTTGTCGGAGCTGGAGTCGTCCTCGTCATAGGTCAGGAACAGCACTCCTCCCGACTTCCAGGCCTTCGAGGCCAGGATCTCCCCCACCTGCCCGCGGAGCCAGTCGTCCCCCTCCGAGACCTCGCAGTCGTGCGTGTCGTGGCAGCGGTCGGGGGTGATCCAGACGAACCGCGGCGTGTCGCCCGCCAGGTCTGCGGACAGCTCGGTCAGAGGGACGACGTTGGGCGGGCATGCCCCGCCGTAGAACGCGAACGGGTTGTGGCCCGGGTCATAAGGCAGCGGGCTGTCGATGCAGCCCGCGTCGGTCATCCCCTCCATGTAC
The DNA here is from genome assembly GCA_005889135.1 of Chloroflexota bacterium. Lineage (GTDB taxonomy): Bacteria > Chloroflexota > Dormibacteria > Dormibacterales > Dormibacteraceae > 40CM-4-65-16. The sequence goes on from VBEK01000142.1 coordinate 9,857, forward strand.
GCGCGCCACTTCACCCCCGCCCTGGTCAGCTGCGCGCCCAGGTCTTTGCCGCTCGGCAGCACGTGGTAGCTGTCGTCCTCCACCCCCCACGTCGACCCCGACGTGATCGCCAGGTAGTTGGGCAGGCTGGGGTGGGTGATCGCGTGGTAGTTCTCGGCCATGCCGTAGGTCGCGGCGAGCGATGCCGTGAACGCGCCGCTCAGCGCCTGGTCGGCGGAGTGATTCTCCATCACGATGATGAATACGTGCGGGTCGCTCGACCTTGACGGCGTCGGTGGGCTGGCGCACGCGACCTCGACCAGCGCCACGACGGCGACAACCGCCCAACCCCGCATCCTCAGCCGACGTTACCGGACGGGACGCCCAGCAGGCTCTAAGACTTTCAGCCGCGCCCAGGGTTGTCGGCGCTCGCGGTGACGACGACCGCGTTCGCGGCCGCGTGGCCGATCGTGCACGACACGGTCGTCTGGTTGTTGTACCCGACGTCAGGCCGGATTGTCGCCGTGCAGGAGCCGAGCGCCTGCTTCGAGATCGGGTCGGTCATGGTGAACGTGACCGTCGACGGCGCGCTCGCGCCGCTCGCGCCGCCCAGGTTCCGCACCGTCGCCGTCACCAGGCAGGTCGCGGCGCAGCGTGACGTGTCGACTGACTCGACGCTGTAGATCGGCGGCAGCGTGGAGGCGTTGCTGAAGTCGATGACGTTCCTCGGGGGCGCGATGTTGAAGTCAGCGTTCACGTGACTGAAGACGAGGTCGGCGTCGCTGATGCCGTCGACGACGACGCCTCCCTTCAGACGCACTCGCAGCAGGTTGTACGGGGCCGCCGACGAGATGTACACGTCGGCCCTCGCGCCCGAGAGCTCGACCGCGTCGACCCCGGCGACCGTCTGGTGGTCGGTGCGCCGGTCGACGGCAGGGCCGAGAAAGCCGGCGCGAAAGGCGGCGCCTCCCGTGAGGTCGGGCAGCCTGGGCAGGCTGACGGCGACACCGGTCCACCACGCGTTGCCAGCAGCCTTGACGAGGCCTTGCGACTGGGGGTCGGTCATATGCCGCGCAAGGAACTGCTCGCCTCGGTAGTAAGCCCTTCCGCCGCCGATCACGATCGCCTCGACCTTGTCTTTGGAATCGCCGGCGAAGAGGTGCGTGTCGTCGGCGTCGGGCGCGTGCCGCGTGACCTGGAGGTCGATCGTCCAGGTGTCGCCGGCCGCCTTGTACGTGCCTTTGAGCTCGAAGCTCTGCGCCGAGGTCAGCATGCCCGACGCTCCGTTCTCCAGCGCGCGCGTGGACGGCAAACCGAAGGGGTCGCAGGCGGCCAGAGCGACCGCCAGGGCCACGAGGGAGATGGCCTTCGTCAACCTGTCAAGCATGCCACTGGACGCTGTAACGCCGGCAATTCAAACTGCGTTACCTGACCATGGCGGCCAAGCGGCGCACCCTGACCATCCGCGGCCGTGAGTACCCGGTCCTGCTGCCGAGCATCCGGGACCCGCGGCTCCACGTCGCCGTCGTGCTGCTCACGCTCCAGGCGCTTGGCCAGACGGTGCTCGATTTCCGGCTCTCTGTCGCCCAGATCCTCATCTGCCTCGCCGCCGGGGCCCTGATCGAGTTCGGCTACGAGTTCGGCCGCAACAAGGTGATCATGTGGCCCGCGAGCGGCCTGCTGACCGGCAACAGCACAGCCTTCATCCTCCGTGTCCCGGGCACGTTCCATGGGCAGTGGTGGAGCACACGCGGCTGGTGGATCTTCGCCGGCGTCGTCGCCTTCTCGATGATCTCGAAGTACGTCATCCGCTACCGCGGCCGCCACATCTTCAACCCCTCGAACCTCGGCCTGGTGCTCGCGTTCGTGGCCCTTGGGCCGGCGTACACCGAGCCGCAGGATCTGTGGTGGATCCCGATGGGGCAGTGGATGATCGTGACCTACGCGATCCTGATCGGCGGCGGGCTGTTCATCGCCTGGGAGCTCAAGCTGCTGGGCCTCGAGCTCGGCTACATGGCGGCCTTCGCGCTGTTCGCGGCGCTGGCGCTGCTGCCCGTGCCGGACCACTGCATGATCGCCAGCTGGTACGCCACACCGATGTGCGGCCAGCAGCTGTGGCAGATCCTCGTCACGTCACCGGAGGTCCTGATCTTCGCCTTCTTCATGATCCCCGACCCGCGCACCGTGCCCGACGGCCAGGTCGGGAGGTTCGTCTTCGGGGTCATCGTCGCCCTGCTGTCGGTGGTGCTGCTCGGGCCGACCACGCTCGAGTTTTGGACCAAGACGGCGATCCTCGCCAGCCTGGTGTTCGCGTGCGCGGGCCGGTTCGCGCTGATGCGCCTGGTGGCGCCGCTGGAGGAAGCCGGCGGCGGGCTGCGCGTTTTGCGCGCCATGGGCTGGTCCGCGCCGGCCGTGCTGGGGGTGAGCGCGCTGCTCGTGACGTCGCTGCCGCTTTCGGCGCAGCTTTCCCTGCACAGCGTCATCCCCGCGCCCGAGCTGCCCGATGGCACGCGGCCGACGCTGGCCCTGACGATCGGCTCGGCCAACGCCCAGGACATCGGCTCCTGGGCCGTGAACTCCGCCCGCGTCGCCCTGCCGCCCTCGGGGTCCGGCAGCCCGACCTCGGCATCGGCGCGGGTCTGGGTTGTGCCACCCCTCCCCAACGTGTCCGTGCCCGACAACGTCGCCGCGTTCGACTCCAAGGCTGCGGCGAGCGCAACCCAGATGGCCCACGCCGTCGTCCTCAACTTGATGATCGAGTCCGAGGCGCGTCGCGCGCACGACCCCAAGCTGGCTGCGGACGGCGCTGTCGGGGACGCCCTGACGGAGTTCACCGACGTGATCCAGGCGGACGGCTCCGGCAAGTTCGTGCAGAAGACCTACAGCTTCGACCGCGTCGAGCTGGTGCTTTACCTGCCGAAGTTCAGCACCCAGGCCAGCCGGCTCGTCGGGGTCTTCCTGCACGGGACGACGACGCTGATCACGCGCGACTCGTCAGGCAACGTGCTGTCACAGCAGACGCTTCCGTACGCGAAGGCCTGGGGCCTGGACCAGACCTACTTCGGCCTGATCATCAACGACTTCACCGACCTGAACCGCGCCTGAAACTCCCTCTCCCCTTCACGAGAGAGGGTCGGGGTGCGGGGCCAAGCTCCCTCTCCCCGTCAGGGGAGAGGGTCGGGGTGAGGGGCGAAAAGACCTCGCGATAGTCGCGACTAACGAGGGTTCTGGCTCGAGAAGTGTCGCGATAGTCGCGACTAACGAAGGTTTTGGCTCGAGAAATGTCGCGATAGTCGCGACTAACGAAGGTTCTGGGCCTAGGGTTTGACGGCTGCGGGCGGCACTCCGCCTGTCTCGTACATCCCCGGCGGCACGATGTCGAAGGTGTCCGCCAGGCGGACAAAAAGGTTGAACAAGGCGGCGTCGTAGGCCGCTTCGGCGATCTGCTCGTCAGACCAGCCGGCGTCGCGCAAGGCCTGCACCTGCGCGTCGGTCACCTTGTAGGCGTGGCGGGTGATGGTCTCGACGAACTCGAGGAGGAGGCGGTGCGGCCGATCGAGCCCGGCGGCGTCGAGGTCGCCCGCGCGCAGCGCCTCGGCGACCGGGCCATACGTCTCGCCCTGCAACTGCAGGAACCAGCTGTGCGAGCTGAGTCAATACCTGCACTTGTTCAGCGCGGACACATAGGACGCGACCATCTCGTGCTGGGCGCGCGTCAGCGCGCCGTCGGAGAAATGCATGCGTGAGGCCGCGTCGACCGCCTGCAGGAAGTCGGGACGGAGGCTCATCGTGCGCAGGATCTCGGGCACGACCTTGGCCACGCTGCGGGCCTTGCTCTTGGCGTAGATCTCGGCCAGCGCCCCGTGGGCCTCGCCCTCCTCGACCATCTTGATTCGATTCATCGCTCTTCGGACTCGAGCCCCTGCCATGACCAACGTGGCATCGGCCTGTCAGGTTCCACCTGGGCACCAACGGGGCCGTATCTGTTGACCTCGCGCGTCGCCCAGTGGATGTACTCGCGGAGCAGGCCGCGAAACTCCTCGTCTTCCGGGAGCTCGGCGTCGTCCAGGGCCTGGATGAAGCACGCCGCGAAACGGTCGCCCCACTCCGCGGGGGTGCCGTGGCCGGCGTGGATGGCCAGCATCCCGGAGTGTCCGCCCAGGCTGCCGGAGTAGGTCTTGGGGCCGCCGAAGACCTCCGCCAAGTAGGCGGCGAGGTTCTCGTCGTGGCGGGGGCTCATGCCTTGCGAGAACGCATGGTTGAGCTCGGGGTCGGCGATGCAGCGCTCGGTCACGGCGTGCGCCAGGGCGAGGAACGCGGGCTCGCCGCCGGCGAACTCGTAGACCGACGGCCGGGCCACTAGCTCGCAGGCGTCAGGCGGAGGACGGGAATCTCGCGGTCGGTCTTCGTGGGATAGCTCTGGTAGGCCTTGGCAATGCTTGCCACCCGGTTATAGGCATCCTCCCGCTCTTTACCGGTGAGGGACTTGCATTCGACCTTGAACTTGCGATTGCCGATCTGCGCCCAGACCTTGTCCGGGTTGGCGGCGATGTTGTGGAACCAGCCTGGATGCGTGGCCGAACCGCCCTTGGAAGCGATGATCAGCCAGGCGTTGTCCCCGTCCGGGAATCCTCCCAACACGGTTGAGCGCTCCTGGCCGGACTTCGCGCCGACGGTGGTGAGGACGAGCACGGGGAAGCCCATGAACAGCTTCGGCTCGGGGCCGTCGGCTTTCTGGTAGCGCTTGACCTCCCTGCCGGCGAACGGCTTCATCAGGGCGAAGACGAAATCCATCACACGGGTGCCTCGGGTGCCTTTCGGTGGGACGTAGATCTTGGTGCTCTGATCAGCCATTTCTTCCTCCTCCAGCGCATGCTACGCGCGGGTTGCTCAGCGCGCCCCGACCTGCTAGCCCACCACTCCGTCCCCGATGAGTGATGTCTACGGCTCAGACACGATCTCGAACACGGGGCGGCCCACCACCGCATCCTCCGGGTGGTCGATGTCGAGCCCGTCCACGTTGCGGACGAACCAGTTGCCGAGGCGTGACTGGCGTGCGATCGGGAGAATTACGTCGCGGACGAAGCCCGCCGCCTGCTCCTGGTTCAGCTCCACCGTCTTCACCGTTTCGCGTCGGCCGCCGAAGCTGATCGTCGCCACGCCGGCGGCACGAAGGTTGCGAGCCCAGTTCGTCTCGCCGAAGGGCGAGATGAAGCCCCGCCGTCCGCCGTACTCGCAGATGGTCACAGGAGTCGTTCGCGGCAGTCCCGTCTTCCGGCCGCTGACGGTTATGAGGACGTCGGGCCCCATCGGCACGCCGAGCTTGAGGAGCGGTTTGGCCACGGCGTTGAAGAAAGGGATCCACCGCGGGCCGCCACCGCGAGGCTGCGCTCGATCCGCGCTCGGCATGCTCAATTGATCTCACCAGGAATAGCATCTGGCAGAACCTGACGCTCATCTCCGCCTGGCAGCCGAACTTGCACACAAGTTTGGGGTCGCTGGTTGGACGACTCTAGAACCGCTCTCCAGAAGTCGAGTCCGTCGATCGGTTACGGGTCTCGACGCAGGAAGTCGCTCACCAACGTGGCCACCCGATCGGGGTGGCCAAGCCAGGGCGCGTGACCCGCTGAGAGCACCTCCAACAGCGCGTGGGGGATCGTGGCAGCTGTCGTCCGCGCGACGTCCGCGCCGCCGAGGGGATCGTTCTCGCCCCAGATGAGGAGCGTCGGAATAGTGAGCTGTCGCAGCTCCTCTGGCCGTATCGCCAGCTCCGGTTGCCACCCAGTCGGAGAGATCATGGCGCGCAGCTCGCCGAGACTGGTCGCGGAGGCAAGGGGGTCTGAACCGGCGGCAACCAGTGCGTCGATCTGGTCCGGATAGGTGACGATGGTGTCCGCCTCGCCCATGACGCGCATCGTCTGCACGACGGTCGCCCGAGATGGGGCAGGCATGTTGGGTGGCTGCCCAACAGGGGGCGCGGCTACTGCCAGCATCGGAGGCGGGACGTGGGTACCAGGCAGCGATGGCGTCGCCCCGACCAGGACGAGTCGACTGACTCGATCGGGATGGGCGAGCGCGAACCACAGCGCCCACGCCCCACCTGTCGAGTTCCCCAAGAGCGCGGCCCTGGCCACACCCAGGGCATCGAGAATCCTCGTCACGGTGTCGATCGCGGACGCTCGGTAGGGCTCGAGGGGTCGATCGATCGGGTCGCTGAGCCCGAACCCGGGGCGGTCCACGGCGATGGCTCGCACATCCTTGAGCCGCTCGAGGAGCGGCAGGAACAGCAGCGCGGCCGGCCCGCTCCCATGGAGCAGCACCAGTGGCTTCCCGTTGCCGGCCTCGATCGCGTGGACGTGCCGACCGCCGACAATCTCGACGTAGCGGTCCTGGGCTGAGGCTCCTGCGAGCGCCCGTCTGTGAGCGGCCGCGACTTCGTCGGGATGCGCGGCACCTCCCCCAGCCCCTTTGATTGCCGCTCCATGCAGCGCAGTCATTTCCAGCCTCCTCGTCAGTCCTCCGGCGCGGTGATCCGTACCACGTCAAGCGTCCATTTGCAACCCGTCTACGTCCAGGACAATTTATGAACTGGGGCGTCGGCCCAAGTACATATTCAGAACTACTCAGGCGAGGCTGGGCGGTGGAAACTACGCGCATGCGTACCTACGGCCAGTACTGTCCGGTCGCGCGAGGAGCGGAGGTCTTCGCCGAACGATGGACACCAATCGTCATGCGCAACATCCTCTACGGATGCCGCACGTTCAACGACATCGCCGCCGGCGCCCCCGGGTTGTCCCGCGCGCTCCTGATCCGGCGCCTTCGAGAGCTCGAACACGCCGGTGTCATCGAGATCCATCTAAAACCCGACGGCCGTGGATCTATCTACGAACCCACTGCAGCCGGGCGGGCTCTGCAGCCAGTCCTGACCGCGCTTGGAGTCTGGGGCGACCAGTGGATGGATGTCCGGCCCGAACACTCAGACCCGGGGGTGGCCCTTTGGTCCTGGTGCCAGGTCTACCTGTACCGCGAGCGCCTGCCGGATCGGCGCGTTGTCGTCCGGTTTGAGTTCGAGTACCGCGGGCGCCCGGACAAGACGTGGCTCCTGATCGAACGGGGCGACGCCGAGCTTTGCGCGTTCGACCCGCGGTTCGGGGACGACCTCGTCGTTACGATCAACGACCCGCTCACGTTCGCCCGATGGCATCTGGGGCACATCGACTGGGCGAGCGCGTTGCGGTCCGGTGGGGTCACGGTGACGGGACCACGCGATCTCCGGCGAGCGTTGCCAACCTGGAACCGACGGCCGGAGATCGGACTTCAGTTGCGAGGTGCTCGCAGCCGAGCCTCGTCCCACGCTGCAACGGGAGTGCCGGCACTGTAAAGCAGGTCCCTACTGGGACGACTTTAGAACCGCCATATCGAATATGAGTCAGGTGCCGCGACGGACGAAAGTTCGGCGATGGCGCTACAGAGGTGAATTAATCTCACTATTCGGCGCAGGTTTGCGCCGGGCTTGACTTATCCGGATTTTCAAAATGAGAACGAACCTCAGGGCAGTCGGCATACATGGCGCCTCAGTCTGCTATCAGCCCGGCCCGATCCGACGAAGTGCGGCCAGTCTGTCGTAGTCCGGGTCGGAGCTGACGATCACCGGACAGCCAGAATCGAGGGCGTGGGCCGCATGAAAAGCGTCACGGGGCGATAGAGCTGGTTTGGACATCAGATCCATAGCCCTACGAGTGACGGAGCGATCTGTAACAGCGATTTCGAAATCCATTTCGTCGATTGCCTTCCATAGGCGGCGAAGTCGGCCGCGCATACGGCGCATAACAGCGGGCGCTGATTTCCGAAACGTCGACATTGGATTTGTGTCGCCTGAATCCCTGAGCCACGTAAGCACGACCCGATAAGCCAGCTCATCGAGAACAAGCCCACTGATCACGCCCGGGTCGGCGCCAAGTTCATGATCGACAAGGCGGCGCCAGCTATCGAGGCGCGGGTCTGGGTCTTGGCTGGCTCGGCGACTGTAGGCGAAAAGAAAATTGGTGTCGATGTAACAGCGCGTCACAAGTCGCGGGTCGCTCTCTCCAGCCCAGGGTCAGTTGATTCGTCCCAATCGCCTCCGAGGATGCTGTCCATCTCTTCTTTGGTTGCCTTGCCAGCGACGCCGGCCAGCGTGGCCCAACGATCCTTGAGCGATGCACCACCAGCGCGGCGCCAGAGAGAGCCTGGCTCGACCCCCAGGGCATCAGCTAAGCGCCCAATCGTCTCCAGATCGACACGCGTGGCTTGGCCCGTCAGGATATTGCGAGCTGTCTTGATATCGACACCGGCCTTCTCGGCCAAGCGCCGAGCATTCCAGCCTTTCCTCTCGGCGAGCTCGTCCACACGCCACTTGACCGCCATGGGAACATCATACCTCGCTAGGGAGGATGTTGGGGTGGCTAGCGGGATTTGAACCCGCGACACCCAGATCCACAATCTGGTGCTCTGCCAGCTGAGCTATAGCCACCGCGGCGCGGCCGACCAAATCGGCCTGGGGAAGACCACGATTCTACCGATGCCGATGTACCAGAATTGAATTGATGTCAACCCCCGCCGAGCTCGATCAGATGCTCCAGTCGGGCGAGCTAATCGAGTCCACCAACGAGATGACGCCCGAGTACCTCCGCGAGCTCAAGCACACCCTCATCGTCTCGGGCGACACCGAGCTCATCAGCGCACCCGCCTACTACCTCGCGGCCAAGCGCGCGCCCAGCATCAACGCGTTCATGACCGGGATCGCCATCATCCAGGACGAGCTCGCCCACGCCCACATCGCCTACCACATCCTCGAGGAGCTCGGCGAGGACCAGGAGAAGCTCATCTTCAGCCGCGACCCCAAGAGCTTCCGCTACCCCTACGCCTTCGACGTCCCGCTCGAGACGTGGACCGAGCTGGTGGTCGCCAACGGCTTCTACGACCAGGCCGGGTTCTGCCTCCTCGGCGACATCCACGACAAGTGCTCCTACGGCCCGTGGAAGCGCGGCCTGAACAAGGTCATGCTCGAGGAGAACTTCCACCTCCGCAACGGCCGCACGTGGATGAAGCGCATCGCCGCCGCCGGCGGCGCGGCCAGGGACGAGCTGCAGCGCGCGGTCGACTGGATGTTCCCGCTCAGCGTCGAATGGTTCGGACTTCCCGACTCGAAGAAGATGCACTCCCTGCAGCTCGACTACCGGCTAAAGGGCCTGACCAATGACCAGCTCCGGCAGTGGTGGCTCTCCCAGGTCGTGCCGTACTGCGAGCAGATCGGTGTCAAGGTGCCGGCGCACAAAGAGGCGAAAGACGGCAAGGACGTGTGGGAGCTCGACTACCCCTTCCCCTGCGAGTTCGACGCCGAGCACAAGCGTTGGGACTTCAAGCAGCCGACCACCTGGGATGACGTGCTCACGCGCTGGCGCGCCCGCGGCCCGCGCAACGTCGAGATGGTCGCGATGTTCCAGGAAGAGTTCCACAACTTCCGCAAGACTCACCGCAGAGACTCGTGACTGAGCGGCTCTGGGCGGCGCTCGCCGAGGTCGAAGACCCCGAGATGCCCGTGAACCTCGTCGACCTCGGCGTCATCTATGGCGTCAGCGAGCGGGACGGGGTGGTCGAGGTCGACCTCACGTTCACCGCCATGGGCTGCCCCGCGTCCGAGTTCATCCTCGACGACGTGCGCGAGCGTCTCCTGCGCGAACCGGGCATCGACGAGGTCCGCGTCAATGTCGTTTGGGACCCACCCTGGACCACAGGGCGGATGACGCAGGCCGGCCGCGATGCCCTCGAGGCGTGGGGTCTCGCGGTGTGAGCAAGAACGGCTACAAGCGCGTCAGCGGGGACGCCGTGGAGTACGAGGTCTTCGCGCGCAAGGCGCGCGTCGATCCGCTTCATCTCGTCGGCAGCGTCGTCGCGCCTGACGCCGACCTGGCGATGGCCTACGCCCGGGCCACCTACGACGAGGAGCGCTGGTGCGAGATGGCCATCGTGCGCAAGGCCGACGTGATCCGCCTCTGGTCGCCCGGGGAGATATGAGCCTTTCCGACCTGGTCCTGTCCCTCGCGGACAACAAGCAGATGCTCGGCCTCCGCTATGCGGAGTGGGCCACGCGAGCGCCGTCGCTCGAGGCCGACATCGCCGCCGCGGCGATGGGGCTCGACGACCTCGGGCACAGCCGTGTCCTCTACGGCTGCCTCGAGCCGCTTGGCGAAGACCCGCGAACGCCCAACCGCGAGTCGAAGCCGGCGAGCATCCGCAACCTCGCCTACTTCGACGAGCCCTGGACCGAATGGAGCCAGTTTGTCGCGGCGAACGCGGTCCTCGACACCGCGTTCACGGTCATGATCGAGGCGTGCGTAGGCGGCTCGGTCGAGGTCCTGCAGCACCGTCTGCGCAAGATGCTGATGGAGGAGCGCTACCACTTCCTCCATGGCCGGAGCTGGCTGCGCTCGGGCATCGACAAGGCCCCTTTGCTGCGCGCGTGGCAGGAGGCGCTGGAACTCTTCGGCCCGCCGGATGGCGAGACCGAGTCGATGCACCGCGATGGCACGCTGAGCATGGGCCCGGCCGAGATGCGCGCGCGCCTGGAGGAGCAGCTGGAGACCAAGGCCCCCGACGTCACCATCCATTGGGAGATGTGGGACCCGCTGCGGCGCCGGACCGCGCCAGGCGCGATCGACGAGCACACCTTTGGCATGCTGCGGGGCCTGGAGGAGAAGAAGTACGCGCCGACCACCGCGTCAAAAGCCGCGGGCTGAGCCGGCCTGCCCGCACTGCCGCAAGCGCGATGCCGAGGTCATCTCGCTTTTCGGCACCCAGGCGATGACGCTTCAGTACCGCTGCCGCTCGTGCGGCCACCTGTTCGAAGCGATGAAGTACGTCTAGTTAGTCGCGACTATCCGAGGTGTTGGAGCCCCAATCCCGTTGTTAGTCGCGACTATCCGCGGTGTAGGGGTGTCGAACCCCTTGTTAGTCGCGACTATCGCGGAAGTTGTGTTACGACCGGCGGCGGCGCATCACCGCCAGCGGCAGGCCCGCGAGCACGACCACCACGACCAGCACCGCGACGATGATTGGCAGCAGCTGCCCGCCGCCGATCGTGACGGCCCCCGGCGGCGGCGAGCTGGACGCGTACCCAGCCGCGAAGTAGCCGAACGTCGTCGTCGTCGTCACGATGGTGAACGGCGCGCCCGGCTGCGAGGACTTCTCGGTCCAGGTCCCGTTCGGGTCCGTGGCCTGGTACACGCTCGCGGGGTCCGGCTCCAGGTTCGAGTACCTGAGGGTGAGGTTGGCGCGCTTGTCGGCGTTGAGCGCCGCGCTGGCGGTGATCTTGTACGCGTTGGTGACGAAGCGGATCCCGCTGGGCTGCGGGCAAGTGTCGAGAGGGGTGATGTCGACCGTGATCGTCGTCTTGCCGCCGGCGAGGAACGCGCCCGGCAGAAAGCCGATCACGATCTGGCCGTCGTCCGTGAAGGCCGAGAAGGCTTCGCTGACGCCGCCCGTGACTGGGATGTCCGCGTGGCCCGAGCTCGGCTTCTGATTCGCGCCCGCCTGCGGGGGCGGGCAGGTGAAGTTGTACGGCGCCGGCGGGCCGAAGCCGTCGTAGAAGCCCGGCGCGACCGACCACGCGGCGCCGGCATAGAGCGCGGCGGCGACGCCCAGCAAGGCGAGCTTTCTCACAGCGCGAGGTCGGCGATCGCGTGCCCGACGATCGGTGCCACCAGGTCTCTGCACGCCCAGCGCCACAGGGCCAGGAGCAATCCCGCCGCGGCGACGGCCGGCAGGAACTCGGGCGGGTGCGAGAGGGCGTGGGCCAGCGTCCAGAGCAGCGTCGTGCCGAGCACAGCGAGGGGCGCGCCGCCGGCGTCCTCGAGCGCGGCGTACAGCGCGCCCCGGAACGCGAGCTCCTCGCCGATCGAGACGGCGATCGCCGCCATCGCCAGCCCCGCCGGCAGCAGCGGCGCCGTGCCCGAGCGCACCGCGGCCGGCAGGAGCAGGACCGCGCCGAGGGCGCATCCCCCGATCAGCCGCAGCCCCAACCTCGACCTGCCCAGGCCGAGCCGGTCGGCCGGCCATCCGATCGCGACCGCCGCCAGCGCGATTCCGCCCAGAAGCAGCGCGACGACGGTGAAGCCCGGTTGCGCCGCCCCCAGCGCGCGCGACCACTCGAGGACGAGCACGAGCGAAGCGACGAGGGCCGCCCGCAGCGCGGGCCGCGCTTGGACGGCGGCGATCAACCCGCCAGTCGCTCGGGTGCGGAGTACACGTTGAACCGGGTGCCGCGCAAAAACCCGACCAGCGTCTGGTGGAACTCGCGCGCCAGCGCCACCGCCAGGCTGGACGGCGCGCCCACCGCGGCGACCACGGGAATGCCTGCCGTGATCGACTTCTGCACGATCTCGTAGCCCGCGCGTCCGCTCACCACCAAGATCGCTTCGCGCATCGGCAGCCGCCCGTCCAGCAGCATCCGCCCCGCGACCTTGTCGACCGCGTTGTGGCGGCCCACGTCCTCGCGCATGCAGATCAGCTCACCCCCGACGTCGAACAGCCCGGCGGCGTGGAGGCCGCCGGTGCGCTCGAAGACGCCCTGGCCCGAGCGCATGCGCTCGACCAGCGCGGGCAGCATCGCCGGGTCGACCTTGCCGCGGCTGTCGAGGACCGAGAGATCGCGCCGCAGGTCCTCGATCATCACCGCGCCGCACACGCCGCACGCGGCGCTGGCCAGCATCGACCGCTCCGGCTTGCGGCGCGCCGCGTGCGCGAGCCGGACGTCGAGATGGTTTGACTCCATGATCGAAGCATCGAGGACCACGCCAGGCTCGCTCTCGCCCGCCTCGGCGCTGATGCGCACCGACGCCACGTCCGACAGCGCGCGGATGATGCCTTCGGCGTAGAACAGTCCGAGCGCCAGCTCGACGTCCTGGCCAGGAGTGCGCATCACGACCGACAGCGGCTCGCCGTCGAGGAGCAGCTGCAGCGGCTCCTCGGTCACCACCGCGTCGGGTGAGTCGCTCCACCGGCCCGCCTCGTAGCGGCGGATCCGGATCGCCGGGGCGTCGGGCTTGGCCATCAGCCCTCGGCGACGCGGAGCGTGCGCGCCGACTTAGGCACGGACGTGGTCACCGCGAACCCACGCCACGATGTCACGCGTTCGGGCTTCAGCTCCATGACCGGGGGAACTTCCGCCAGCGCGATCCCGTAACGCTCCGCGACTGCGTCCTTTTCGGTCGCGGCGACAAATGTGCCGCGCACGCATGCCCCGACCATCAACGAGGGCCGGAACCAGTGGTGCAGCTCGACTACCAGCGCGCCCGGCGAGCCCGCCCGTGGCCGGCCGCTCGTCGGGGCGACGCTCACCTGCCCGCGCTCGACCTCCCAGAACGCTGGACGGATCACCGGCAGGCCCCCTTCGATCCAGCACGCGTAGCCGCGCGAGACGCCGGCGAGGCGCCGGCTGACCTCGGCGGGCACCGCGGGCACGCGCGCCGCCTGCGCGGCGGGGAACGGAGCCCCCTCCACCGTGTCGGCATCGCCCAGCCGCAGGCGCAGGACGACGCGGTTGTAGGGCATCCACTCGCGGGGCAGCCGGGCCAGGTCGAGGGCGTAGCCGGCGACGAAGGGCGCGTTGCGCAGGGCGTAGCCGGCGAGGCCGAGGAAGTAGGCCGGGCCGTCGAGGATCGCCCGGATGTCGTTGGACAGGTTCAGCGGGTCGAACACCTCGAGCGTCCCGCGCAGAAGCACCGCGCGCCGGCCGCCGTCGACGAGGAAGGCGGCGCGCGGGTCTTTGCGGGCGATGATCGTCTTGGCCGCGTAGCGCGACGTCGTCACCCACAGCGAGCCCTGCGCGAAGCTGAATACGGCCGGGTTCACCAGCGGCAGCCGCCCCGATCGCAGCGCGAGCATGCCGATCGTGGTCCCGCCCAGGATCGCGGACGCCTCGCGGGTCAGCTTCATGTCAGAAAACTTTAGGACTCGAGTACGTCCCGGATGCGCTCCAGGGCCCGCTCCAGGCGGCGCCGCACCATGCCGTCCATGCGCCGCGCGACCGCAGCCCCGACCGCCGACCCGGGAGGCTCGTAAGCGATCCGGAGCTCGATCCGCACGCCGCGATCTGTCTTGTGGAACCGGAAGCCGCCCTCTTGCCGGATCAAGCCAGACTCCGACTCCCACTCGATCGCCTCCGGGCGGCGCCAGCGGTTCAGGCGCAGGACGTTCTTGAGCGGCACCCCGAACGTCACCATCTCGACGTCGTAGCGGGCGCCCACGCCACGGCTCCTGGTCCCGATTGGCTGCCAGCGGCTCACACCCTCGAGGACCTGCGCCACGTGTCTGTGGTCGGCGAAGTAGTCGAAAGCGCGCTCGGGAGTGGTGGCGACGTCGATCGTCGAGGTGAACTCCAGCCTGGCCATGGCCAACTGCCACCATATTCGGGTGGCGCGGTGGCAGGACGGGCGAGTGTACGTCGAGGACGCGGTCGCGACCAACCGGGCGGTGAGCGGCAAAGAGCTGCTCGACCGCTACATGACCGACCTCACCGTGCTGACGCTAGGGCTGGCGCGGATGCGCGGCACCTCGATGCGTGTGGGCCCGGTCGAGCTCTTGCGCTTCGGAGCTCCGCGCGTCTCGAAGTCCCAGGTCAACTGGCCCATCGAGGGTGGTTTGGCCGCCGGCGCGCCCGGAGGTTCCTTCAGAGTCAGGTCGACCGAGGGCCGGCTGCTTGCCACCCTGGAGGGGTACCGTCCGCGCGTTCCTCCTCCCGTCTATACGGCGATGCAGCTCCCGGTCCATCACCTGCTCACGCGCCTCTACCTCATGCGGGTGCGTGGCCGTGAGCCGGTCCCTGGCCCGACCCCGCCCGAACCTGACCGCGTCCGCTCGGCGAGCGTCGATGTCGCGATGTGCCTCACGTTGGTGCGGCTCACGGGGCGCAGGCGCATCGGGCGCGCGATCGTGTTCGCGGCCGCTTACCACGCGGTGTGCTGGACCGTCTGGGGCCGGACGCTCGGCGGAGTGGTGACGCGACAGCGTGTGGTCGCGGTCGACGGATCGCCGCTGACTCTGACGCAGTCGCTGCTCAGGTTTGCGCTGCTGCCGCTGTCGTGGATCACACGGCAGCCGATCCATGACGAGATCGCGCAATCCACGGTGATCTCGGGATAGAAAAGACGTCGCCCTGGCGGCCGGGTTCATCCCGGCCGCGACTTGTCTCCCTCGTCTCCCAATCGTGGCGACGAGTGGCAACTAAGAAAGAGCCGAACCTTATACCGGAAGGAGAGCAGCCCCGGCGCGCAGCGCCCGGGCGATGAGAGGAAACCATTTGGGTTTCCTCTCATACTCAAAAAAAGGGCGGCCCGGGTAGGCCGCCCTTTGCCGCAACCGAAGGGTCAGAACTTAGGCGCGCGCACCCGAGGTGGTGCCACCCTGCATCCACAGGGCCGGCTTGTTCGGGTACAGCACGAGCACGAGCACCGCGACCAGGATCCCGATGATGACGGCCACGATGTCGAAGTTGCCGATCGTCACCTGCGTGAAGATCTGGTAGACGATCTCGAGGATTGCGTAGAGGACCAGCGCGCGAACCCAGCTGACGTTGGCGATCGGGTCGAAGCCAGCGATCATCATGCCAGCGCCGAACGCGATACCCGCGACTGGAGCCGTGACGCCCGCGCCGCTACCGAAGTTGAAGACCGTATCGCCGACAAAGCTCGCAGCCGAGCCGACGACCAGAAGAACTCCCATTACCCACAGGAGAAGCTTCAGCGCCAGGGGGTTCCACTTTGAGATTGACTGCACTACTTGCCTTCCTCCATTTCGACCGCGGTGGATTCGAACTCGCTGAGCGGGCGGCCGTTCAGGTGCAACTTATAGACGGAGTGCACGCAATTAGCAACCATTTTTCACGCAAAAACTTGCGTACCCCGCAGCCAGACGGTGCGCGGCGCGAGTCCGTAGGCCCAGGCGAAGGCGCCCTCGTGCTCGGCCTCCCAGAGGACAAGATCGGCCAGCTTGTGGGCCTCCACGACCCCGCGATCTGAGCGGGACAGCGAGAGCGCCCCGCCGAGCGTGGCCGCCAGGAGGGCTCGCTCGACCGACATCTTGAACACGGCCACGGCAAGCGCGACGACGACGCTCATGCTCGTGATGCCGCTGGTGCCCGGGTTGTGGTCGCTCCCGAGCGCGATCACCGCCCCGGCGTCCATGAGCTCCTTCACCGGCGGCAGCTTGCCGATCGCCAGCGCGGTGCCGGGGGCCAGCGTCGCCACCACGCCGGCGCGCGCAAGCGCAGCCGCGTCGCCTCGATTCGCGCGCAGCAGATGGTCCGCGGAGACGGCGTGCAGCTCCGCCGCCAACCGGGAGCCCCCGGTGCGAGCGAGCTCGTCCGCGTGCAGGCGCGGGATGAGCTTCGACTTGATCGCCGCCTTGAGGATGGCTCGCGACTGCGCGACGCTGAAGTAGCCCCGGTCGCAGAACACGTCGCAGAAACGCGCCCCCGCCATGTACGCGTCGTCGCACCAGTCAGCCACCTGCTTGGCGTACGCGCCCATGCGTGCCCAGCGGTCGGGGGGTAGCGCGTGCGCGGCCAGGAACGTGACCTCGATCCGCGGCAGGTCTGGTCGGGTGCCGAGCCGCGCAAGAAGGCGGGTCGCCTCGATCTCTCCTTCGCGCTGCAGGTGATAGCCGGTCTTCGCCTCGATCGTGGTGGCGCCGCCCTCGAGCCACGTCCACAGGCGGCGAGCGGTCGCCTCCTCGAGCGCGCTCATAGGCTCCGCGCGGGTGGCGCTGACCGTCGCCCTGATCCCGCCTCCCGCCTTCGCCACCTGCTCGTATGTGGCGCCCGCGGACCGCATCGCGACCTCGGCCATGCGGTCGCCCGCGTAGACCGGATGCGTGTGCGCGTCGATGAGACCGGCGGTCACGAGCCCGCCGGCGCAGTCGTGCTCGTCGGCGACCGACTCCATCAGCTCCCGCGGCTCGTCCCGCTGCTTGCCGCACCATGCGATCTCCTCGCCGTCGATGATCACCGAGGCGTCCTCGACGACGCCGGCAGGCGTGCCGGTGAACAGGCGGCCGATGTTCCGCAGGCGCTTCATCGCCTCACGTGCTCACCACCGTCACTCCGCCGACGACCACGTTCGTCACATCTCTCCCGCTCAGGCCGTAGACGATGTACGCGGGCGTCAGCTCCCGCCACGGTCCGTTCGAGGAGTCGAGGGTGACAAAGTCGGCGAGCATCCCAGGCTTGAGCTCGCCGGCCTCCCAGCCGAGCGCCCGCATCCCGTTCACGGTCGCGACCTCGAGGAGCTCCAGCGGCTGGTGCAGCACCCGGCGGCCGTTCGCGCGGCGCTGGTCGAGGTCGACCGCGCGCGCCTCCTCGAGCACGTCGATGACGACGTTGGAGTCGCTGCCCACGCTCAGCCGGCAGCCGGCCTGGCTGAGCGCCTGCAGCGGACCGACGCGGTCGCCGAGGTCACGCTCGGTCGTCGGGCAGGCGCACACGTTGACCTGGTTCGCCCCGAGCAGCGTGACGTCGTGGGCGTCGACGTGGATGGAGTGCACCGTGGTCAGATCGGGACCGAGGATGCCCTCGCGGTCGAGGAGCTCGGCCGGCGTGCAGCCCTCCACCGCCTTGCACTCCTCGAACTCGGCGGGCTGCTCGGCGAGGTGCACGTGCAGCGGCGCGTGGCGTTCGCGGGCGTACGTGGCGACTATGCGCATCGACTCGGGGTCGACCGCGCGGACGCTGTGGATGGCGGCCGCGATGCGCACCCCGTCGCCATCGGACAGGTCGTCGACGCGTCGCGCCCAGGCGTCGGCGTCACCGTCGCTGAAGGAGATCTGCTCCAGCTCGAGGGGCCGGCCGTCCATGCCGCCGCGCAGGTAGCAGGCGTCGATCAGCGTGATCCGGATCCCCTCCTCGGCGGCGGCGTCGATCAGGGCCTCCCCCAGCTCGTTGCCATGGCCGTGGAGGTAGTGGAACTCGCCGACGGCGGTGATGCCGGCCTGGAGCATCTCGCGGAAGACAAGGCGGCCGTGCTTGAAGTAGTCGGCCGCGTCCCACTCGGTGTAGCGGTACATGCGCTCCCGCCACTCCCAGAAGTCGCCGCCGCCAGACTCGATCTCGCCCCGGAGCAGGCGCTGGAACGCGTGGCTGTGGACGTTGGCGAGGCCCGGGATCGTCCAGCCCTTGAGGGTCACCGCGTCCGGTGGAGCGAAAGCGTCCTCCACCACCGACGTGATGCGACCGCCCTCGACCTCGATGAGCACGTTCTCGGCGCGGCGGCCGAGCCAGGCTTGCTCGGCGTGCCATTTGCCCGAGCCGATCAAGTCGTCGTCGGTGCCATCGGGATGCGGACGCCGCGCTCGCGCGCGACCTCGACCGCGCGCTCATAGCCCGCGTCGGCGTGGCGCATGACGCCGGTGCCCGGGTCGTTGGTCAGCACGCGCTCGAGCTTGCGCGCGGCGGTCTCGCTGCCGTCGGCGACGGCGACCATGCCCGCGTGGATCGAGCGCCCGATGCCCACCCCACCGCCATGGTGGACGCTCACCCACGACGCGCCGCTCGACGTGTTGAGCAGGGCGTTGAGGATGGGCCAGTCGGCGATCGCATCGGAGCCGTCCCGCATCGCCTCTGTCTCCCGGTAAGGCGAGGCGACCGAGCCGGAGTCGAGGTGGTCGCGGCCGATCACGATCGGAGCCTTGACCGCGCCGCTGCGCACGAGCTCGTTGAACAGCCGGCCCGCGCGGGCGCGCTCGCCGTAGCCGAGCCAGCATATGCGCGCCGGCAGTCCCTGGAAGCGCACGCGCTCGCCCGCCGCCTTGATCCAGCGCACAAGCGCCTCGTCCTCGGCGAACTCCTCCACCATCGCTCGGTCAGTGGCGGCGATGTCCGCCTGCTCGCCCGACAGCGCGACCCAACGAAACGGGCCCTTGCCCTCGCAGAACAGGGGCCGGATGTACGCGGGGACGAAACCCGGGTAGTCGAAGGCACGGATGCAGCCGCCCAGGCGCGCCTCGGCGCGGAGGCTGTTGCCGTAGTCGAAGACCTCGGCGCCCCTGTCGAGGAACGCGACCATCGCGTCGACGTGTCGAGCCATGCTCGCGCGCGCGCGTCTCACATATTCGTCGGGGTCGTCCAGGCGCAGCTCGGCGGCGTCCTCGGGCGTGACTCCGGCGGGGACGTAGCTCAGCGGGTCGTGGGCCGACGTCTGGTCGGTGACGACGTCGACCTGAATGTTGCGTCGCGCCAGCTCGGGCACGATCTCGGCGGCGTTGCCGAGGACGCCGATGGAGAGCGCCTTCTTCTCCGTCCTTGCCTGGATCGCGAGCTCGAGCGCGTGCTCGAGGTCGCGCGCCCGCACGTCGAGGTAGCGGTGCTCGAGACGGCGGGCGATCCTCTCCTCGTCGACCTCGACGCAAACGGCGACGCCGCCGTTCAAGGTGACGGCGAGCGGCTGCGCGCCGCCCATGCCGCCGAGGCCGGCGGTCAGAGTGATCGTGCCCGCGAGCGAGCCGCCGAACCGCTTCCGCGCGATCGCGGCGAACGTCTCGTACGTCCCCTGCAGGATGCCCTGCGTGCCGATGTAGATCCACGAGCCGGCCGTCATCTGGCCGTACATCGTCAGTCCCATCGCCTCGAGGCGCCGGAACTCGTCCCACGTCGCCCACTCAGGGACGAGCATCGAGTTGGAGATCAGGACCCGCGGCGCCCACTCGTGCGTGTCGAAGACGCCGACCGGCTTGCCCGACTGCACGAGCAGCGTCTGGTCGCCCTCGAGATGGCGGAGCTCGCGGACGATGGCGTCGAACGCCTCCCACGAGCGCGCGGCGCGACCCGTGCCCCCGTAGACGACGAGGTCCTCGGGGCGCTCGGCGACCTCGGGGTCGAGGTTGTTCATCAACATGCGCATCGCCGCCTCCTGCGGCCAGCCCTTGCACGTGATGTCGGCGCCGCGCGGGGCCTGGATCGTCCTGCTCACTTCAGCCGGCCGGCCACCGCTTCGGCAGCTTCGATTACCTCGCCGCTCCTGATCAACGCCTCGGCGGCGGCCAGCTCGGGCGCCACGACGCGGTCCGGCCCGACGCCCTTGACCTGCTTGCGCAGGAGCTTGCGCACCGCCCCCGTGGCCGCGGCCGGCTCGAGCGGCGCTCGCATCTCCTGCGCGCGCGCTGCCGCGCACAGCTCGACGGCCAGGATGCTCGTCAGGTTGTCGAGCACGGTGCGCAGCTTGAGCGCCGCGCCCCAGCCCATCGAGACGTGGTCCTCCTGCATGCCCGAGGTCGGCACGGAGTCGACGCTCGCCGGCGCGGCGAGGCGGCGGTTCTCGGCCACGAGCGCGGCGGCCGTGTACTGCGCGACCATCAGGCCGGAGTTCACGCCCGGCTCCTCGGCCAGGAACGGTGGCAGCCCCTGGGAGCGGTGCGGGTCGAGCAGGCGGTCCACGCGCCGCTCGGCGATCGAGCCCACCTCAGCTGCGGCGATGGCCAGGAAGTCGGCGGCGAAGGCGAGCGGCTCGCCGTGAAAGTTGCCGTTGGACTCGACCTCGCCGCTCTCGAGCACGATCGGGTTGTCGATGGTCGACGACAGCTCCACCTCGGCGGTGCGGCGCGCGAACTCGAGCGTGTCCCGCGCGGCGCCCGCGACCTGCGGGCTGCAGCGCACCGAGTACGAGTCCTGGACCGCGTGCTGGGAGTGGCGGTGCGAGGTCACGATCTGCGACCCGCTCATCAGCCGGGCCAGGTTCGCCGCGCTGGCGGCCTGCCCCGCGTGGGGCCGCACCTCGTGCAGGCGCGACTGGAACGCGCGGTCGGTGCCGAGCAGCGCCTCCGCTGACATGGCCGCGGTGACGTCGGCGGTGCGGAAGAGGCGCTCGGCGTCCGCGCACGCGAGCACCAGCATGCCCAGCATGCCGTCGGTGCCGTTGATCAGCGAGAGCCCCTCCTTGGTCTCGAGCCTGACTGGTTTCAGCTTGGCCGAGCGCAGGGCCTGCGCCGCCGGCCGCCGCGCGCCCGACGCGTCGACCACCTCGCCTTCGCCGACGAGCGCGAGGCCGATGTGGGCGAGCGGCGCCAGGTCGCCGCTGCAGCCGACCGAGCCGTAGCGGGGCACCACCGGCGTGATGCCCTCGTTCAGCATCCCGAGCATCGCCTCGGCCAGCAGCGGCCGCACGCCCGACATGCCCATGGCGAGCGTGCGAGCGCGCAGCAGCATGGTCGCGCGCACCGCCTCGCCGTCCACCGGCGGACCGACGCCGGCCGCGTGGGACCGGATGAGCGCCAGCTGCAGCTCGGGCTGGCGGAGCGGAGCGATGCGGGTGCCGGCCAGGGCTCCGAACCCGGTGGAGACGCCGTAGACAGGCTCGCGCGAGGTCGCCGCGCGCTCGACGCGCGCCCGGCTGCGCTCCATCTTCGTCCGGGCCGAGGCCGCGAGCGCGACCTTCTCTCCGTGACGGGCGACGGCGACGACCTGGTCCTCGGTCAGACCAGGACCCTTGAGCGTGACCGTCACGACCAGTAAGGTAGCGCTCCCCGGTTGGTCCGGACAATTCGCCACATCGTTGGCCGAACCAGGCGGATAGTCGCGACTATCGAGGGGTTTTGGGCGCGGAGAGCGTGGATAGTCGCGACTATCGAGGGTTTTCGCGCGCGGGATGCGTGGATAGTCGCGACTATCGAGGGTTTTCGGGCGCGGGATGCGTGGATAGTCGCGACTAACGGGCTTTTCTGCGGAGACCCCACGATCACGGGGCGGGCAGGTATCTCGCCTTCGTCGGCACGCCGTCCTTCGTCGACAGCACCCACGTCGAGCCCTTCTCGAAGCCGCCGTCGCCCG
>VBEK01000143.1 GCA_005889135.1 Chloroflexota bacterium
CGCATCGAGGGCCGCTGACCCTAGACGACGTCCACGGCTATGTCAAGCGAATGTTCACCGCCGGTTAATCGGGCCCTCTGGCCAGACGGAAGAAGCGAGCCGGCCGCGAGTGCCGGCAGTGGCGGCCTACGGTGGCTCGGGTAGGCCGCGAGCGCCGGCAGTGGAGGCTTAATTCACCCGCAGCTGGTTCACGAAGGCGAGGGATCTTAGGCGCCGGTCCATGCGGTACTCGAGCTGCATTACAGGCCCTGTTCGAGGCTTTTGACGGCCGCGGGAAGCTCCCCCAACCCCCGGATCACCGCGTCGGCCAGCGCCGGATCATCCTTCTCTCCCTGGCGGTTGACCCAGATGCGCGTGATGCCCAGCTCGTGCGTCGGCCGGATGTCGTGGAAGTAGCTCTGGGCGACGTGGATCCACGCCTTTGCGGACGACCCGAACGTCGACTGGAACAGCTTGAAGTGGGCGTGGTTGGGCTTGTACGCGGAGACGTCCTCGGCGGTGACGACCGCGTCGAACGACGCGGGAAGCCGGCGCTGCGTCTGCGCGATGAGGTCGCGGTCGCAGTTGGTCAGCAGCGCCAGCTTCCAGCCTTCCCGGCGCAGTGTCGACAGCGCCGGCCCGACGTCGCCGAACGGCGGCCAGTGGGGGATCGTCGAGACCAGCGCGGTCGCGTCGTCAAGCTTGAGGTCTACGTCGAGCTTCTTCGCGGCACGGCGGGCGGTCTCGGTCAGGACCGCACGGTAGCGCTTGAACGGGCCTTCCTCGACCTCGGCCTCCAGCGCGATGTACGCCTCGAGGAAAGCTTCGCCCCGTCCAGGAAACAGAAGCTCCCCGGTCGTACGGATCCCGTGCCGCCAGTCCACGAGCGTGCCGAAGCAGTCGAACGTAAGCCACCTGTCGGTCACCGACAGCTACTGGCCGGCGGCGCGGAACGCGAGCGTCTTCTTGGTCGCCTGGTCGATCTCCTCGGGCGTGAGCAGCACGGTCGTCCTTGTGCCGACCGTCCCGGTGGAGGAGATCCCGATGGCCAGCGCCGCGGCGGTCACGCTGTCCGGCACGTCGACGATGGTGACCACGTCGTTGTCACCGAACGCGAAGTAGTACGCCTCGAGATGACCGCCCATGTGCTTGACGGCGTCTTCGACCGCCTTGCGCCGGCCGGTCCCGCCCTCCTTGAGCAGGCCCCTCAGCCCTTCGGTCGTGTAAGAGCCGGTGACGAGGTACTTCGGCATCGCTTCCCTCCTTGTGACTAGCCCGCCTTGGGCAGGTACTCCTGGATCGCATGCGCCAGGTGGTGCATGCTCATCGACTGCAGCCACACCCTCCCGGGTCCGGTGAGCGCGGCCAGGAACAGGCCCGAGCCGCCGAAGAACATGTTCTGGATCCCGGGCACGGTGACGATGTTGAACTGGACCGACTCCTGGTACATGCCGACCTGGCCCGGATGGACGCGCAGGGTGTTGCCCGGCTGCAGGTCGTAGACGACGACCTCGCCGTGCAGCTCGACCCAGGCCCGGCCCTGTCCCGTCAGGCGCTGCATGCGGAAACCGGTGCCGCCGAAGACACCGGCGCCCAGGCGCTGCTGAAAGCCGATCGAGAACTGGACGCCGATGGTGCCGCACATGAACCCGTGCCTGTGGACCATGTAGCCGTGGCCGGGCGCGATGTCGAGGGGCACGATCTGGCCCGGCAGCTTGGCCGCGAAGGCGAGCAGGCCCTCGCCGCCGGCCGCCGTGTACTCGGTCATGAACAGCGTGCCGCCCGCCATCGCCCGGCCGAGCGCGCCGAGGAAACCGCCCTGCTGCCCGCCGACCGACGTACCCGTCTGCATCTGGATCGCCATCGACATCCAGGAAAGCTCGCCGGACTCGGCGAAGACCTTGTCGTTCGGCTGCATGCTCAGCTCGAGGACGGGCATGACGGTGCCCACGATTTTCGATTCCATGACCGCTCCTTAGTGTCTGTGGTGAGGGTCGATGACGCGCCGGCGCGAGGGATGCGGCGCCGGGTTGCGCGAGCAATCGTCGCAGACCCCCACCACAAGCACCTCGGTGCGGACCGGCTTGAAGCCGTGCCCCTCCTCCAGGTGGTGCTCGAGGTCGTGCACCAGCTCTTCCTGGATGTGCATGACGCCACCACACACCTGGCAGACCGCGTGGTGATGATCGCCGCTCGCCAGCTCGTAGTGCGTCGGACCTTCGCCGAGGTGCACGGCGTAGACCGAGCCTGAGGCGGTCAGAGCCTCGAGCGCGCGGTAGACCGTGCTGCGCGGGAAAGCGGGCCTGGTCTTCTGCAGCTCGTCGGTGATCTGCTCGGCTGTGCAGTGGCCGCCGAGGCGGACGATGACGTTGTAGACCATCTCGCGCTGAGCGGTGTGCCGCATGCCGGGCGCGAGCATCTTCACACCACCCTCAGGGAGCGGTCCGCCTGCGTCAGCACTCGACACCCGCCTTCGGTGACGACGACGTCGTCTTCGATGCGCACACCGCCGAAGCCGGGGATGTAGATGCCGGGCTCGACGGTGAAGACCATCCCGGGCTCGAGCGCGGTGCGCGATCCGGGGTCCATGCTCGGGTCCTCGTGATCCTCGAGGCCGAGGCCATGGCCGATGCGGTGGAAAAAGTTCTCGCCGTAGCCGGCGGCATCGATCACCCGCCGCGCCGCCGCGTCGACGTCGCCGGTGGTCACGCCCGGCCGCACCGCCGCGATCGCGGCGTCGTGCGCCTCGAGAACGACCTTGTGGATCTCCCGCTGCTTCGGGTTCGGCTCCCCGACGACGGCCACGCGGGTCATGTCCGCCTTGTAGCCGGCGAAGGCGGCCCCGAAATCGAGGAGCACGAAGTCGCCGCGCGCCAGCTTCCGGTTCGAGGGCTCCAGGTGGGGCAGCGCGGAGTTCGGCCCGGACTGGACTAGCGACGGGAAGGCGAGCGCGCCGCCGAGCTCGCCGATCACCGATCCGATCATGAACGCCGCGTCCACCTCGCTCTGCCCGGCGCGCAGCCTGGCCAGGACCTGCTCCCCCGCCGCGTCGGTGATCGCGGCCGCGCGGGCCAGCTTTTCGACCTCGTCGTCGTTTTTGGTCAGTCTCAAGCGCCGGATCTCGCCGCCGACGTCCACGAGCTCGCTCGCTCCGGTGCGCGTGGTGATGACCTCCGCGGCATGGAGGCTCAGGTGTTCCTTCTCGACGCCTATCTCGACCGCCCCTCCCAGTGCCTCCGCGACGAGCGCGTAGGGATCCTCCCCATCGCGCCACGACTCGACCTCCGCGTGCTGGGCGCGCTCGGCCGCCTTCTGCCTTTCCAGGGCGGGGACGATGAGAGTCGCGCGTTCGCCTCGGATCGCCAGGCCCATGAGGCGTTCGTGCGGATTGGCGAACAAGCCGGTGAGGTAGGCGATCGACACGGGACTCGAGAGGTACAGCGCGTCGAGGTGGCGGTTGGCCATCCAGCGGCGCAGCTCGGCGAGCGGGCTGGCGACGGCGGCCGGCTTACTCAATCGCGGTGATGCGCACGCTGTAGGCGCCGCCGGGAGTCTTGATCTGGACCTCGTCGCCGACCCTGCGTCCCAGGAGAGCCTTGCCGACCGCGGACTCGAAGCTGACGCGTCCGTCCTTGGGGTTCGCCTCGGCAGAGCCCACGATGCGGTAGGTCTCCTCGCCGTCCTCCCCTTCTTCGACGAAGCGCACCGTGCTGCCCATGCCCACCACGCCTTTCGCAGCCGTGGTCTGGATCAAGACGTGGTTCTTGACTATCGCCTCGAGCTCGCGGATGCGGGCCTCCATCATTCCCTGCTCGTTCTTGGCGGCGTGGTACTCGAAGTTCTCGGACAGGTCGCCGAGCTCGCGGGCAGCCTTGATCTTGGCCACGATCGCCGGGCGGTTCTTGCTGGTCAGCTCCTGCAGCTCGCGCTCGACGGCCTTCAGGCCTTCGGGAGTGATCGGGACGTCATTGGGGATCGACACTGATTCGAGTCTAATCCGTGACCAGGCCCGGTCCCGGCATATACAGTCGCGAGCGTGAGACCGCTGATCCTGCGCGTAGGCCTGCTGCTGATGGGCATCGGTCTGCTCGGGGGCGCCGTCGGCACCGTCCTGGTCGCCTCTTTCAAGGCGATCGACGAGCAGGTTGGCACCAACGGCTCGGCCGCCGCCGCCGTGCTCGGGATCGGCCTGATCGTCGCCGCCATCAACCCCTCGGGCTCGGTCGCGTGGGTTCGCGCCGGCATCCTCTACGGGCTGGTCGTCCTGGTCTTCGAGATCGTCTCCGCGCTCAGCCATAAGGGCTTCCACCTCGGTCCGGTGATCTTCGGGCTGGCGTTCACGCTGCTCCTGATCGCCTCCTACCCGGAGCGCAAGAAGCTCCTTCCGGATAGACCGTCAGCCGCGACGGAGGCCGAACCAGCCAGGAGCGAACCTGATGAGGTCAGGGAGCCGGAGAAAGCTTCCTAGGTCTTCGGGATCAGGGACTGGACCTCTTCCATCATCCGGCGCTGGAGCAGGTAGCTGACTCCGTAGACGGCCGCCCCCAGCGCGGTGCCGGCCACGACGGCGAGGCCCGCGTGCAGCGCCGACGGCTCGATCGGCGCCAGGGCCACGGCGTCGTCACCGATGATCGCGGCGACCGCCAGCGCGAGCGGCGTCAGCACCGGTAGGAGCTGGAGGCGCCGCATCACCGGCGGCACCGGCGGCTCGACGCGGCCGACCATCCGCTGCCCCATGACCCCGACCGATTTCACGTGCTTCAGGTTCGGCGTGACCGTGAGGACGACGTTGACCTGGTTGCCGGGCACCTGCTTCAACCGCGCGGGCGGGACCAGGTACTGCTCCACCCCGCCGCGGGTCTGAACCATCATCATCCCCAGCCCGATCGAGGTGCTGACGGAGCTGGCGCCGACAAGCTGTCCCTGCACGAGCCGGGGCTCGGTCCTGCGGTCTTTCAGCGCCAGCCGGAATCCTGGACCGACGAAGCTGGCGAGCAGCGCGATCGGGAGCACCCACGCGAGCGACGCGGCGACGGCGACCGGCCACCCATAGATCGGGGGGATGACGAGCAGGCAGGCGGCGATGACCAGCGCGCACAGGACCGCGATGCCGATCGAGACGTAGCCGATCCGGATCACGTAGTCCGGCGCGTAGCCCTGGAGCATGCCGCCGGACTGGACGTAGCGCTCGCGCTGCTTGCGCGTCGCCCCGGGGGCGTTCGACGCAGCCGTCTTGGGCTGGACCTTCCGCATCTGCTGCCGAACCTGCCGGACCTGCTTTTTGCCCATCCCTCTTAGAGGGCGAGTGTATCCGGCGGTGGATAGGTGATGCGCCCCGCCTCGACGCGCGCGAAGGGTGTCAGCGAGTGGGCGGTCGGCGCCGACTTGCCGGTGATGTGCATCACCCTGTCGCCCCTGACGGTGAGCGCGTCGGCGATCAGCGAGCGGTGGCACCGCCAGGGCACCGCTTCGGCGCACATGACGGCAACGCGTCTGGCCCCGGCCAGGCCCTCGAGCCGCGCGATCGCGTCCCAGAATTCGTCGGTCTGCATGTAGTCGGCGTAGCCGCGAAAGCCAACGTTGCGCCAGCCCAGATTGGTCGAATCGGGTCTCGGCTTGCGCAGGCCTCCGAGGTCCGGCATGTGCTCGTAGGCGATCCCGTGGGCGGGCAGAGATTGCTCCAGCGCCGCCCTGGCGAAGTGCGGCATGCGCCGCGACGCGGGCACGCTGCGCACGTCGACCAACAGCTCGACGCCGTGGTGTCGCAGCAGCTCGACCAGCTCCGCGAGGGTGCGGGTCGAGTGCCCGACGGTCAGGACGGTTACGGGTTGCGCTGGGAGGGGTCGACCGCGGCCACGAGGATTCGTTTCGTGTACATCTTGCCCCCGACCTGCACCTTGCCGGAGAAGAGGTAGGCCGGCTCGTAGAAGCTGTGGTCGCCCGCGGCCACGAGCACGTAGACGAGCTCCGCCTGGGTTAGCTGGGCCACCGGCGGTGTCGACGGACTGTCGTTGGGACGCGCGCTGGTGAGCGTCTGCACGGCCACGTCGGGGGACACGATCGGGTACTCGGCGGCGTCCATGCGGACGGGAAGCATGCCCGCGACCAGGATGGGACGGTTGCCCTGGAGGTCGACCTCGATGCCGTAGCGGTCGCCGTTGGCGTCGACCAGGAAGGCGGATGGCGTGCCCGCCGCCACCTCGAACTGGCGCTGGAACACGACCCTGATCGGATCGCCGGTGGTCGTGAACATGACCGCGTTCGCCCAGTCGGGGTAAAGGCTGTGCTGGCTGAGGAAGATGGTTGCCACGTCGGCGGGGCTCGCGCCCGCGGCGTCGACGGGGGGCATCGAAGCCGACGAGATGACGTAGTACGTCGGGCTGGAGAGCGGCCGCTGCACCGTCGGCCGGATGTTCAGGTTGTACGTGGCCGCAGAGTAAGAACCGAGCAGGCCCTCCGGCCTCTCGCGGAGGACCGCGCCGAGCGCCGACGCGAACTGGTCCGCGTCAGTGGTCGACGGCTCGCGGTAGCGGTACACGCGCGCGGACGCCGTGCTCACGGTGAGCCTGCCCGACCACACGAACTGTGCCGGACCGAAGTACTCGTCGCCCGTGATGGTCGGGGCGACCGGTTGACTCGTCTTGGTGCCGTCGCCGAACACGGGCGAAGGGAGGCGGCCGAATGCGACCGCGGCCATGTCGGCGCCCGCACCGCGCGTCGACTGCTCGGCGTTGTAGTTCGACGTCGCGGCCCCGCCGCCGCCTAGGCGCGGATGCATGGACGCAAACAGTCCGACGCCGAGGATGACGACGAGCAGCGTCGCGACCGCAGCCGCCGGCACTGCCGGCACCTCGCGGATCCCCTGCAGAAGCCCGGCGATCGCGTCGCGAAGTCGATTGGTCGCAGGTCGCGCGGCCTGCATCCGCAGCCACAGCTCGTCCTCGAAGTCGCGCCGCGGCCGCGTCGTGGCAAACGCGTCGTCGAGCTCGCGCTGCAGCGCCTGGAGCTCGAGGTCGTCGTCGCGCTCGCTCATCGCGTGATCAAACCCCCTCCCTCTGGACGGCCTCTTTCAGCGCCTTGAGCGCACGGTGATACAGCATCTTCGCCGCGTCCTCGCTGCAGCCGATCAGCTTGCCGACCTCGTCGAAGCTCAGGCCGGAGTGGCGAAGCGAGATCGCGTCGCGCTGCCGCTCCGGAAGCTCGGCCACGCGGGCCATCAGCGCCTGGTACTGGATGCGCTCTTCTGCCTGCCCGGCCGGGTCCTCCTCGACGACGGGCTGGTGCTGGATCGTGCGCCGCAGCCGCTCCCGCCGGCCCGACGCGCGGAAGTGGTCGAGCGTCGCGTTGCGGGCGATGCGAAACAACCAGGCCGCCGGGGTCGTGTGCCTGGCCTCGAAGCGGCCGTAGGCCTGGTAGGCGTTCATGAACACCTGGGCCGTGATGTCCTCGGCATCCGCGGACGTGCCGACCTGAGAGCGGACGTAGGCGTAGATGCGTCCCAGGAACTCCCGGTAAAGGTCTTCGAAGGCTGGCCGCTCGACCACGGCCGGTTCATGTTGAGGCAACGCCCGGTCGAGCGGACCTGTAACGGTGCCGGCTAGACGACCGCCCAGTTGCGCAGCGCGGCCCCGACCTCCCTGGGCCGGTTGCTGAAGATCGCGTCCGGCTGGACGTACCGGCACCAGGCGATGCCCTGCTCGTCGTCGACCGGCCATACCGCCACCGCACCGCCGGCGGCATGCACGTCCTTGACGACCTGCGGGTCCGACGCTCCCCAGTGCGGCGAATAGACGTCTGCGCCGGCCTCGCGGAGCATCCGCGCAGGGTCCATCGGCCGCGCGCCCTCGAGTATGCCGAGCTGCAGGGACGGCTCCATCTGGCGCAGCTCGTGGATGACGGCGTGGTTGAAGGAGACCGCCGCGCACTCCTGGACGGCGCCGAGCTGACGAAGCATGTTGACGAGCTTCTCCTCCAGCCCCGGGTAAAGCGGCGGCACCTGCTTGATCTCGATCACGAGCCCGACCTTGCCGATGGCCAGCTCGACGACCTCCTGCAGGAGCGGAATCTTCTCCCCGTCGCCGGCGTCGAGCTTGCGCAGCTCGGCCGCGGTGTACTCGCGCACCAGGCCGACGCCGTTGGTGGTGCGCTCGAGCGTGTGGTCGTGGATGACGACCAGCCTGCCGTCCGACGCCAGGTGGACGTCGCACTCGATGAGGTCGCAGCCCGCGGCGATCGCCGACCGGAACGACCTCATTGTGTTCTCCGGATGCTCGGCAGGGTTGCCGCGATGGCCGCCCAGGAGCGGCCGTCCCTCGTCGTGCGCAGCCTCGTAACGAGAGCGAATCGATTGAGTCAAGACGCGTCGTCAGTCTAACTTCCGGAGGGCCTTGTCTATAGTGCAGGGGTGACCACGCCACGGCCTCGCACCATCGCCGAGCTTCGCGCGACCGGGCACAGGCGCGAGACCGTCAAGCAGGAGATGCGCCGCAACCTGCTCGCCCGCCTGCGCGCCGGTGAGCCTCTTCTGCCCGGCATCGTCGGCTACGACGAAACCGTCCTGCCGCAGCTCTCCAACGCGGTGATCTCGGGGCACGACATCATTCTTCTCGGCGAGCGCGGCCAGGCGAAGAGCCGGATCATGCGCTCG
Organism: Chloroflexota bacterium; assembly: GCA_005889135.1. GTDB lineage: Bacteria > Chloroflexota > Dormibacteria > Dormibacterales > Dormibacteraceae > 40CM-4-65-16. The sequence continues at coordinate 8,627 of VBEK01000143.1, forward strand.
CTGGTCAGCCTCCTCGACGAGTCGGTGCCCGCCATCGCCGGATGCGAGATCAACGACCATCCCTACGACCCAATCTGCCGTCGCTGCCTTGACCTGGTGGCAAGGGAAGGCGATGCGGTCGAGGTCGCGTGGATCAAGCGCGACCACCGCTACGGCGAGAAGCTGGCGACACCCGACATCTCGATCGCCGACCTGATCGGCGAGGTCGATCCGATCAAGGTCGCAGAGGGCCGCTACCTGGCGGACGAGCTCACCATCCACTACGGCCTGTTGCCGCGCACCAACCGCGGCATCTTCGGCATCAACGAGCTCCCCGACCTCGCGGAGCGCATCCAGGTCGGGCTGCTCAACATCATGGAAGAGAAGGACGTCCAGATCCGCGGCTACCGAGTGCGTCTTCCCCTCGACCTCTTTGTCATCGCCAGCGCCAACCCCGAGGACTACACCTCACGCGGCCGCATCATCACACCGCTCAAGGACCGCTTCGGCTCGCAGGTGCGCACGCACTACCCGCTGAGCATCAGCGAGGAGATGCAGATCATGGAGGCGGAGCGGCATTCCGTCCCCGAGGACTTCGAGCTGATCTTCCCGACCTTTATGAAGGAGATCGTCGCCGAGCTGACGCACCTCGCCCGCCGCAGCCCGCACATCTCACAGTCGTCGGGCGTCTCCGTGCGCATGTCCATCGCCAACGTCGAGAACCTGGCGAGCAACGCGGTGCGCCGCGCCGCGCGCCTGGGCGAAGGGCTGGCGGTGCCGCGCATCACCGACCTCGCGTTTCTCGCCTCTTCGACCGCGGGCCGCGTCGAGATCGAGGCCCTGGACGAAGGGAAAGAGGAGCAGGTGCTCGCCCGCCTCGAGCGGGGCGCCATCAGCTCCGTGTTCAGCCGCCACTTCTCGGCGTCGCAGTTCGAAGGCGTGGTCTCACGGTTCGAGGAGGGCAACATGCTCGAGGTCGGCGAGGGCATCCCCGCCCGCGCCTACACGCGGGCGATCGGCGAAGTGCCGGAGCTGGCGACGGCGCTGAAGCGGCTGGGGCTTGCGGACCGGCCGGAGGTCCGCGCCTCGGTCATCGAGTTCATCCTCGAGGGCCTGCACCTGAACAAGCGGCTGAACAAAGACGAAGTCGAAGGGCGAGCCATCTACCGGCGGTAGAGGCAGGCTCCCTCTCCGTTGAGGAGAGGTGCAGAACCATCGATAGTCGCGACTAACGGGGGTTGCGGAGGTGCAGCACCATCGATAGTCGCGACTAACGAGGGTGGCGGAGGCGCTGAAGCGTGGATAGTCGCGACTAACGCGGGTTGCGGAGGCGCTGAAGCACGGATAGTCGTGACTAACCGGGGTTGGCCGCGCGGAAGACTACTTCTGGACGGCGTAAACCCACACGAACCCGGCGACCAGCAGCACGATGCCCAGGAAGAAGACGAGCTCGACGCGAATCGCAAGCCTCACCAACCGGCGCGCCCGGCGCGTGCGCGCGCCGCACCTCTCGCAGTACGCCGCGTTCGCCACCAGCTCCGCGCCGCAGTTGTCGCACGCGACCTGGAAGTGTTCCACCGCAACGAGTATGCGACCAACACAGGCTTAAGCTGGAACCGATGGAACTCCAGGAAGATTTGTCCACGGCCGACGTGGTCCTCCTCCTCAGCTCGGTCCCGGAGCGGACAAGCGACCTCGTCCACTGGCTGGACGAGAACCAGCTGAAGTACCGCCACGGTCCCGCGTTCCCCACCCTCGGCGGCCTGATCGCCCACCTGGTGGACGCCGCGCCGCGCGTCGACTCGCTCCTCCGCCGGGCCCACCTCGACGGGCAGACCACCGCCGACGTCCGGAACGCCATCGACCCGGGCCACGATGCCGAGCTGAGCCGCCCCCTGCAGGAGGCGCTCGAGGACTTCAGCCGGGTGCGCCGGCGCACCGTCGACCTTCTCCACGGCTGGGGCAAGGCCGAGTGGGACCGCGCCATCACCGATCCGCGCGGCGGCGAGGCCACGCTGCTCGACGTCTGCCGCATGGTCGCGCGCCACGAGATGGCGCACGTGGTCCAGATCCGCAACCTTAGCGCCCTCCTGCCCGAGCCGCAGGACCTCGGGCCGGCGCCGCCGGGAGCGAACGGCCAGTAACCTTCAGGCGTGTCCGAGCAACAAGTCCAGGCGCAAAAGTCGGAGGCTGAGCGCCCGGTCCGGTCACGGTCGCGCCGCAAGCGCAAGTCCGGCGAGGGCGGACGTTCGGCCCAGTACTGGATGGTCGTCAGCTCGCCTGAGAACTTCCGCAAGACCCGCGAGCACGGCTTCACGATCCAGGGCCTGAAGAGCCGGCACCGACGGCGCGTGGAGACCATGCGCGCCGGCGACCGCCTCCTCTACTACGTCACCGGGCGCATGGGCTTCGCCGCCACCGTGACGGTGGCCTCGCCGATGTACGAGGACCACACGCCGATCTGGCGCTCCTCCCGCCGCGACGAGGACTACCCGTGGCGGGTCCACATCCGCGCGGACCACGTCCTCGACGAGGCCGACTGGGTCCCGGCCAAGGAGCTCGCGTACCGCCTCGACTACGTCCGCAAGTGGCCGCCCGAGCACTGGACGCTCGCCTTCCAGGGTCACATCCACGCGCTGCCGCGCGCCGACTTCACAGTCATCGAGGACGAGATCTCTCGGACCTCCCGCCGCCGCAAATCTCTGGCCGGCTGATGGCCGCGCTCGTCAAGGACCTCTACCGGCTGCACTTTCGCGACGAGCGGCGGGAGCGGCTGTTCCTGGCCTCGGCGGGCTTCCTCGTCACCTTCGCCATCGTCCGCCTCATCACCTACCTGATACGCACCAGCACCGGACCGGTGCACAACGTCACCGTCGGCACGCTGCACGTCCACCATCTGGTGTGGGGCATCCTCCTGCTGATCCTGGTGGGCTACGTCTGGTTGCTGGAGATCGGCGTCGGCTCGAGCTGGGTTGCCGCGCTGACCGCCATCGCCTTCGGCGTCGGCGCCGCGCTCACGCTTGACGAGTTCGCGCTGTGGCTGAACCTCCAGGACGTCTACTGGGAGCGGCAGGGCCGCGAGAGCATCGACGCCGTCCTCATCTTCGCGGGGCTGCTTTCAGTTGGATTCTGGGGGTGGCCGTTCTTCCGCGCCCTTGCCCGGTTCGAGCGTCACAATCCGGCTTCCGGCGGTGCTTCATGAGCGGTGGGATTGAATCTCGGTGCGCGCCGCTTGACCGCCGTCAGGACTGACGAAGAGGCGTTCGAGGCCCTCTTCACGGCTGAATACGCGCGCGTCGTCAGGATCGCCAACCGCGTCCTCGCCGACCCGCACGAGGCCGAGGACGTGGCGCAGGAGGTCTTCGTCGACTTCCACCGGCTCCACTCCGCGACCGCGCAGTACGGGCCCGCGTGGCTGCATCGAGCCGCCGCCCACGCGTCCCTGAACCGGCTGCGCGGATCGAGGCGCCGTCAGAAGCGCGAGCTCGCGCAGGCCCTCGACGAGGGCGACAAGATGCTCGACCCACAGAAGCAGGCCGAGCTGGAGGAGGACCGGCGCCGGCTGCGCCAGGCCCTTGGCCGGATGGCACCCAAACCCGCGGCGGTGCTCGTGCTGCGAGCCAGCGGGCTCAGCTACGCCGAGGTCGCGCAAGCGCTCGGCGTGGGCATCGGACAGATCGGAACTTTGTTGAGGCGCGCGGAGGCAACGCTGCGCAAGGAGGTAACCCGTGGCACATCTGAGTGAAGGCGCCCTGCGCCGGATGTTCGACGACCCGGACGCGAGGGTCGGCGCCGACGCGGCGCACCTGGAGACATGCAGCGAATGCAAGGCCAATTTCCAAGTCATCGCCGACGACGCGCGCGCGGTGGCGACGCTGCTCGCCGTGCCCGACCCCCGCGTCGACGTCGATGGCGCCTTCGCGCGCGTGATGCGCGAGCCCAAGGCGCAGCCCGCGCTTGGCCTCCGCTTCCCGATCCTCCGTCCGGCCCGCCGGCCGGCCCTGGCCCTGGTGGCGGCGCTCGCCACCGCCGCGGTCGTGGTGGTGGCCTTCGCTGCGGGCGGGTTCTTCTTCCAGCCGACCAAGGTCCAGGCCGTGCCGATCACGCTCAGCGACCTGCAGGCTCTGTCGCAGCTCGCCGACTACGGCACGTTCAACTGGACCAAGGAGCCGCAGTTCCAGATCAGCCCGACCGCGCCCGAGGGCGACCTCCAGCCGCCGGTGGTGTCGAAGCTTCCGGCCGGCGTGTCGACGACCGTCACCTACGGCCAGATGTCGCAGGCCGTGGCCACCTTCAAGTTCAGCGCCGAGAAGGCCGCGGCAGCAGCAGCCGCGCAGGGCAAGTCCCTGCCCAAGATGCCCGCGAACATGGACGGCGCGACGCTGACCATCACCGTCGGCCCGGCGGTGGGCGAGGTCTATGGCAACCTCGAACAGCCGTCCGGCGCGAGCGGCAACGACATCAACCTGCCCCAGCTCATCGTCGCCAAGTCCATATCTCCGACGGTGACGGCGACTCAGGTCAGCGTGACCGAGATCGAGGACTACATCGTCCAGCTGCCGGGCATCTCAGACGAGCTGAAGAAGACCATCGGCGCCATCGGCGACCCCACCAAGACCCTCTTCATCCCCGTCCCGGTCGAGTACGGTACCTCGAAGGCCGTGAACGTGCAGGGCGTCGACGGCGTGGCGCTCGGCGACAACACCGGCGTCGGCTCCGCGGTCGTCTGGATCAAGGGCGGCCACGTCTGGGTCGTGGCCGGGAGCATCAAGCAGTCGGACGCGCTCGACATCGCGAATAACCTCAAGTAGCCGGCCGCCGTTAGCGTTGTGCTGATGGCCGGCGTAGCGGAGCAAACACAGGCGGCCGTCGCCACCGAGACGGCGGCCGCCACCCTCGCGGTCAAGACGGTCGAGCTGCGCAAGACCTTCGGTCGCACGGTCGCGCTGGCCGGCCTGACGATGACAGTGCCCCGCGGCGAGGTGTTCGGCTTCCTCGGTCCCAACGGCGCGGGCAAGACGACAGCCGTCAAGCTGCTGCTCGGCCTTCTGAAGCCGACGTCCGGACAGGGCTGGCTGCTGGGCCGGCCGCTCGGCGACCTGGGCGCGCGGCGACGCATCGGCTACCTGCCCGAGCTATTCCGCTACCAGAGCTGGCTGACCGCGACCGAGGTCCTCGCCCTCCACTGCGAGCTCGCCCCGCTGCCTCGGTCCAGCTGGAAGGACGAGATCCGCAACGTGCTCGACACCGTCGGCCTGACCGAACGCGCGCACGACCGGGTGAACACCTTTTCCAAGGGCATGCAGCAGCGGCTCGGCCTGGGCGCCGCGTTGTTGGGCGAGCCCGAGCTGGTCTTCCTGGACGAGCCGACGTCGGCACTCGACCCCGTGGGCCGGCACGACGTGCGCGAGATCATTCGCGGCCTGGCCGCCCGCGGCTCGGCCGTGTTCTTGAACTCCCACCTGCTGAGCGAGGTGGAGCAGGTCTGCGACCGCGTGGCGGTCGTCGACCACGGGCGCGTGATCGCCGAGGGGACGATGAACCAGCTGCTCGGCGGCACCTCTGTGCGCGTCCGCGCCGGCGGGCTCACGCTGGCGGACAAGAACAAGCTCGCGACGTTCGGCCGCCTCGACGACGAGGGCGAGCACCTCACCTTTGCGGGCCTCGACCCGGACCGCGTCCCGGAGCTGGTGGCCACGATCGTCTCCCTTGGCGGCCGCGTCTACGAGGTGGCGCCGCGCCACCAGACCCTGGAGGACAGATTCCTGCAGCTGCTCGAGGACGAGGAGGACAAGACGTAGTGCCTCCCGTGCTCGTGATCGCGCGACTCACGATCCAGGAGTCGTCTCGGCGCCGGCTGCTGCTCGCGCTCCTGATCCTGACGCTGCTGGTGGTCGGATTTTCGGCGTGGGGCTTCAACAAGATCACAACGGTGACGCGCTCCGACGGTTCACCGCTGCCGCCCGAGCAGGTGTCGTTGATCACCTCGCAGCTCTTGATCGTCGTCGTGTTCATGTTCAGCGGCGTGCTCGCGCTGAGCGCCGCCGTGGTGGCGGGGCCGCTCATCTCGAGCGAGGTCGAGAGCGGGCTCCTGCTGGCGATGCTCGCCCGGCCGGTGCGCCGCAGCGAGGTCGTCATCGGCAAATGGCTTGGCCTCGCCGCCCTGGTCGCGATCTACGCCGCCGGCGCGGGGTCGCTCGAGCTCGGCGCGGTGGACTGGGCGACCGGGTACCTGCCACCCCATCCCGTCGAGCTCCTCGCGCTCGTCGCGGCCCAGGGGCTGGTGCTCCTGTCGCTGGGGCTGCTGCTGTCCACCCGCCTGTCCGGGGTCACAGGCGGCGTCATCGCCCTGGTCGCATGGTTGATGGCCTGGATCGCGGGGGTGGTGGGCGACATCGGGACGGCGCTGCAGAATCAGCCGCTCCAGAACGTCGGCCTGGTAAGCCATCTGCTGGTCCCGTCGGACGCGCTGTGGCGGGGCGCGATCTACACCATGGAGCCCGAGGCATTTCTGGCGACCATGCGCGCCCTCGGCACCGCGGCGCGCGCCAACCCCTTCGTGGCCGTGGACCCGCTGCCCCTGGCTTTCGTGGGGTGGGTCGTGGTCTGGTTCGCGCTGGTGCTGGGCCTGAGCATCCTGAGCTTCCGCCGGCGCGAGATCTGAGGCCCGCATAAAGCGCGTTTTGCGCAAAAACCCGTCCTTAACGGCACCACATGCGGTGTTTTGCGCAAAGGGGGGTCTGGCGACGTCAGGGGTAGAGGCCGCGCTCCCTCGTCGCCCCCGCGACCCGTGAGACCGCCTGCACGTACGCCGCCATCCGCATGTCGACCTTCTTCTCCTTGTGCGTCTTGAGCACCTCACCGAACGCTCGGGAGAGGATCGCCTTCAGCTTCTGATTGACCTCGTGCTCGGACCAGAAGAACGACTGCAGGTCCTGCACCCACTCGAAGTACGACACCGTCACGCCCCCGGCGTTGGCCAGGATGTCCGGCACCAGGAAGATCCCGCGCTCGCGGAAGATCGCGTCCGCCTCCGGCGTGGTCGGGCCGTTCGCGCCCTCGACGATTAGCTTCGCCTTCACGTCGCGCGCGTTGCGCGACGTCAGCTGGTTGCCGATCGCGGCCGGGACGAGCAAATCGCAATCCACGGTCAGCAGCTCCTGGTTGCCGATCTCCTGCGCGCCCGGAAAGCCCTTCAAAGTCTTCTCCCGCGCGCGGTACTCCAGCACGCGTTTGATGGAGAGCCCCAGTGGGTTGTAGATGCCGCCGTAGTCCTCGGACACGGCGACGACGGTGCACCCCGCCTCCTCGAGGAGCTTGGCGCTGACGCTGCCGACGTTGCCGAACCCTTGCACCGCCACCTTGGTCTGGTGCGGCGCGCGGCCGAGGTGCTCCAGGGCCGCGATCGAGCAGATCATCACGCCGCGCCCGGTCGCCTCGATGCGACCCGCCGAGCCGCCAACCTCCAGCGGCTTGCCCGTCACCGACGCGGGCACCGAGTAGCCGAGGTGCATCGACAGCGTGTCCATGATCCAGGCCATGACCTGCCCGTCCGTGTTGACGTCCGGCGCGGGGATGTCGCGGTCGCTGCCAATCAGGATCGAGATCTCCGTGGCGAACCGCCGCGTCATGTGCTCGAGCTCGTTGGGTGAGAGCTCGCGGGGGTTGACGATGATCCCGCCCTTGGCGCCGCCGAACGGGATGTTGACCACCGCGCACTTCCACGTCATCCACATCGCGAGCGCCTTCACCTCGTTCAGGGAGACGTCGGGGTGGTAGCGGATGCCGCCCTTGGCCGGACCGCGGTTGATGTTGTGCTGCACCCGGTAGCCGGTGAAGATCCGCGTGTGCCCGTTGTCCAGCTTGACGGGGAAATGGCACGTGAACTCGCGCTGCACCTCGCGCAAGACCTCGCGCAGCCAGGGCTCGAGCTTGATCAGCTCCGCCGCCTCGTCGAACTGCGACTGGGCCGTTCTCCATTCGTCTGCTTCGATGACGGGCTTCAATGCACTAGCTGTCACGTCGGTCTCTGAATGCGGGGGGCAGTCCCCCCTGATGCGCCAGTTGAGCGAAGCCCAACTGGCGCCCCCCCTGTGCTTCGATGACGGGCTTGAGCTGTGCGGCGCTCACATCAGCACTGATGATCGCGGATATTCCGCGTCTGGATCACAGATCACGTTGATGCACGCGGGGAGTCCGGACTTGAACGCCCGCTCCAGCGCCGGCCGGATCTCGGACGGCCGCTCGACCAACTCGCCGTACCCGCCCAGCGCCTCCACCACCTTGTCGTAGCGCGTCTTCTGGCCGAGGTCGGCGGCGATGCTGGTCCCGAGCATGGTCTGCATCGGGTGCTTCTCCAGCGCCCAGATTCCGTTGTTGCCGACCACGCACACGACCGGGATATGGTGCCGGACCATGGTGTCGAACTCCATCGCGGCGAACCCGAAGGCGCCGTCGCCAGAAAGTAGGATCACCTGCCTGTCGGGGCGCGCCAGCTTGGCCGCCATGGCGTAGCCCGGGCCCGAGCCAAGGCATCCGAACGGCCCCGGGTCGATCCACAGTCCCGGCGCATCGCGCTCGATGAGCCGGCCGGCGAAGGAGACGAAGTCGCCGCCGTCCCCGACGATGATCGCGTCGCGGTCGGCGAAGCGGTCGACCTCGGCGATGAGGCGCGCGGGGTGGACCGGCGACGAGTCGGAGGCGGTAATCGTCTCGTCCCGCTTGCGCGCGGCGGTCTCGGTCTCGCGCAGCGCCTCCGCCCACGAAACGTCTCCGGCGCGTCCCTCCATCGCGGCGGCGAGCTCCGCGGTGGCGGCCTTGAGCCGGCCGACAATCGGAGCCCTGTCGACGTCGACGTGGACGATCCGGGTGTCGTCGCCGAAGACCGGCGGCTGGCCGAAGTTGAGCCGGAAGTCGAGGCGGGCGCCAAGCACTAGGACGAGGTCAGCCTCGCGCAGCGCTCTCGACCGCGCGCGGGAGAAGTACAGAGGATGCGACGGCGGCAGCATCCCGCGCGCCATGCCGTTGACGATCAGCGGCAGCCGACCCGCCTCCACCAGCTCGCGCAGCTCCGCTTCGGCGTGCGCCCACCAGACGCCGCCGCCGGCCATCACGACCGGCCTGTCGGCCTCGCCCAGGGCGCGGGCGGCCTCGGCGAGCTGCCCGTGGTCCGGCGGCGGACCCAGGTCCGGCGTCAGGTGCTCGGTCGCCTCCGGATAGTCGGCGGCGCCGAAGAAGACGTCTATCGGGATGTCCATGAAGACCGGGCCCGTGCGCCGGCTCAGCGCGGTGCGCACGCACTCGGCGGCGATCGCGTACGCGTCCTCCGCGTCGGTCACCGTCACCGCCTTCTTGGTCAAGCTGCGCGTGACCTCGACGTGGTCCATCTCCTGCAGCGAGCCCATGCCCCACCGGGAGATCGGCGCGCGGCCGCCGATGACGAGCAGCGGGCTGTCGCCGCCCTGCGCCTGGGCGAGCGCGGTCACCGAATTCGTCACGCCCGGGCCCGCCGTGACGGCGGCGACGCCCACCTCGCGCGTGACCTTGGCCCAACCCTCGGCGGCGAAGGCCGCGGACTGCTCGTGTCGGACGTCGATGAGGCGGATGCCGTGCTCAGTCGCGCCCATCAGCACCGGCCAGATGTGGCCTCCGTTCAAGGTGAAGAGGTGGCTCACCCCGGCGCGCTCGAGGGCGAGGGCGATGAGCTCGCCGGCGTTGCCTGAGTCGCTCACTCGGCGATGGCGAAAGGCATCGCCGGCGTGTTGAACGCCGCCTGCGGCGAGCCCTCGCGCCCGACGACGATCACCCCACCCGACGCGCGCAGCGTCTTGGCGAGGTGGTCGACCGCGCCCTTGGCGACTGAGGCGGGGTCCATGCCGTGCTGCAGCTCGACGACCATCAGGCGCGCCAGACCGAGCCGGATGTATGCCTCACCCTGCCCCGTGCCGCACACTCCTCCGAACCGGTCGTCGGCGTAGAAGCCCGCGCCCGCGATGGGCGAGTCGCCGACGCGGCCGGGCAGCTTGCCAGTCCGGCCGCCGGTCGAAACCGCGACCGCGATGCGGCCGTCCGCATCGCGCGCCACCGCGCCGACTGTGTCCGCGCCCTCGAGCAGCTGCTGCCGCTTGCGGTCGGTGATGAAGAGCGAGGGATCGGCCATCTCCAGGCCGTGCTCGCGCGCGAAGCGTGACGCACCGGACGCGGCCAGGAGGACGTGCCGGCCGTCCTCCATCACGGCGACGGCGAGGTCGATGGGATGGCGGACGTCACGCAGGCACGCGGCCGCGCCGACGCGCAGGCCATCGCCCTCCATGACGCCTGCGTCCAGCTCGACTTCGCCGTCGCTGTTGAGGCAGGCGCCAATGCCCGCGTTGAGCAGGGGCTCGTCCTCCATGCGCCGAACGGCTGCCACCACCGCCGCGAGCGCGCCTGCGCCGATGCGCGCCCAGCCCTCGTCCCGGGAACGCTCCACCGCCGCCTGGCGATCCCCGCGTTCGTTCTCGGGTATGGAGCCCGCGCCGCCGTGGACGATCAGGGCCGGGCGGGCCAAATGGTCCGGGGGTGGCTTAGTAGGCCAGCGTTTCGGGCTCGGGCCAAAGCCCGCGCCGCTCGACGAAGCGGCGCTCGGCGACGCGGCGCTCGAAGGGAGAGACGATCCGCCGGTTGGCGGCGGCCCGCTCCGGGCTGCGGCGCTCGCCAAACCGCCTCTCCACGCCGACCCGCCGATCGGCCTGACGACGCTCCGGGCCGCGTTCCACCTTCTCGCGCTCGACCATTTCCACCGTCCTCTTCTCCGGAGCGCTGATGCTAGCGCACCTTGCGATCGAGCGCCTGCAACTTTTCGTCCATGCGGCGTTCCGAGGCCCTTCGCTCGAGCTCGTCCCGTTCGCCCAGGTCGACGAAGCGGGCGTAGCCCGCCAGGCGGGGGTGGACCTCCTGGACGCGCAGGAACATCTGCTGGGCGACCCAGCGGTACTCGGGGTGACCCTGCGGCGTCGTCCGCAGCTCGCACAGGTGGAAGACCTCGCGCAGGTTGGCGCGGAAGTACCAGCGCACGTGGAAGGCGATCGGCACCACGTACTGGGCCAGCGCTGCACCGAGGTCCCGCTCGAGCCTGTCGTGCGCCGTCGCCGCAGCCTCGACCGCGCTCGCGAAGTCGCCCCCCAATCCCAGCTCCTCGAGGCCTGGCGGGAGGTCGTAGCCCAGAGCCGTGCCCAGAGACTGGCGGTCCTGGGTGAGCATTCGATGCCGGTGCAGGTCGCGGTAGGCGCCGAAGTTGGCCGTGATCTCGAACAGGTACTGCGCGTGCTCGAGCGCCCGCGGCGCGCGCTGGCGCCGGTTCGCACGGCCGGCGAAGAGGGTGTCCAGCACGGTCCCTGGGTCCCCTGCCTGCTCGCCGAGCGGCAGGTTGGAGTTCGGGAAGAGCGCAGCCTGGACGACCTTGCGCTCGGCGTCGGGGTCGAACTCGACCAGGCGCACCGCGGGCGTCGTCGCCGCCGGCTCTCCCCGCCTGGCCAGACTCGCCATGGCGTCGCGCACCCCAGCGATGCGCTCCGCCGAAGGCCGCCCGTACTTCTCGTCGAGAGCACGCCGAACGAAGGCAGGAATCACGAGGGAGAGCTCACGGTGCAGGTCGGTCGCCAGCTGCCGGCATTCAGGCAGCTCGTGGGCAGCCATCTTCGTGATCAGGTACTCGAACGCGCGCCCATTGCCGAACAGGCCGAGGTTGGTGAGCGTGCCCGCCGGGAGCAGCCCGCGCAGCAGGTCAAGCGCCTTCGCCCGGGTCGCGGACTTCCAGGCCCGGTCGCTCTCGCCCTCCTCCTGCGGAAACTTCTCCCGGATCGCGCTCGTCACCGGCTCGACGAGCCGGCTGTAGGTGGCGAACAGGGCGTCGGCGGCCGGCTCGTAGTCGGAATGGCGAAGCTCGAGCCCGCGGTGGTACAGATACCGGCCATCCCGGCCCGGCCTGTCGAAGCGCACATAGCGCGTCGACTTCTCCAGGGGCGAGATCCCGATCCGGCTGTCCTCGAGCGCCTTGGCGGCGAGGATCGACGCCTCCTCCACGGCGACGTGGGCGCCCGCAAGCTCGGCCACGGAGTCGTCGCCATAGCCCACCAGCACGCGCTCATAGAACTCTTCCGCCCGCCGCACCGCGACCATGTCGTCGTCGGTCGACGCCGGCCCGCCGGCGAGGCGTTCGAAGCCCGATTCGGGCTCGTTGATGAACTCGTCCAGGAGGACGCGACGAAGGCTCTTCTCGGTTCTCGAATAACGAGAGAACAGGGCCCCTTTCACCACCTCGGGCAGGTTGCGCAGGGCGAACACCGGTCGGTCGAGGTTGGTGAAGTAACGACCAAGAGCCTCGGCTTCCGCCTCGGTGAACTGAGCATTCACGCGCATATTCTCTCCCTCTCCCCGTTGGGGAGAGGGCCGGGGTGAGGGGCAAGAAAGCAGATATTGTGCCCCGCGGGGCGAAGACCACCACCTATTGGCGCTGTAGCGGAAGTTGTCCCCCGCTTGTCCCCAGCTGTGTTAAAAACCGGCGGCGAAACGCCGACTCAGGCTCGCGCCTTAGTCTGCATGACGTGACGCAGATCGATTGGGTCGAACGGTGGAAGCGCCTCGTCGCCGACCGGGCGACCCTGGCCTCGGGCCACGCCGACTCCGGCTACTGGGACCGCCGGGCGCGCAGCTACGCCGCCTCTACCCACGGCCGCAGCGACGAGTTCCTGCAGGTCCTCGAGCCCTACCTCTCGCCGAGCAAGACCTTGATCGACGTCGGCGCCGGCACCGGTCGCCACGCCACGCCGCTCGCCGAGCGCCTGGAGTGGGTGACCGCCGTCGAGCCCTCGGAGGGCATGCGTGCACACATCCCGCCGCGCGACAACATGACCGTCATCGCGAGCACGTGGGAGGACGCCGAGGTCGCGCCGGCCGACCTCGTCGTCTGCAGCCACGTGATGTACGGGGTCGGGGAGCCGGTTCCGTTTCTCGACAAGCTGCAGGCGGCGGCGCGGGAGCGCGTCTTCGTGATGATGCGCGAGACGGACCTGCCTCACCCCGCGGCCGAGCTGCGGCGACGCCTCGCCGGCGACGCCGGACCACGGCTCCCGAAGTTCAGCGAGCTCTTCATGCTTTTGCTCCAGGTCGGCGTCGCGCCCGACGTCGACTTCATCCGCTACCCGATCGTCACGCGCTACGCGAGCATGGAGGAGGCGCTCACCGACTGCCGCGCGCTGTTCGGCGACGGATGGGATGAGGCGAAGGCGACGCAGATCCTCGACCAGCTCCTGCGCAGGGAGGGCGACGAGCTGGTCTTTGACGGCGGCGTCGCGCTCTCGGGAGTCGCGCATTGGCGACCGCAGAGGACCTGACCCTTCGGCCGGTGAGGCCGGCCGACGAGGCCCGCGTCCTGGAGCTCACCAGGGATGTGTGGGAGGGTCGAGACTACATCCCGCGCGTTTTCGACCGCTGGGTCTCTGACGCGGGCGCGGAGTTTCAGGCGGCGGAGGTCGACGGCGTCGTGGTCGGTGTGCAGCGCATCCGGCCGTACGCGCCGGGGCTGGTCTGGTACGAGGGCCTGCGCGTGGCAAGCTCGCATCGCCGTCGAGGCATCGCGCGCGCGATGCTCGAGGCGGCGATCGAGGAGGCGCGCCAGCAGGGGTTCCGGGAGATGCGCCTGGCGACGCGCGACCAGCCCGCGGTCAACCTGTTCGAGTCTGCGTCCTTCCGCCGCATGGTCGAGGTCAAGTGGTGGCGGGGACTGCGCGTCGAGGGCGGTGAGCCGGCGCGCATCCCCGACCCGTCTGAGGCCTCGCGCCTGTGGAGCCTCGTCGCCGCGAGCCCAGGGATCGAACGGTACGGCGGCCTGGTGCCCGACCTCGACGGCGCCAGGGAGCACGACGCCACGGAGATAGAGCGCCTCGCGACCCAGGGGCTGGTCCGCGTCGGACCGGGCGGCCGCGCCGTCGCGCTGCTGCGCGAGCCGTGGGGCCAGAACATCGCCGTATCGCTCCTCGCCGGCGGCGGCGGCGCCCTGCGCGAGCTGCTGATGGCCCTGCGGTTCGAGGCCGACGCCGACGGCCTCCGCCACGTCACGGTCAACCTTCCGCCCGGTCACCCGGCCGAGGAAGACCTGAAGGCCAGCGGATACGATTTCGCGGATGCGGAAAGAAGCGCCTACATCTACGCCTTGATTCTTTGACGGCCCTCACCCCCCACCTCTCTCCCGCAAGCGGGAGAGGGGCATGACAAAGCGCTTCGTCATTCTCGGCAACGGCATCGCTGGTCAGACGTGCGCTGAAGATTTGCGCAAGGCCGACAGCGAGGCGTCGATCACGATCATCGCCGCCGAGAAGCATCCGCTCTACAACCGCGTCGCCCTGCCGCGCTACCTGCGCGGCCAGGTGCGCCGGGAAAAGGTCTTCATGCGCACGGCCGAGCAGTCCGCGCAGCAGAGCATCGAGATTCATTTCGAGACGTGGGCGACTGAGGTCGACCTGCGCGACAAGGTCGTCCACACGAACCGCGGCCAGAGGTTCGAGTACGACGCGATCCTGATCGCCACGGGCGGCCGGCCCAAGCCGCCGCCCTGGCCCGGCTCCGCGGACGTGTCCGCGTGCGTCGGCTTCCAGACACTCGACGACACGGACGCGATCATCGAGAAGGCCGACGCGTCGCAGCGTGTGCTGGTGATGGGCGGAAGCTTCATCGGCTACGAGCTCGCCGAGGGCGTGAGCTACCGCAAGAAGGCCCAGGTCACCTGGATCATGCGCGGGCCGTGGTTTCTCCGCTACGTCCTGGACGAGGAAGGCGGCAAGCTCTGCCGGCAGCTGGGCGAGGAGCAGGGCGTGCAGTTCATCACCTCCGACGAGGTGCAGAAGTTCAGCCGCAGCAACGGCCGCTACACGGCCGAAACCGTCAACGGCGAGAAGGTCGAGTTCGACCTGCTCACCTACGGCGTGGGCCTCGATTACTACACCGAGCCGGTGCGCGACCGGGTCGAGATGAACAAGGGCATCGTCACCGACGCCAAGCTGCGCACCTCGGCGCCGGACGCTTACGCGGCCGGCGACATCGCCGTCTTCTACGACCTTATGGTCGAGCGCCACAACCAGATGGGGACGTGGGACAACGCGGAGGCGCACGGACGCGTGGCGGCGCGCAATATGGCCGGCGCGAACGAAGATTTCTTCGACGTGCCGACGTACACGACCACGATGTTCGGCTCCACGCTCGCGGTGATGGGCGTGACACCGGACGTGCAGCCCGGGCTCGAGTCCGTGCGCACGTTCAGCTTCGAGGAGAAGTTCTACCGCAAGCTTTTCTTCAAGGACGACCGGCTCGTCGGCGCGATCATGATCGGACCGCCGAAGGGGCGGAAGAAGCTGATCGAGATCATGCGCTCCAGGCAGAAGATCGAGCGCCCGAAGCAGGAGCTGCTCGACCCCGCAAACCTCAAAGACTGATGGCCCCCGAGTACGCCTTCCTCACCCGCTGGCGCGTCCGGGGCACCGCCGAGGAAGTTTTCGACGTCCTGGCCGACCCGCTCGCCCTCAAGCGCTGGTGGCCGTCGGTGTACCTCGAAGTGCGCGAGCTCAAGCCGGGCGCGCAGCCGAGCGGCGTCGGCCGTGTGATCGACCTGTACACCAAGGGCTGGCTGCCCTACACCCTCCGCTGGAACTTCACGGTCACCGAGTCGACGCGACCTTCCGGGTTCAAGCTCACGGCGCATGGCGACTTCGAGGGCACCGGCGTGTGGACGATCAGGCAGGACGCCGACTTCGTCGAGGCCACCTACGACTGGCGGATCTCGGCTGAAAAGCCGCTGCTGCGCTACGGCACGCCCGTACTGCGCCCGATCTTCGCCGCCAACCACCGCTGGGCCATGGCCCGCGGGCTGGAAAGCCTGGAGCTCGAGCTGCGCCGGCGCCGCGGCGAGACCGGCGTGCCCGAGCCGCCGGGGGCGACTTTCGCGCGCCGCTGAGCGCCAGTTCGTCGTATCGTTTGCCCAAGACAAATGGCTTTCGCCTACAGCGAAACCGCCCAGCAGATCCGCCGTGCGCTCGGATCGGTCCTGCGGGCCCGCCGCGAGGCGGCGCGCCGAACTCTGAGCGAGATCGCGGCCGAGGCCGGGCTCTCGCCCGCCCACCTCTCCGAGGTGGAGCGCGGCCGCAAGGAGGTCTCGACCGAGCGCCTGATCGCCGTCGCCCACGCCCTGGGCGTGCATCCGGCCGACATCTACGCCGAGCTGGCCCGCCTGCTGGGGGCCGAGTCCGAGCGGCGGACGTGGCCCGACGACCCGCCCGTCAAGCTCCGCCTGGCCACGGCTTCGCTACCGTTGGAGGCGCTGCGTAGCGTGGCCGACTTCAGCGCCTACCTGGCGATGGCCAACCCACCGCCGAAACCGAAGGACCGCATCGGGTTTTTGCCCAGGAGGTAAGGGGGACATGCACCTGATCCCGACAGTCATCACCAACGACGGGCGCGGCGAGCGCGCGTACGACATCTACTCGCGACTCCTGAAGGACGGGGTGATTTTCGTCCGCGGGGTCATCGACGACGACATGGCGAGCACGGTCACGGCGCAGCTCCTGTTCCTCGAGAACGAGGCGCCGGACCGCGACATCCAGATCTACATCAACAGCCCGGGCGGCTCGCTCACGGCCGCGCTCTCCATCTACGACGCGATGCAGTACGTCGGCCCGAAGGTCGCAACCCTGTGCACTGGTCTGGCGGCGAGCGGCGCCTCGATCCTGCTCGCGGGCGGCGACCCGGGGATGCGCATGTCGCTGCCGCACGCGCAGATCCTCATCCACCAGCCGTTCACGCAAGGGATCCAGGGCCAGGCGTCGGACATCCAGATCCACGCCCAGGAGATCCTCCGCCAGCGCGAGCAGGTGGCGCGCATCTATGCCAAGCACTGCAAGCGACAGCTCGAGGACGTCGAGCGCGCGATGGAGCGCGACTTCTTCATGACGCCGGAGCAAGCGAAGGACTGGGGGCTCGTCGACCTGATCGTGGAGAAGAACCCCCACTTCGGCGCCCAGCAGGCGGAGCAGGAAAAGGAAAAGGCACCGAGCAAGGCCAAGGCTTGAGGGTCTTGGTCCTCGGCGGGACGCGGTTCATCGGCCGCGCCACCGTCGAGGAGCTCGTCGCCTCTGGCGACGAGGTTCTGGTCGTGCATCGCGGCGTGCTCGAGCCGGACGACATGACGCCGGTCAGTCACCTCCACTGCGAGCGTGCCGAGCTGGGGAAGCATCGGGCGGAGTTGGAAGACTTCGCGCCCGACGCGGTGATCGACTACCGGGCGCTGACACGCAGGGACGCCGAGACCGCGCTGGAGGCCCTCCCAGACGTGGCGCGCTGGATCGTCATCTCCAGCGTCGACGTCTACCGGGCGTTCGGGGCGCTGAACAGCGATGACGAGACCGACCCAGTGCCTCTGGACGAGGAGTCGCCGCTGCGGTCGGAGCGCTACCCGTACCGGGGCAAGATGCCCGGCATGGACGATTACGACAAGCTCGACGTCGAGGACGTGTACCTGCCGCGCGGTGCGACCGTGCTGCGCCTGCCGATGGTCTACGGCGAGCACGATTACCAGCGGCGCGAGGAGTTCCTGCTCCGGCGGATCCGCGCCGGCCGCAAGCGCATCCCCTTTGGGAGCGGGCAGTGGCTCACGTGCCGCATCTACGTGCGCGACGTCGGACGCGCGGTGAGGCTGGCTCTGGAGAAGCCGCTTACCGGCGAGGTGCTGAACGTCTGCGAGGACCGCAGCTTTTCGATGGGCATGTGGTCGCGGATGATCCTCGAGGCCGCGGAGTCCGACGCCGCGCTGGTTCGTGTCGCCGACGAGGCGCTGCCCGAGGACCTGAAGTTCACGGGCACCGTGACCCAGCACATCGCGGCCAGCGCGCGCAAAGCGCGCTCGCTGCTCGCGTGGACGACGTCAGACCCGCACGAGACTTTGCGCAAGACGGTGCGCTGGCATCTCGCCCACCCGCCGGAGGACGCGAGCGACGACTTCGCGCCGGACGACCGCGCGTTAGGCACGCTCTAGAGTTCTCCGCATGGCGCGGAGGTACCGGCCTTTCGATTTCGAGCGCGGCGGGCCATTCGAGCCTGGGCGCCCCTTCCGCGTCCCACCGCCGTCGCGACGCTTCTGGGCGGGCGTGTCCCTCTTCGTCCTCGCGATCTTCGTCTTCGTCGCCGCCAGCCCGGTCGTGACCTTCATCACCGACATCGAGTGGTATGACGCGCTTGGCCTGCGCGGCGTGTTCCTCACGCGGGTCGCCCTGGAGTGGGCGATGTGGCTCGGCAGCTTCGCCCTCGCCTTCCTTTACCTCGCCGTCAACGTCTTCATCGCCCAGCGCGTGCGCTCGGGGGGAGCCCTGCGCGCGGTCGGAATCCGCCGCTCCGTGATCCGCAGCCCGGCCGGTTGGGTGAGCCTCGGCGCCGCGGTCGCGGTCGCCCTCATCCTCTCGTTCGGCGCCTCCGCCCAGTGGCAGTCGCTCGCGCTCTTCATGCACTCCACGCCCACCGGCACAACTGACCCGGTGCTGGGCCAGGACATCTCCTTTTATCTGTTGACGCTGCCGTTCCTGCACGTCGTCGGCAACTGGGCGCTCGGGCTTGACTTCCTCGCCATCCTGCTCATCGCCGCTCTGTACGCGTGGCGCGGCGACGCCTTCGACTTCCGCCCGACCGTCGGCGCCCTGGCCCACGTCTCGGTCCTGATCGCGGCGTTCGCCGTGACCCTCGCCGCGACGGCCTGGATCGGGCGCTACGACCTGCTCTTCGCCCACAACAGCACCGTGGTGTGGGGCGCCGCGTACACCGACATCAACGCCCGCCTTCCGCTTTACACGTTCCAGGCCGGGCTTGGCGTCGTGCTCGCGGGCGCGCTGGTCGCGAACGCCTGGCTGCGCCGGCTCTGGGTGCCGGCCGCGGCTGCCGCCGTCTGGATCGCGGTCGCGGTCGTTGGCCAGGCCTACCCGGGGCTCATCCAATCCCTCTCCGTAACCCCGAACGCCCAGGCCTACGAGCTGCCCTACATCCAGCGTGAGATCGCCGGCACCCAGGCCGCCTACGGCCTGTCCGACGTCAAGGTGAGCAACTTCAGCGGCGACCAGCCGCTGACCGCCAAGGACGTGCAGGCCGACCAGGTCACGGTCAACAACCTCCGGTTGTGGGACTACACGCAGCTAGCCGAGACCTACCAGCAGCAGCAGGCCATCCGCACCTACTACGCGTTCCACGACATCGACATCGACCGCTACACGATCAACGGCCAGTACCAGCAGCTGGAGATCAGCGGCCGCGAGATCGACACCTCCAAGCTGTCGGCGGCGGCCCAGAACTGGACCAACGACCACCTCCAGTACACGCACGGCTACGGCGCCGCCGCGAGCCCGGTCAACGCCGTGGTGGGCGAGGGCCTGCCGGCCTCGGTCGTCGGCGACCTTCCGCCGTCCGGGCCCCTGAAGATCACGCAGCCGGCGATCTACTTCGGCGAGGTTCCCGGCGCCGACGACTACGACATCGCACCGTCGAGCGTGAAGGAGTTCGACTACCCGCTAGGCAGCGGCGACGCGTTCACGAATTACGCCGGGACGCACGGCGTCCCGCTCAACGCCACGAACCGCGCGCTGTGGGCGCTGCGGCTGGGGGACAAGGACCTGCTCGTGACCCAGCAGCTGACGGAGAAGAGCCAGATGCTGTACCGACGCAACATCCGCGAGCGCGCCCAGGAGCTGGCGCCCTTCTTGACCTTCGATTCCGACCCGTACATCGTCATCGTCGACGGCAGGATCTACTGGGTCCTCGACGCGTATACGACGGCTGACACCTACCCGTACGCGCAGGCCGAAGACCTGACCAGTGACTTCAGGATCAACTACATCCGCAACTCGGTGAAGGTCGTCATCGACGCCTACGAGGGCACCGCCGACTTCTACATCGTCGACGCGAAGGACCCGATCATCAAGGCCTACCAGGCGACGTTCCCGGCTCTGTTCAAGCCCATCGACTCGATGCCGGCGGGACTGCGCGCGCACCTGCGCGTGCCCGAAGGACTGTTCAACCTCCAGGTCATCATCTACGCGACCTACCACGTCACCCCCGACGCGGCGGGCGCCAAGGTGCTGTTCGCGCGCGAGGACGTGTGGGCGGTGCCGACGACGCAGAGCGGACCTCGCAGCCAGGCGACGACCATGACCCCTTACTACGTGCTGTTCCGCCTGCCGGGCGAGGACAACCCCGAGTTCCTCTTGATCATGCCGTACACGCCGCTGAACAAGAGCAACCTGGTCTCCTGGCTCGCGGCGCGCAGCGACGGCACCCACTACGGCCAGTACACCGCCTACGTGTTGCCCAAGGACAAGACGATCTTCGGCCCGCAGCAGGTGGCCAACCGGATCAACGCCAACACTCAGATCTCTAGCGACTTCACGCTCTTCGACCAGGCCGGGTCGGAGGTGCAGCAGGGCAACCTCCTGGTCGTGCCGATCGGCAACTCCTTCCTCTACTTCGAGCCCGTCTACCTGCGCGCCAAGCAAACGGCGAGCCTCCCCGAGCTGAAGCGCATCATCCTCGTCGACCAGGACACGGTCGCCTACGCGACCAACCTCGACCAGGCGATCCAGCAGCTGGTGGGAGGGGCCGCGCCACCGACCAACCAGCCGCCGGTAACGACCTACACGCCGCAGCAGGTGGCCCAGATCCAGGGCCTGATCGCGCAGGCGAACGAGCACTACCAGGCGGCCTACAACGCGCTGAAGCGCGGCGACCTGACGACGTTCTCGACCGAGATGGCCAAGGTCGGCCAGATCCTGCAGCAGCTGCAGGCCATCACGGGTGGCACCACGTCGCCGACGCCCTCACCCAGTCCCTCGCCGAAGGCCTCGCCCTCGCCTTAGCCGGGGCGCAGAGGGACGAACAGCACCGGGAACATCGAGCGGTAGCTCACCTCGGCGCCGGCGCGCGTGTACAGGCGCAGGTCCTGCGGCTCCTCGGCGGAGAACGCGACCGGGATGACCAGCCTCCCGCCGTCCGCCAGCTGGTCGACGAGCGGCTGCGGCACGCCCCGCGCCGCGGCGGCGACGAGGATCACCGCGTAAGGCGCGCCGGCCGGCCAGCCGAGGCTGCCGTCGCCGACCGCCACCTCGACGTTGTCGTAACCGAGACGGCGAAGCGTCTCCGACGCGTGCTCCGCCAGTGCGGGCTCGCGCTCGACGGTGACGACGAGGCGGCACATCCGGCTCAATACCGCGGCCGCGTATCCCGAACCGGTGCCGACCTCGAGCGCGACGTCGTCGGGCTGTGGAGCGGCCGCCTGAACCATCAGCGCGACGACCAGCGGCTGGGAGATCGTCTGGCCGCAATCGATGGCGAGGGCGCGGTCTTCATAGGCGTGGCGGCGCATCCGCGGCGAGAGGAACTCTTCGCGGGGCACCGACGCCATCGCCTGCAGCACGCGCTCGTCGGTGACGCCGTGCGGGCGCAGCTGCTCGGCCACCATCCGCTGCGCGGGTGTGCTCATCCGGACGTCCCCGACCCCGAGAGTACAATCACCATCGTTTCCTTGGCGTCGTCCGTCTCCTCCACAGTCCCGCAAAAATGGCGCCGCCCCGTCCGCCAGCGGTCGCGCCTGGTCCGGCGAACCGGACCGGCTCACTCCCGCGTCGAGTTTGCGCATCCGTCCGAGCAGGAGTTCGCGCGCTTCCTCGACTACTACCGCATTCGCTGGCAGTACGAGCCGGTCTCGTTCCCGATCGCATGGGAGGCCATGCGCGTGGCCGAGATGTTCACGCCCGACTTCTACCTCCCCGAGCACGACCTCTACATCGAGCTGACGACGATGAAGCAGTCGCTCGTCACGCCCAAGAACCGCAAGCTGCGGCTGGTGCGCGAGCTGTACCCCGAGCTCAATGTCCGCCTGCTTTACCGCAAGGACTACCAGCAGCTGCTGGCCAAGGCCGGCTACGGCGCGCTGGAGGTCATCGACCTCCGCAAGGAGGACATCGGCGAGATCCTCATCTCACCCGTCGAGCTGGAGACACGTATACGCTCGCTCGGGCGCAAGATCTCGCGCGACTACCGCGGCCAGTCCCTGGTCGTGGTCGGCGTGCTCAAGGGCGTCACCTTCTTCCTCGCCGACCTGGCGCGGCAGATCAAGGTCCCCTTCGTCCTCGATTACGTGGACCTGCAGCGCTTCGCCGGCGCGCTTCCGCAAGACCGCGTCCGCATCGTGCGCGACATCGACTACCCGATCGAGGGCCGGCACGTACTCCTGGTCGAGGACATCATCAACACCGGCTTCACCGTCGACTACGTCCTCGGCGAGCTCCGGCGCCGCCAGCCGGCGTCCCTCGAGGTCGCGACCCTGCTCGACCGCCCACTGCGCCGCCTTGTCAAGATCCCGCTCAAGTACGTGGGCTTCCAGATCCCGAACGACTACGTCGTCGGCTACGGCCTCGACTACCGCGAGCTCTACCGCAACCTGCCGTTCATCTGCACCCTGCGGGCGAGCGTCCTCGACCTGCCGGCCCGCCTCGAAAGCCCGCGCCAAGCCTGAGCCCCGCCTCGCGTCTGGCCCGCCTCCTGGACTGGATGGCCGGGCGTGACTTCGACGACCTCGTCGGCTCGGGATTGTTAAAGGAAGTGGAAGAGGTCGTGGTCGACGCCTACCTCTCGGTCCATCCCGGCGCGGCGCGGCCGGACGCCTATCGGTGGCTTCGCTACGAGGATCCCGAGCCGGTGGCGCGGCTGGCGGACGGCGTCAGGAGGCTGCGGACAAAGGGTGCAGATTTCGACGCCCGGGCTGTGGACAAAGCTTGCGCAAAGGCCGGCGAACGGGGGCTTTCGAACTGAGCCCGCCGTGTGGAGGTTCTGGGGAAAAGTAATGCCCCAAGAGACCTTCCTGTTTACCCTGAAGTCCCCTATGCGTTTTTCGGTTTCCATCCCGGGTTGCCCCGGACCTTCCACCTACTCGACGTTCGGTATCCTCAGGTTTACCGTACTCAGCCGCTTGGGGCGTCGCGAAAGTTAACAGGGGCCAAAGAACACGTCAACAAAGAAAAAAATCGAATCGCCAGGCAAATCCTGGTGGCTTGACACAGTGATGTCGGAGTCGTTAGAGGAGGCACCGAACGCATGCGAGAGGTAGTGATCGTAGAGGCGGTCCGCACGCCCATCGCGCGCGGAAAGAGCAGCGGCAAGCTCCACGAGGTCCATCCCGTGGTCCTCGGCTCACTGGTGCTGAAAGAGGTCGTGCGCCGAGCGGGCATCGAGCCCGACCAGGTCGAGGACGTCGTCTTCGGGTGCGTGGGCCAGGCCGGCGAGCAGAGCCTCAACATAGGGCGCAACGCGTGGCTGACCGCGGGTTTTCCCGTGACCACGCCCGCGACGACCGTCGACCGCCAGTGCGGCTCGAGCCAGCAGGCCATCCACTTCGCGGCCAACCTCATCCAGTCGGGCGTGTGCGACATCACGATCGCCGGCGGTGTCGAGTCGATGAGCCGCGTGCCCATGGGCTCCAACGCGGTCTCGCCCGGCACGCCGTTTCCGCCCGAGCTGATGGAGCTCTACGACCTGGTGCCGCAGGGCATCTCCGCGGAGCTGATGGCGCGGAAGTACGGGGTCTCGCGTCGGGAGATGGACGAGCTCAGCGTCGAGAGCCACCACCGCGCGCACGAGGCGACGGAGATGGGCTACTTCGCGTCCCAGATCCTGCCCGTCGACATCTCGAACGGGCAGCACGAGATCTTCAGCCGCGACGAGGGCATCCGCGGCAACGCCACCTACGAGTCGACCGCCGCGCTCGCCCCGGCCTTCAACCCCGAGCACTCGATCACCGCCGGCAACTCGAGCCAGATCTCGGACGGCGCCGCGGCGGTGATGCTGATGTCGCTCGACAAGGCGAAGGAGCTCGGCATCAAGCCGCGGGCGCGCATTCGCGCCCAGGCCGTCGTCGGCACCGACCCTGTTCTCATGCTCGAGGGGCCGATCCCCGGCACGGCCGCGGTCCTGAAGCGGGCCGGCCTCGAGCTGCACAGCATCGACCTGTTCGAGGTCAACGAGGCGTTCGCGTCGGTGGTGCTCGCCTGGCAGAAGGAGACGGGCGCCGACCTGAAGAAGACCAACGTCAACGGCGGCGCGATCGCGATGGGCCATCCGTTGGGCGCCTCGGGGGCGATCCTGATGACGCGCCTGCTGCACGAGCTGGAGCGGCGCGACGGGCGCTACGGCCTGGAGACGATGTGCTGCGGCGGGGGACTGGGAACGGCCACGATCATCGATCGCGAAGTTGAGTAACACCTTCCGGGCGCTGGGCGAACTCAGGCCGTACGTGCTCCTCGACGGCATCACCGCGCGGGCCGTCAACGGCGAGCGGATGACGATGGCAGTGGTGGACCTGGATCCTGGTCTCGTCATGCCCGAGCACCACCACGAGAACGAGCAGCTCGGTTTCATCATCACCGGGTCGCTCACGTTTCACATCGGCGAAGAGGTGCGAGAGCTTGGCCCGGGGGACACGTACTCGATCCCCAGCCATGTGCCGCACCACGTTGTCGTTGGGCCCGATGGCTGCACCGTCCTCGACGTGTTCGCGCCCGTCCGTGCCGACTGGGAGTCGGCGAAGCGACTAGCGCCCTCGCCGGGCCGATGGCCGTAGATGTCTGGACAGGGCGGGCGAGTCGACCACGTAGCGCAGTAGCCGCTTCTCCCACACACCGGTGCCGCCGACGCCGACCCGGGCCGTGACGTATACGTGGCGCTTCGGCGCCCCGTCGTCGACGACGTAGAGGTCGGGAGGCAGCAGCGCCGCCCCGTTCAGCGCGGCGTCGATGCCGAGGGCGCGGGTGAGGAGTCCAGGCCCGCCGCACCGACCAACCCCAGGGCCGGGCTCCAGCGCGCGCACCAGCACGGCCTGGGGCATTCCGGCCTCGCGGGTGACGAAGTTGAGGCACCAGTGCATGCCGTAAGTGAAGTAGACGTACGCGTGGCCTGGCGGCCCGAACATGACCTCGGTCCGCGCCGTCCGCCTTCCTCCCCGCGAGTGCGCGGCTAGGTCGTCGGGGCCGAGGTAAGCCTCGACCTCCACAAGCCGCCCCCAGAGCACGCGTCCGTCCACCTCGCGCACGAGCACCTTGTCGAGGAGGTCGCGCGCGACCTCGCGCGTGTCGCGGGCGAAGAACGAGGCGTCGAGAATCTCCCCGTCAGGACGTGGGGGTCTTCTCTCGCTCAGGCTCTCGCTTCTCCAGCCTCTTGCGGGCGGCATGCCGGCGGCGCTTGTCGACGTACAGCGCCTTGTCCGCGGCCTGGTACATCGCCTGCCAGTCGAGTCCCTGCCGCCAGGCGGTGATACCGATGCTGAACTCCACCGGCACAGGGAGCTTGGACGTCCGGTTCAGGTGCTCGAGCGCCTCGCGGACGCGGAGGCCGACCTCGCGCGCGTCGCGCTCGTCCGCGTCGGGCATGGCGACGCCGAACTCGTCGCCACCGAGCCGGCCGCACGTGTCGGTCGCGCGCACGGCTCGCTGCAGCTCCGAGGCGAGGACGCGGATCGCCTCGTCGCCGACGTGGTGGCCGTAGGTGTCGTTGATCTCCTTGAGGTTGTCGAGGTCGATCATCATCAGCGCCAGCCGCCGCTTGTGCCTCTCCGCGGAGGCCACGGCGCGGTCGATCGCGCGCTCGAACTCGGGCCGGTTGGCAAGCCCGGTGAGATAGTCGGTCCGGGCCTCCTTGGTGTGCTGGCGCGCACGGTCGAGCGCGACGGCGATCTGGTCGGCCACGGCGGCGACGAACTCGAGGTCGCTCGACTCAAAGGTGCGCGGGAGCCGCGTTGCCACCGTCATCGCCCCGAGGAGCACACCCTTGGTCCGCAGCTCGGCGCGGATGGCGCTCCACTCGCCGGCGATGCGGTCGACGCGCGACTCCGCCGGGCCGGAGGAGGTCTCGACGACCCGGCTCGGCCCGTCGCGGCCGGTCTGGGAGAACTCCTCCTCCTCGCCCTGCTGCATCCCGATCGTCTTCGCCAGCTTGAGCCGGGCGCCCTCGCGCACCCACACCGCGCCCGCCTGGAGGCCGAGCACCTTCAAGGTCTCGCGCAAGCCGACCTCGGCGATCTCGTTGACGTCCAGCGAGCGGCCGAGCGCGCTGGCGATGTGATACAGGCCGTGCAGCTCTGTCTGCCGGGCGCGGTGCTTGGTCTCGGTGTAGTCGAGATAGCCGCGGATGAAGCTTGAGTTCATGTGCTCGATGACGTCGCCCACCCGGCTCTGGGCCAGGAGCATCACCTCGTCGGCGTACTGGTTGTCCCCAACCTCCTCCGTCACCCGCGCCACGACGGTCCGGCGGAAGACGTTCAGGCCTTCGATGAGCGACTCCAGGGGCACGCCGCGCTCGGCGTAGCGGCGGGCGAAGTCGCGAGCCTGGGTGTAGTACTCGGGCCAGGGGATCTTGGCGTCCAGGCGGAGGGAGCGGAAGAGCGCCTGGAGGAGGGTCCTGGACATCCTGGCCAGCTCGTCGATGGAGCCGTCCTTGTAGCCGGCGAGGAGCTCCGGCTCGATCGCGTGGATGGCCTCCGCGGCCACGATCCCGCTCTCGGTGGCGTCCTCGGCAAGGCGGTCGGCCACCTCCCCGAGGAGATCACTCGCCCGCTGGGTCATATCGGCGCACTATAGAGTGACTGATGGTAATTCGAGCACTGGCGAGACGTGCTAACCAAATATGTAAGAGGCAGTGATGGCAACAGTTACCCGGGGATCGTTGGAAAAGATTGAAGAGGCGCTGGGCGGGGACGCCCGCGACCTCCTGGAGCACAGGTGCCAGACGGTGCCCAAAGAGGAGCTCCACCTGCCCGGCGGCGACTTCGTCGACCGGGTCTGGAAGGACAGCGACCGGCCCACCCGTGTCCTCCGCAGCCTGGAGTCGCTCCTCGACCACGGGCGGCTGGCCGGCACCGGCTACCTCTCGATCCTGCCCGTGGACCAGGGCATCGAGCACGCGGCCGGGGCCTCGTTCGCCGCCAACCCGATCTACTTCGACGGCGAGAAGATCGTGCGGCTGGCGATCGAGGGAGGCTGCAACGCGGTGGCCTCGACCTTCGGCGTGCTGGGCTCGGTCGCGCGCAGGTACGCGCACAGGATCCCCTTCATCTGCAAGCTCAACCACAACGAGCTGCTCACCTACCCGAACCACTACGACCAGATCCTGTTCGGCACGGTCGAGGAAGCCTGGAACATGGGCGCGGTGGCGGTCGGCGCGACCATCTACTTCGGCTCCCCGGAGTCAGACCGCCAAATCCAGGAGATCGCGGTCGCCTTCCACGAGGCCCATGAGCTGGGGATGGCGACCGTGCTGTGGTGCTACGTCCGCAACAACGCCTTCAAGAAGGATGGCAAGAGCTACGAGACGGCGGCCGACCTCACCGGACAGGCCAACCACCTGGGCGTCTCGATCGAGGCCGACATCATCAAGCAGAAGCTGCCGGACACCAACCGCGGCTTCGAGGTCATCGGTTTCGGCAAGACGGCGCCTGCGGTCTACGACAAGCTGTCAAGCGACCACCCGATCGACCTCTGCCGTTATCAGGTGATCAACAACTACATGGGGCGAGCGGGCCTGATCAACTCGGGGGGTGAGAGCAAAGGCGCGTCAGACCTGAAGGAGGCTGTCCGCACCGCCGTGATCAACAAACGCGCTGGCGGCATGGGTCTGATCAGCGGCCGGAAGTCATTCCAGCGGCCGATGAAGGAGGGCATCGAATTACTGCACGCAATCCAGGACGTGTACCTGAACCCGGCGGTGACCATCGCGTAAAGCTCGCGTTCCTGGGTAGCGGCGCGGCCTTCTCGCTGGACCGCTACAACGGGGCCGTCGTGGTCGACGGCCGCGTGCTCCTGGACGGCGGTGCGCCGCTGCTGCCGGACATGCACCGCCTGGGCGTCGAGCCGGGGGACATCCAGGTCGTCTTCCTCACCCACTTTCACGGCGACCACACGCTCGGCTTGCCGCCCTTCGTGCTGCACCGCGTCTTCGTGGATCGCCGGCCAATCACCTTCGTCGGGCCTTCGGGCGTGGAGGAGCACCTGGAGAAGCTGTGGGAGGTCAGCTGGGGACCCGACTGGAAGCGCGTCATGCGCCCGCAGTTCAAGGTCAGGTACGTGACCGCCAAGGCATCGGGCACGGCAGTGGGCGTGAAGTACGAGACGGTTCGCCTCGACCACGGCACGATGGGAAGCACGGGTTACCGCATCCACGTCAACGGGAAGGTGGTGGCCTACTCCGGCGACACCGAGCCGACCGCGCCGCTCGACAAGCTCGTCGACAACGCCGACGTCGCGATCGTCGAGGCGACCGGGCCCGGCGACGTCTTCAGCCACATGAGCTGGGAGTCGGCGCGGAAGCTGCGACGGCGCCACCCCGGCACGCGTTTCTTCTTCAACCACGTTTATTCGGGGTCAGTCATCGGCGCGGTGAAAGACCTGCAGGTGGTCGAAGTCTGAGGCCGAAGGTCACCCCGGCGGCGCTGATCGGCGCGGCCGCGGGCGGCATCGCCGGCGCGGTCGTCTTCGGGGCCCTGGTGGGTTTCGGCAGCCTGCTGTCGAGCCGGGTCGGCAACCCGCTCCCCCTCGTGGTCCTGGTGATCGCCGGCGCCTACGCCGGGTGGCTGCTGGGCGTGATCGTCTTCGGAGCTGTGCGTGGCGGAAACGACAACAAAACCTCTCCTTGACCGGCTCGGCGTCAAACCCGGGGCGAAGGTCGCGTTGGTGAACCTCGACGACCCTGGGTTCGTCAAGCTGCTGCGGCAGCGCACGTCCGACATCGTCAAACGCAAGCCACGCACGCCATGCGACGTGGTCTTCGTCGGTGCGGAAGAAGTGCGCGACCTCGAGCGCCTGGCCGAGGTCAAGGCCTGGATCGAGCCCAACGGCGCCGTCTGGGTCATCCGGCCGAAAGGCGGACGCGGCGCGCTTCGCGAGCTCGAAGTGATGGGCGCGGGGCTCGCGGCGGGGCTGGTCGACAACAAGATCGCGAGCTTCTCCGACACGCACAGCGCGATGCGATTTGTGTTTCGCTTGAAGGACCGACCCAGATGAAGATGACCCTGCGGATCCGCGCCGGCGAGCCTACAGACGTACCCCTGATCGCGGAGCTGATCCGCGCCCTGGCCCAGTACGAGCGGCTCGAGCGCGAGGTGACGATGACCGAGGAGAAGCTCGACCGCGCGCTCTTCGGGCCCAGGCCCTACGCGGAGACGCTGATCGCCGAGGACGGGGGCGGCAAGGCCGTCGGGTTCGCTCTCTTCTTTCACAACTTCTCGACGTTTCTCGCCCAGCCGGGGATCTACCTGGAGGACCTCTTCGTCCTGCCGGAGCACCGCGGCGCCGGCATCGGCCGGGCGCTGCTGGAGCGACTCGCCCAGATCGCGGTCGAGCGCGGGTGCGGGCGCATGGAGTGGGCGGTGCTGGACTGGAACGAAAGCGCCATCAAGTTCTACGAGCGGCTGGGGGCCAGGCCGAACTCCGACTGGACGATTTACCGCCTGACCGGCGAGCCCCTGCGGGCAGTTGCCGGAAAATAGCTCCCGCATGGGCGTCGACGTGCGCCGGCCGAAGCCGCTCGACACGCACCCGGGGGAAGAGATCCTCGCGTGGGCGCGGTCCCAGCTCGAGATTGCGCGCTCGATCCTCGACAACCCCGGCGGCGGCCTGCTGTTCGCGACCCAGACCATCGGCCAGGTGCGTTCCGGTCTCGCCGAGCGCGACGAGGCGCGCTGGAGTGAGGTCGTCGGGCTGCTTGGGCGCGCCGAGGACGCCGCCGTGCACCGCGAGTTCGTGACCGCGCGCAAGCTCCTGGACGACGCCGCCGCGGGGATCGGTTAGACCGCGACTGACCGGCATGTTGGAGGCGCCAAGCCCTCGATAGTCGCGACTAACGCGCATGCCGCCGGCGCTAAACCCTCGATAGTCGCGACTAACGCGCATGTTGGCGGCGCTAAACCCTCGATAGTCGCGACTATCAGACCCCTTAGGAGGCCGCGGCCTCCAGCGTCGCCTCGAATCCCTTCGCGCCCTCGTGCCCTGAGAACGGACCGACGCCGGGCAGCGTGACCCCCGCCTCGCGGTAGCGCCGGACCGCGTCGCGCACCCGCTCCTCGTCGCCGATCCCGGCCAGCTCGTCCAGCACGCGCTCGCCGACCTTCTCGGCGTCGAGCTCGTCCTTCAGGCCGCTCGCGTCCATCATCTTTCGGTAGTAGGGAAGGCCCGCGTACCGCGCCACCGTCTTGCGGAAGACTTCGTTGGCCGCGGCGCGGTCGGTTGTGAGGCAGACCGGCACCGCGGAGACCACCTCGAAGCCGTCCATCGACCTGCCCACCTTCTGCCGCCCCCGGGCGATCGTCGGCACCACCACGTCGCGCACGTACGCGGGTGTGCACATCCAGAGCACGACCCCGTCTGCGATCTCGCCCGCGAGCTCCAGCATGCGCGGGTTGAGGGCCGAGATCATGATCGGCAGGTCGGCCCGGTGCGGCCCGGAGTAGGCGCTGCGCGCGGTGAAGTGGCGGCCGTCGAAGCCGGCTCCGCCGTCGCGAAGCGTCGTGCGCACGATGGTCAGGTACTCGCGCATCGCCTCGACCGGGTCCTCGAGCTTCAGGCCCCACATCCCTTCGACGGTGACCTTGTGGCTGATTCCGATGCCAAGGATGAACCGTCCGTGGGAGACCTCGTCGAGGGTCGCCGCCATCTGCGCCATCGCGGTCGGGTGGCGCGTGTAGATCGGCAGCACGCCGGTGCCGAGCTTGACGCGCGCAGTGGCGTGGGCGTAGGCCGCGAGCACGAGCGCGGCGTCGCGCGCGTCGGGCATCTGCGTCGTCCACACCGATTCGTAGCCGAGCTTCTCCGCGGCCTTGGCACGCGCGATCGATTCGTCGAGGGTCCGGACGGCGGGGTTGAAGGCGGCAAGCCTGGTCATTCCCGGACAATCTAGCCCGTGCACCTAGAGTCAGGGAACGCGGATCTGCCGCCTGTGCACCGAATCTCTAGCCGAGGCCCGCGCCCCTGACTCTTGCGCAGGCATTGTTCATGGGCCTGCTGCAGGGCGCGAGCGAACTGTTCCCGGTTTCCTCGTTGGGCCATGCGGTGCTCGTCCCGAGCCTCCTCCACTGGAGCTTTCGCCAATCCGACCCATCGTTCGTGCCCTTCCTCGTCCTCCTCCACCTCGGCACGGCCACCGCGCTGCTCGTCCTCTACCGGACGCAGTGGGTCGCCATCATCCGCGGCTTTTTTCTGGCCGCGATCGCGGGCCGAATCCGCAACGACTCGGAGCGCCTCGCGATGCTGCTGCTCGTTGGCACCATCCCGGCGGCGGTGCTCGGGGTCTTCCTCGAGAGCAGGATCAAGAGCCTCTTCGCCTCGCCCTACGTGGCGGCGATCTTCCTGATCGTCAACGGGCTCTTGATGCTCGGCTTTGAGATCATGCGGCGCCGGGCCGAGCGGGGAGCGTCGCGCGCGGAGCAGGAGTCGCATTTCGGCGATGCCGAGCGCATCAGCTTTCTCGCCGCAGCGATCGTCGGCGCGTGCCAGGCGTTGGCGTTCGTGCCTGGCATCTCGCGCTCGGGCATCACCATCGGCGGCGGGCTGGTTGCGGGCCTGCGTCACCAGGAGGCGGCTAGGTTCTCCTTCCTGCTCGCGACGCCGGTCATCCTGGGCGCCGGCCTCGTCGAGGTGCCTGAGCTCTTCAAGAGCGGCATCCCGCTCGCCGAGTACTTCGCCGCCGCGGTGCTGTCCGGCATCGCCGCCTACGCGAGCGCGCGGTTCCTGCTCCGCTACTTCCGCTCGGGCCGGCTCGACCCGTACGGGTTCTACTGCGTCGCCGCCGGCCTAGTCGGCCTGGCTTTGTTACATTTCAATCCGTGACCAGGTCGAGCCCGGTCGCAGTCGCGCTGGGGGTGCTCGGGGTCGTGTTCATCATCGTCGCGGCGCTCTACGCGCTCGGCGTGCTGCAGATCGCGACGTCGTCCACCTCGGGGCCGCACTACAAGCACGCGATCCTGTTCGCCGTGCTGGCGGTCGCGAGCTTCGTCGCCGCGAACTTCGCCCGACCGAAAACCGCGGCTTAGACGTTCGCCGGGATCCGCTCCGGGACCTGACGCCCCGTAAGGTCGCGCTCGCCGACCTTGACGTCCTCGTGGTACACGGCGTCGGCGTTGACCTTCCATGGATCGAGCACCGAGCCGGTGGCGATGCGCCGTGCCACGAGCAGCGCGGTCATCATCGAGTGGTCCTGGTTGTTGTACTTGTGCATGCCGTTACGGCCGGCCAGGTGCAGGTTGGGAAGCTCGCGCGCGAGGTAGTCGCGGACCACGCCGACGTTGACCTGGTACGCGTCGTCATAGACGGGATAGGCCTTCTGCTGGCGCACGACGACTCCGTCGAACACCTCGCTGGCCTGGCAGATGCCGAGCTGCGCCAGCTCTTTCTTCGCCAGGTCGATGAGATCCGCGTCCGGCGCCGCCCACAGGCCGTCGCCCTCGAAGCAGAAGTACTCGAGGCCGAGGCAGGTCTTGGCGTGGTCGGGAACCATGTCCGGGCTCCAGTTCTTGAAGTTCTGAATCCGGCCCACACGCACCGTGGGGTCGTGGATGTAGATCCAGTTGTCGGGGAAGACCGACGCCCGGTCGATCATCAGCGCGACGCTGATGAAGTCGCGATAGCCGAGACTGTCCGCAGCCTTGCGCACGTGCTCGGGCGCGGGCGGGTCGAGGCGCGCGACGAGCTCGCGGATCGGGATGCTGGAGATGAAATCAGTACCCTGGTGCCGCTCCTCACCGCTCGATCCGGCCGTCACGACCGACGTGACCGCGCCGGCCGAGTGCTCGACCCGCGCGACCGCCAGCCCCAGCAGGACAGGGTGTCCCTTGCCGGCGGTGATCTCCGCCACCCGCTCCCACATCTGCCCGGGACCCAGGCGCGGGTACCGAAACCGGTCGATCAGGGTGGTCACGATCTCGCCGCGCTTGCGCGGTTTGCGACGCGGCAGAAGCGCGGTGCGGATGACCGTCCACAGGTCGAGGCTCTTGATCCGCTGCGCCGCCCAGTCCGCGGACAGCTCCCTGGTGCTGATCCCCCAAACCTTTTCGGTGTAGGTCTTGAAGAAGATGCTGTAGAGCCGCCAGCCGAACTGGTTGCGGACCCATTCCTCGAGCGTCCTGGGGTTCTTGATCGGCGTCAGGCGCGCCCTGGTGTAGCTTCCCAGGCACCGCACGGCCTCCACGGGCCCGAGGTTCCAGAGTGCGTCGAAGGCCTGGATCGGGTAGCGGAAGAACCGGCCGCGGTAGTAGATGCGCGACAGCCGGCCGCGGTTCAGCATCTCATCGCCGAGGATCTCGGTCCAAAGCGACTCGACCTCCTCGTTCTTGGAGAAGAAGCGGTGGCCGCCGATGTCGAACCGGTAGCCGTGGTGCTCGACCGTCCGGGCCAGGCCCCCGACCTGCCTGGCGTCCTTCTCGACGACGGTGACCGGCACATCGTGCTTGAGCAGCTCGTAGGCGGCGGTCAGGCCCGCGGGGCCCGCGCCCATGATCACGACGTGCTTATGTCCCCCGGCGGCGATCAAGGTGGCCAACAGTATCGAGGGGTATGACTCGTTCGGAAGCCCCCTTACTGCGGATTTAGGCGCGGAAGAGGACTCCTACCCTCGCGTGTTAGTTCAGAGGCCCCTTGCTCCGGACTTCGTCCACTTTGACCAGGGCGTCGCGAAGCCCCTTGATCCAGTCCGCCTGGTGCATGCCCACCAGGCGTACGCACCAGGCCAGGGCCTCGCTGCGGCTACGCGCCACCCCTCCCGCGACCAGGGTGTCCAGGATCGACCGCTCGTTCATGCGCAGACGCGTCATGACCGGGACGCTCAGCGTGGTGAACACCTTCGCCTGGTCGCCGCACCGGGCGCCCCACGCGACCTTGCGCCGGAAGTGGTGCTCGGCCTCGCGGGCGATCCGGATCCGGTCCTCGCGCGTCTCCTCCCGGAAGCGGTCGATCCGGGCCAGGCGCGCGGCCGCCCGGCCCCCAGAGGCGGTGCCTCCGGCGAGCTCCACGTCGGGCAGCGTGCCCATGACGAGGATCTCATCCCCGTCCGCGCTCACGTCCGGCGGGCCGGTGAACCAGCTGGACGGAACTCGGGAGGCGAACCAGGCGCCGACGTCCTCGGCCATCGATTACAACATTACGTGGGCAACCCCGGGGCTGTCTTTGCGTTAGGCCGCTTCCTCCTTCGGCTTGTTGCCCGTGAACCTGATCTCCTCGGCGACCACCTCGGTGCGGTACCGCTTCTGGCCGTTGTCCTCCCAGGAGCTCGTGTGCAGCCGGCCTTCGACCCAGAACTGCCGGCCCTTCTTCATGTACTGCCCGGCGAACTCCGCGAGCTTGCCGAACGCGACCACGTTGTGGAACTCGCTGTGCTCCTTGCGGTTGCCGCTCTCGTCCTTGCCGGCGTAGGAGTGCGTCGCCAGCCGAATCTTGGCCACGTACATGCCGTTGGGCGTCGCCTTGACGTCCGGGTCCGCGGCCAGGTTGCCGATGAGTAAGACTTTGTTGACCATCGCATCACCTCCGTGAGATGCGTTTCAGGCTAGGGGCGCGAAGGGCCGGTGCCTACCCAGCCTGTTAAGAGCCGAGAAACGCCTCGGGGTCGACTGGCCGGCCGTCGACGTCGACCTCGAGGTGGACGTGAGGACCGGTGGCGAGGCCAGTCGCGCCTACAAAGCCGATGAGCTCGCCCGCGGTGACTGGATCGCCTGACTGGACCGCAAACCTCGACAGGTGGCAGTAGAGGACGCGCACGTGCGCGTCGACCAGGACGGCGACGTAGTTGCCCGCGCCGTCGGGATCGAATCCCGTCCGCGCCTCGCCCGCGGTCGCCGAGCGGACCTCAGACCCTGCGCCCGCTGCCAGGTCGACGCCGGTGTGGATGTGGTGCGATGGGCATGCCGGGTCGAACGGCTCGAGCTCGAGCCACGTGCAGCCGAAAGGCTGTGTCACCGTCGCTCCCACCACCACCGTAGCCATTGGCAGGCGGACATGGCTCGGCACCTGCGTCGCGCCGATCAGAAAGACCGCGAGCACACCGCCGCCCGCGGCCCCAAATCGGATCACGCCTTGGCCGCCGCGTGCACGAGCTGCTTGAACGCGCCGTGCACCGTCGACTCCAGGCGGTGGGCCGCCTTCTCCGCGCCGCCGATCGCACCTGGCACCTTCAACACGATCAACAGGGACGCGAGCGCGAAGAGGTGATGGACGGGACTGATGCCGTCGCGCTCCAGGGCCAGCCCGACAGCCAGCACGAAGAGCTGCGCCGGCTGCATCAAGAGGTTGGTCGTGAAATGGGTCGTCCACATCTTCGCCAGGTGATTGGTCTCGGGCAGCATGAAGAACAGCGCCGCCAGCGGCGCGGTCACGGCGAGCACGATCAGGACCGCGTAGCGCACGAGGTACGCGAGCGCGAGCACGCCATAGCCGCCGGCCAGGAGGGCAGTCGTGATCACCTCCCACGTCCCCGTGCTCGGATCGCCCCGCTTCATGGCAGCGACGAACATGGACAGGTCGTCGGTCACGGCAAGGGTCTGCACCGAGTGGCTGACGGTGTTGGTCGCCGTCACCATCATCTGGAAGAGCGGCATGGCGAAGTTGATGAGCACGGCGGCCATGAACAGGCGCGGCAGAAGAGTGCGCGCGGTGTACTGCGTGAACAGGCTGTGCCCCCACATGATCCGGTACGACGCCCAGAGCGCCACGAGCACCAGCGCGGCGTTGGCGATGAGCTGCACCTTCGGTTCGAAGCGCTGGATCGTCGCGCTGGTCACGAAGTCGCCGCCGGTCTCGAAGTCGGTGGTGCTGAGGATGAACTTGAACCACACGTTCAGGAGGAGACCGACGCTGTCGTCCAGGATCTTGGCCACGACCAGGTTGGGGTGGACGATCGTGTAGAGGTAGCCCTCGATCCGGCCGAGCTCTTCGTAGAGGGCCTTGAGCCACGCCAGGTCCATCTGCGCGGTTGCCTAGCGGGTCGGGACCGAGCTGGTGAGGATGCCGACGAGCGAGCTCGCGACCTCGACCCCGATGGTGCCGACGACGATGCGCTGGATCCACTGCTTGGCGGCGAGGGCGGACTTCGACTCCACCGCCGTGATCTTCCAGATGAACGCGAAGATAAAAGCCAGCGCGCCGATCGAGCCGACGAGCGCCTGGCCGATGTGGATCCAGGTCTGGATCAGGTTGGTGATGGGCGTGATGTCGGGGTCCCCCGCGAGAAAGAGCATGTTCGCCTCCAGGTCTTTTCGACCGAGAGTAGGAATCCCAGACGCGCGTGAGAACCCAGCCTGTTAAGAGCGGGCTCGCACCTCCACGCCGTCGAGCAGGATCTCCAGCGCCGACCTCGCCATGCCTGACGGCGACGGCAGGGCCTCGGCCGCGGCCGGCGGGCGCATCCGAGGCACGTAGGTGTCGAGCTTGAAGTCGACCACGCCGCTGCTCACGTCGAGCTCGTAGCGGTCGGCCGCTCCGAGCGCGCCCTTGCTCTGCCAGTGCACGTCGAACACCGCGACCCTGGTCGAGAACTCTTCGAGGCGCAGCTTCACCGCACCGGTGTGAACGGTGGCGACCACCGCAGCGTCCTCCGGCCGGTGCACCGCAACGTTGACCACACCGCTCGAGATGTGGATCGGCACCACGCCTCGCGGGGCGGGCAGGGAGCATTCGATGTTCGCCGCCCCGCTGTCGACCCAGATCTCACGGACGTCTAGACCCGCCAGATCCAGGACGGTGTTCCATGTCGGAGCCTGGAGCCTGAACCTCCATGGCCGGCGCGGATTCAGCTCGATCTCGCCGCGGCCGCCGCCCCGAAGGCGGCGCACCACGACAGTTTCCCCACTGACCACGGCGGGCGAGGCGCCGCTGCGCTCGTGGGGAATCTGGATCAGCTCGCGCATGTCCGGGCCGCCTGCGCGCAAGACGACGCCGCGTGAGCCGCTGTCGATGGCGATGAGGGCCGGCTCCCCGGCTGGTCTCGAGTCGACGGCGGGCCGGTCGGCCGGGGCCGGGCCGGTGACGACGTAGACCATGGCCAGGCGGGCAAGGTCGGCCGCCTCGGCGGCTGGCAAGCCCGCGGCCTGGAGCTGAGCCCGCAGGTCGGCGTACGTGTCGCTCCGCTCGAGGGCGTCAGGCACCTCGAGGAGGATGCGGTTCGCGTCCTTTTGCGCCTGGACGCGGCTGCGCAGCGCATCCGTGAGGGCAAGGACGGTTTGCCTCCACGTGGCGCGGGCCCGCGGTCGGGCGACCCCCTCCAGGATCGACTCGGCCAGAAGCTCGAGCAGCTCGCGGCGATCGCGGACGTGCCAGTACAGGGAGGCCGCCTTGACCTCAAGCCGGTCGGCCAGGGCGCGCATGGACAGCGCCTCCAGCCCCTCCTCGTGGATCAGCTCGAGGGCGGCGACGACGAGCCGCTCCCGAGTCAGCGCGCTTCGCTGCTTCTCCTCTTCAGGGCTCAACATCGTGAATTCTCCTCTAAAAGGTGTAGTGGTGCTTGCATTCCTAACGTCGTTAGGCGTAACCTTACCACCGAGGTAACTAACATTGTTAGAGAAGGAGAGATCGAAGTGAGCGAGCAGATCACGCGCTGGGCGGCTCTGGCGGCGGTGGCCGGTCCCGTCCTGATGACGGTCGCATGGCTAGGGCTGGGGTTCGTCAGCCCGGGCTACAACCTCTGGGGCACGCTGGTCGCCCCGTACTCGCCGATCAGTCAGCCGATCAGCGGACTCGGGCTGGGACAGACCGGGCCCTACATGAACTCGGCCTTCGTTATCTCCGGGCTCTTGATTGTCGTGGGCGCGTATGGCGCGTTCGAGCGCCTGCCCAACCTGCGTTTCCGCCACGTCTTAGCACCCCTGCTCGCACTGCCCGGGCTCGGAAGCATCATCGACGGCCTCTTCACCTTCCAGTCGTTCTTGATGCACTTCGCCGGGTTCGCGCTCGCCCTCACGACGGTCGCGACGTTTCCGGTCACTGGCTTCTTTCTTCGTCGAGTGCCCGGATGGCGTGGTTTCGGAACGGCGCTCATCGCCGCCGGGCCGGCGACGCTCGTCCTAGCAGCCCTCTACTTCGCAACCTTCACACCGACCGTCCAGGGCATCCAGACCGGAGTCGCGGGCGTGACCGAACGAGTCCTCGTGGTCGAGATCGAGAGCTGGTACGTCGCCCTGGGCTGGCTGGCCTTCCGCAGGCCAGCGCGCGCATCCACGTACGCATTCAGCTGATTCAAAAGGAGTTGATGACCGTGACCCGCATTCGCAACCACCCAATGACCGCGCTGAGCGTGCTCGTGCTCGGCCTGTTCATGACCCTGCTCGACCTGACGATCGTCAACATCGCCATCCCGTCGCTCGTCGACGGCCTGCACGCCAGCCTCGACCAGGTGCTGTGGGTGCTGAACGCCTACAGCCTCCTCTACGCCGTCCTCCTCATCACTTCGGCAAGGCTCGGTGACATCTACGGACCGCGCAACCTCTTCGCGGCGGGAGTGGTGATCTTCACCGTCGCCTCCGCGTTGAGCGCCCTCGCGCAGGACCCCACGCAGCTCATCGTCTCGCGCGCGCTGCAGGGTCTTGGCGCGGCGGTGCTCGCGCCGCAGGGGCTGCCCCTGATGATGTCGCTCTTCCCGGTCGAGAAGCGCGGCGGCGTATTCGCCGTCTACGGCGTCATCGCCGGGCTCGCCGTCATCGCCGGCCCGACCGTCGGCGGCTTCCTCGTCACCCACTTCGGCTGGCGATCGATCTTCACCGTCAACCTGCCGATCGGCGTCCTGACGTTGGCCCTCGCGCTCCTGCTGATCCCGGACCTGCGCCCTGGCCGCCGCCACCGGCTCGACCTCCTCGGCGTCGCGCTCGCCACGGCCGGCCTGCTCGGGGTGATCTACGGCCTGATCGAAGGCCAGCGCTACGACTGGGGCGTCGTGACGGGCGTGATCACGATCCCCGAGATCATCGCCGCCGGCGCAGTGCTGCTGGCGCTCTTCCTCTACTACCAGGCGCGGCGTCAGTCCACCGAGCCGCTCCTCCCATTCGCCGTCTTCAAGGACCGCAACTTCACCCTCATGACGTTCGTCATGGCGGCGATGGGCTTCGCCATCCTGGGCATCTACCTGCCTCTCACGATCTACATGCAGTCGGTGCTCGGGCTGAGCGCCATCGACGCCGGCGTCACGCTCGCGATCCAGCCCGTGGCGATGTTCCTCTCCTCGGGCTTTGCCGGTGCGCTCGCGCAGAAGATCAATGGCAAGTACCTGCTGATCCCCGGGCTGCTCGCGCTTGCGGCTGGAACCGGCTACATCGACTGGGCGGCCCACGCGGGCGCCGGCCGCTGGGACTTCACCGCTGGGCTGGTGCTCAGTGGGCTCGGCATGGGCTGCATCTGGACCCCCGTGTTCAGCATCGGCACCCGGGACCTGCCTGCGCACCTCGGCGGCGTCGCGTCCGGCGTCATCAACACGATCCAGGAGCTGGGCGGCGTTCTCGCCAGCGCCGTCGTGGGTGCCTTCCTGCAGAACCGCCTCGCCCTCGCCCTGCACGACCGGGCGGTGGAAGCCTCTGGGCAGCTGCCCGCGCAGTACCGCCCGCAGTTCGTCGACGGCTTCAGCAACGCGGCCCACAGCGGCTTCGAGGTGGGCGCCGGCCAGACCGGGGCGAGCCTGGACCTTCCGGCCCAGGTCCACGCGATCGCCGAGTACGTCTTCACCCACGCGTTCGTCGACGCCATGCACCCAACGCTGGTCCTGCCAATGGCAGTCCTCGTGGCGGCGGCCGTCGCGTCTGTGTGGGTGCGCGGGCCGCGAGAGGCCGTGAGCGCGCTTCAGGAGCAGGAGGCGGCCGTGGCCTAACCTACTTCTAGATGCCGACGAAGAAGCTCGCCGAGTACGAGGCCAAGCGAGACTTCAAAAAGACACCGGAACCAGGCGCCCGGGTGCCCAAGAAAGCGGCCCGGGCGCTTCGGTTTGTCGTCCAGGAGCACCACGCCCGGCGTCTGCACTGGGACTTTCGCCTGGAGAAGGACGGCGTCGGCGTGTCCTGGGCGGTGCCCAAAGGCATCCCGCCCGACCCGAAGAAGAACCACCTCGCGGTCCACGTCGAGGACCACCCGCTCGAGTACTTCAAGTTCGCGGGCGAGATCCCGAAGGGCGAGTACGGCGGCGGGACGGTGAAGATCTGGGACGAAGGCACATACGAGCCGGTCAAGTGGTCCAACCGCGAGGTGATGGTCGACCTCAAGGGCAAGCGGCTGCAGGGGCGGTACGTGCTCTTCCAGACGCGCGGCAACGACTGGATGATCCATCGCATGGATCCACCCCAGGATCCAGACCGGAAACCGATGCCGTCGGGGATCGTGCCCATGATGGCCAAGCTCGTCGCTCGCCTGCCGACCCCTGACGACGCGTGGGGATTCGAGTTCAAGTGGGATGGCATCCGCGCCCTCGCCTACGTCGACGGCGGACGTGTGCGCCTGCAGAGCCGTACCGGTGAGGACATCACGGCCCGCTACCCCGAGGTCCACCCCATGGGCCGCGCGCTCGGCTCCAGCGAGGTGATCCTCGACGGCGAGATCGTGGCCCTCGACGACAAGGGACGCCCGAGCTTCGAGGAGATCCAGCAGCGCATGGGCCTGACGGCGGAGAACGAGATCCGGCGGAAGATGAAGGACGTGCCCGTCACCTACATGGTCTTCGACCTCATCTGGAAGGACGGCCACTCGCTCATGGAGCGGCCTTACGCCGACCGGCGCAAGGCGCTCGCCGAGCTCAAGCTCACAGACGCGTCGTGGCAGACCCCTCCCTACGAGAGAGGTGGCGGGGCGACGATGAAGGATGCGAGCCGCAGGGCTGGCCTCGAGGGCGTGATGGCCAAGCGCCTCGACTCCCGGTACGAGCCCGCGCGGCGCAGCGGCTCGTGGCAAAAGATCAAGAACAAGAACCGCCAGGA
The DNA here is from genome assembly GCA_005889135.1 of Chloroflexota bacterium. Lineage (GTDB taxonomy): Bacteria > Chloroflexota > Dormibacteria > Dormibacterales > Dormibacteraceae > 40CM-4-65-16. The sequence goes on from VBEK01000143.1 coordinate 49,632, forward strand.
GCTGGTCATCGGCGGCTGGCTCGAGGGCGAGGGCAAGCGGCGGGGCTACCCGGGCGCTCTGCTCGTCGGCTACTACAAGGACGGCAAGCTCGTCTACGCCGGCAAGGTGGGCACGGGCTTCACGGACACGACGCTGGACAAGCTCAACGCCAGGCTGAAGAAGCTCGCCGTCGACAAGAGCCCGTTCGAGGCCGGCGCGTCGTCGCCGCGAGGAGCGCATTTCGTCAGGCCCGAGGTGGTCGCCGAGTTCGAGTTCGTCGAGTGGACGCGCGGCGGCCAGCTGCGGGCGCCGGCGTTCAAAGGCTTCCGCATCGACAAGCCGGCGCGGGAGGTGATCCGCGAAGGTGGCTAAGGAAACATCGGTCGAGGTCCAGATCGAGGGCCGGACCCTGAAGCTCTCGAACCTGGATAAGGTCCTCTATCCGGACGTTGGGTTCACCAAGGCGCAGGTCATCGACTACTACACGCGCATCGCGCCCACGCTGCTGCCTCACACCCGCGACCACCCGCTGACGCTCAAGCGCTACCCCAACGGGGTGTACGGCGAGTTCTTCTACGAGAAGAACTGCCCGAAGCACCGTCCGCCATGGGTGCAGACGGCCACGGTGTGGAGCGGTGGCAACAACCGCGACATGTACTACTGCCTCTGTCAGGACCTGCCCACGCTCGTGTGGCTTGCCAACCTCGCCACCCTGGAGATGCACACGTCGCTCTCCTACGCGGACGCGCTCGCGGAGCCGCGGTCGCTGGTGTTCGACCTCGACCCCGGCCCTCCGGCGACGATCGTCGAGTGCTGCCGGATCGGCCTGATGCTCCGCGACCTCTTCGCGCAGCACGGTCTCGAGTGCTGCGCCAAGACGTCGGGATCGAAGGGGCTGCAGCTTTACGTGCCCCTGAACACAAAGGTCGACTACACCCAGACGAAGGTCGTGTCCAAGGGCCTGGCGCAGCTGTTCGAAGAGAAGTATCCGGACCTTGCCGTCCACAAGCAGCTGAAGGAGCTGCGCGGCGGCAAGGTGCTCATCGACTGGAGCCAGAACGATCAGTACAAGACGACGGTGAATGTCTACTCGCTGCGCGCCCGCAAGCGTGCGACGGTGTCCACGCCCGTGTCGTGGGACGAGGTCGAGAAGTGCTTCAAGAAGAAGGATCCTGACCTCCTCGTCTTCGACTCCGACCAGGTCCTCAAGAGGGTCGAGAAGCTGGGCGACCTCTTCGAGCCCGTGGTCAAGAAGAAGCAGAAGCTGCCGAAGTCGCTCGTCGACGCTACCGGGGGCAAGGGCGCACTGGAGACCATGGCCAACCGCCGCCGCGGCTCCGGAGGGGGCCGCTACCCGCCGCAGAAGGGACAGCGCAACGTCCCGACATGAGGCCTCGATGCGTCCGCGTGTAGTCATCGCGGGCGCGGGCTTCGGCGGTCTCACGTGCGCGCGAGCTCTGAAGCACGCGCTCGTCGACGTCCTGCTCGTCGACCGCAACAACTACCACCTCTTCACGCCGCTGCTCTACCAGGTTGCGTCGGCGCTGCTCGACCCCGGTGAGATCGCGCGCCCGGTGCGTCAGCTCATCCGCCCGCTTCGCAACGCCGACTTCCTCCAGGCGTCGATCACCGGCGTCGACCTCGACGGCCGCCGCCTGCTCACCGATCACGGCCCGATCCCCTACGACTACCTCGTCCTGGCCACCGGCGCCCAGAGCGACTACTTCGGCAACCCATCGCTCGCCGCCCACACCATCGGCCTCAAGGACCTGGACGAGGGCCTGGCCGTGCGCAACCGGATCCTTGCCCAGTTCGAGGCGTCGCGCTGGACCGACGACCCCGGGCGGCGGCGAATGCTGCTGACCTTTGTCATCGTCGGCGGCGGCCCGACCGGGGTGGAGATGGCGGGTGCCGTCTCGGAGCTGATCCGCCTCGTCCTCCGCAAGGACTACAAGGACCTGGACACAAACGAGGTCCGGGTGGTGCTTATAGAGGCGGCGCCATATGTACTCGGAGCATTCGTGCCCTCGCTGCGCGCGGCGGCCCTCCGCTCGCTCGAGCACAAGGGGATCGAGGTGATGCTGAACGCCAAGGTGGAGGCGGTCACGCAAAGCAGCGTGAAGCTGGAGGGCGGCGAAGAGTTCCCGGCGGGGATGGTGATCTGGACGGCGGGTGTCAAGGCCTCGGCCGTGGGCAAGGCGACAGGCGCGCAGCTCGTGCGCCAGGACCGGATCAAGGTCGACCCGACTCTGCAGGTGCCCGGCCACCCGGTCGTGTTCGTGATCGGCGACCTCGCCGGCGCCGAGAACGGACACGCGCGCCTGCCGATGCTGATCCCTGTCGCCATGCAGGCAGGCCGGCACGTGGCGGAGTCGATCAAAGGCCTGGCGGGCACCGGCGGAGCCAGTGCCTTCCGCTACAAAGACCCCGGCATCATGGCCACCATCGGACGCAACTCGGCCGTCGCCCAGATCCGGGGGCTCCATTTCTCCGGCTTCATCGGCTGGGTCATCTGGCTGACGGTGCACCTGATCAACGTGATCAGCTTCCGCAGCCGGCTCGTGGTCCTCATCAACTGGGCCTGGGAGTACCTCTTCTACGATCGGCCGGTCCGCATCATCGTCCGGGCGCGCGAATGAGAGGCAACCTCGCGGTCGTCCCCGCCCTTGCGCTGATGGCCATCGTCGCCTGCTCGGGCAGCCAGCCCGCGGGCGATGCGAACAAGATCCTGCGCGAGAGCGCGAATGCGATGGCCCAACTTCAGACCGTGAGCGCAACCCTCAAGCTGACAAAGGGAACGATCTCCATCCAGGGCTTCACGCTCGTGAGCGCGAAGACTGCCGTTCGCATGCCAAATGACAGCGACACGACCTACACCGTCAAGCAGCAGGACGTGTCGTTCAAACTCCAGATCCTCATCGTCGGCGGCCACGTTTACGAACACATCCCTTTCACGCCGATGCGCGAGATCACCGGCCCCGAGGCGGAGGCGTTTCCCAACATGGCGAAGCTCTTCGACCCGACCACCGGCTTTCCCGCCGTGATCCCCGCCGGCACCGCCAAGAAGTACGTCGCCAGCGAGCAGCTCGACGGCGTGACCGTCGACCACGTGTCGACGCTCTACACGCCAGAGCAGGTGCGCGGCCTTCTCGCCGCGCTCAACTCGAGCGGACCCGTTGCCGCCGACGTCTGGGTCCGGAGCTCCGACCACCTGATCCCCAAGGCGGTGCTCGCCGGCGCCTTCGGCGACGCGGGCGCTCAAGCCGCGATCGAGGTCGACATCTCCAGCTTCAACGCCGCGGTGAGCATCGCGTCCCCGTCGCCTTCTCAGTGACCTTCCGGCGCGCGCTGGTCGGATTGGCCGGCGCGGGCCTCTTCGTGGCGGCGCTGGACGCGTACGTCGTCGTGACCCTCCTGCCGGCGATGACCGGCGACGTGGGCGTGACGATCGAGAACTTCGAGCAGGCGACGCCGATCGTCACCGGCTTCCTCGCCGGCTACGTGGTGGCGATGCCCCTCCTCGGCGCCTACTCGGATGTGCGTGGCCGCATCCCCGTCTACCTGGCGTGCCTCGGAGCCTTCGCTCTCGGTTCGGTCATCACCGCGACCTCGGGCCTGTGGACCTTTGCCGGGCTGCCGTGGATGGTGGCCGGGCGCTTCGTCCAGGGCATCGGTGGGGGCGGCATGGTACCGCTCGCGCTCGCGCTCGCCGCGGATCTCTATCGCGACCGGGCGCGCACGGTCGCGCTGGGCTCGGTCGCGGGGCTGCAGGAGGCGGGCAGCGTGCTCGGCCCGATCTACGGCGCGACCCTTGCCGCGGCCTCGGCAGGGGCGGGTGGGTGGCGCTTCGTGTTCTGGCTGAACGTCCCGCTTGCCGCTCTCTGCGGCCTGGGCCTGGTGCTCGCGACCGCCGGCCGCGCGGGCGAGCTCGCTTCAGCTCCCGGCGGGCGGTCGACGGTCGATTGGCCGAGCGCCGCTCTCCTCGGGGCCGGGCTGGGCGCGCTTGTCCTCGGCCTCTACCCCGACGACCCCGAGCACCGCGCGCTCAACGCGCTCTTCCCGCCGGCGGGACTGGTGGCGATGATCCTGCTGGGCGCGTACGCGTGGCGCCAGGTGCGGCAGCTAGAGCCTTTGATCCCGCGCGAGCTTTTACGCAGCAGGGCGTTCGCCGGCGTCACCGCGGCCAACGTCCTGGTCGGCGCAGCGCTGATCGTGACCCTGGTCGACGTCCCCATCCTCGGCCGGCTCGTCTTCGACCTCGAAGCCCTCGACTCCGGTCTGCTGCTGACCCAGTTTCTGATCGGCGTGCCCGTCGGTGCGGTGGCGGGCGGATTGCTGGGAGCGCGGGTAGGCAACCGCATCACGGCCGCCGCCGGCGTCGTGCTTTCTGCGCTGGCCTTTGTCCAGATGTCCACCTGGAGCGCGAATGAGCTGACGATCCACGCCGGCCCGATCCGGCAGGCTGACGTCGCGCTCGCGCTCTGCGGCGTCGGGTTCGGCCTGGTGATCGCGCCGCTGACCGCCGGCGTGCTCGCGCTGACGCGCGGCGAGAGCCACGGCCTCGCCACCAGCCTTGTCGTCCTGGCGCGAACGATGGGCATGCTCGTGGGCCTGTCGGCGCTGACGGCGTTCGGCCTCTACCGGTTCCACCAGATCCTCGGCACGCCGGTGCTCACCGACCCCGACCTGCGTGACCGCGTGAAGCACCTGGAGCAGCTCGTGGCCGCGGCCTTCCTGCAGGAGTACCGGGAGATCTTCCTGATCGCCGCGGCGCTGTGCGCGCTCGCGGCGGCGGTCATCGCCTGGTCGCTAGCACCAGCACGTACGAGTGGTGGTACCTGAACGCGTCGTCCGGATCGCCGAGGCTGGCCATCGCCGCCTCGACCTCGGCCTCCAGCTCGTCCCGATAGCGCGGGCCTAGGGCCCGGATGAGCGTGTAGGGCCGCGGTCCGGCGCCGGCCATCAGCTCCGTCCACTCGCGCGCGTCGCGCGCGCGCCCGCCCGTCACCATGTCGGTCAACCTCTCGACCTCGAATCCCGCCCCGGCCAGGATCTTCGGCAGCACGTCCGGCTCGCCGAACCTCGAGCGCTCCGAGCTGTAGCGGGGAAGGCTCAGGTAGTGGCGGCGAGCGAGCGGCGTGAGGCCCTGGAAGAAGAGCTCCTGGGCCCGGGTGTTGAGGCTGCGGCGCTGACACGAGGCCGCCAGCCGGCCGCCCGGCCGCAAGACTCGATGCGCCTCAGCCAGGGCCTCGCTGGGGTCGGCGAAATACGTCAGCGCCTCGCCCATCGTGACCAGGTCGAACGTCCCCGGCCGGAAGACGAGGTGCTCCGCCGCCATGCCCACGAACTGCACGTTCTTCTGCTTCTTCGCCCGGGCGATCGAGAGCATGTTCTCCGACAGGTCGATGCCGAGGACCATGCCTGGACTGACCTTCGGCGCGACCAGGTGCGCGACCAGTCCGGTGCCCGTGCCCACGTCCAGCACGTGCTCGTTCTTGACCGGCGCGGCCAAGTCGGCAAGGCGCGTCGCGACCCTCGCGTGCTGCCCGCCCGCCCAGGCGTCGTAGAGCGGAGCGATGCGGTCGAAGAAGTCGACCACATGGTCGACCATCCCGTCGGACGAATCAGGATCCATGAGAGCCACGGCCGGTGTTCAACCTTGGGGGACGATTTGGGGCACGGCTGCTACGATGCTAGCTCCCTGAAAACCACTCGCACCCTCATTACGTAGTGGAGGACCTTAATGGCTCAAGCTGAAAAGACCGCCGCTCCGGCCTCGACCACCCAGAACGGCGGCGCCAACGTCGTCAGTCTCGGCCCGCGCGACATCCTGCAGGGCCGGCTCGAGATCCAGGGCGACCTGCGGATCGCCGGTAACGTCGAGGGCGACCTCAAAGCCAGCGGCGACGTGACCATCGACTCCGGCGCCACCATCCAGGCGGCCGTCGAGGGCGCCAACATCGCCGTCCGCGGCCAGGTCACCGGCAACGTCACCGCCCGCAAGCGGCTGACCCTCGGGGGCTCCGGCCGCCTCAACGGTGACGTCAAGGTGGGGCGCCTGACCGTCGAGGACGGCGCCACCCTGAACGGCAACGTCACGATGCAGTCGGAGCGGGGCTAGCTCAGACCAACCTCCGCCCGCCGGATCGCCGGGAGGACGACCGTCTCGAGGTAGGCCCGCGCGGCGTCCATTCCCGAGTGGATGACGCGCCACTGGATGGCTACCGCCCACGCCTCGTCGCGGTTCAACTCGGCCAGGCGCTCGCGCCAGAAGGCAGGGCTCAGGTTGAGAGCGGGCAGCGGGCCGCGAGACGCCTGGCTTGTCGCGGAAGGGAGGTCAGCCAGGGACGTGTCCTCAGGGGCCGCCTCGGGCGTGGCGATGCCGGGGAGCGCGACCGCCTGCCGCGCCGCCGTGCCGACGGCGTTCCAAGCCAGCACGAGCAGCGCGCCGACCACGACGAACTCGGCGACGATCATCCAGGTAAGCGGAGAGCGAATGAGTTTGCGCATGAGCCGAGGCTAGGCGCGGACTGGCGCGAAAGGAACCCAGCCTGTTAAGCCGGTTTGATGCGGCGCAGCGCCTCCAGCCCTCGCTCGATGGTCTCGATCTTCTTTGGGAAGCTGAAGCGAATGTGCCCCCGACCGAGCTCGGGGTCGTGGTAGAAGCTCGAGGCCGGCACCGTCGCCACCGCCACCTCCTCGATCAGGCGGCGGGCGAACGCGACGTCGTCCTCCGCGCCGAAGGCGGAGATGCCCGCCATCACGTAGTAGGCGCCGTCGGGCGCGGCCACTTCGAAGCCGCACTCGCTCAGCCCGGAGACGATCGCGTCGCGCCGCTCCTGGTAGTCGCCGAGCAGCTCCACATAAAAGGACGGGGGAAGCTCGAGCGCCTGCGCGATCGCCACCTGCAGCGGATGCGCGGCGCCCACGGTGAGGAAGTCGTGGACCTTGCGAATGCCGGTGGTCAGCGACGGCGGGGCGATGAGCCAGCCGATGCGCCAGCCCGTCACGGAGTAGGTCTTGCTCGCGCCGCTGATGGTGATCGTGCGCTCGGCCATGCCCGGCAGCGTCGCCATGTTGATGTGGTTGCCCCGGTACACGAGGTGCTCGTAGATCTCGTCGGTGATCGCGATCGCGTCGTGCTCGACGCACAGCGAGGCGATGAGCGCGAGCTCCTCGCGGGAGTACACCTTGCCGCTCGGGTTGTGCGGCGTGTTGACGATGATTGCGCGCGTCCGTGGCGTGAAGGCGGCGCGCAGCTGGTCGGGGTCGAACGACCAGTCAGGCGGCCGCAGCGTCACGTAGCGGGGCACGGCGCCGCTGATCACGCAGTCGGGGCCATAGTTCTCGTAGAACGGCTCGAAGACGATCACCTCGTCGCCGGGGTCGACCGCCGCGAGCATGGCCGCGATCATCGCCTCCGTGGCGCCGCACGAGACGGTGACCTGGGCATCCGCGTCGACCGTCCGTCCCCAAGCCTCTGTGTATTTGCGCGCGACCGCCTGCCGGAGCGAGGGCGCGCCCCACGTCGTCGCGTACTGGTTGAAGCCTCCACGCAGCGCCTTCGCCGCCGCGTCGAGGATGCGCGGGTCGGGATCGAAGTCGGGGAATCCCTGGGCGAAGTTGACCGCCTTGTCCGGCCCGTGGAGCGCCAGATTGAGGCGCGTCATCTCCCGGATCACGGACTCGGTGAAGCTCTGGGCTTTCAGCGACTGGCGGATCGCCGCGCCCTCAATGTCCGGGATCAGCCCTCTCCAGGCGAAGGTCGGTGCTCGAGCAGGAGAAGCACTTGGGCGGCCGCTCGAGGCTTCTCTCCCACCAGCCGCAGACGTTGCAGGTCCAGCGCGTCTTGGCGAAGAAGTCGAGGACGTCGGACCGGCTCAAGAGGCCGACCATCTTGCCCCCGCGGATCACGGGGACGCGGCGTATGCGCTCACCGATCAGCAGCCGCGCCGCCTCGTCGATCCCGGTTTCCTCGGTGACGGAGATGACTCGCGGGCTCATGATGTCGCGCGCCGTCTTGCCCTTCTTCGAGAAGACGTCCGTCTCGGAGACGATGCCGACGACGTGGCCCTCGTTGGCGATCACGGGCGCGCCGGTGATGCGCTTGGACGTCAGCGTCGTGGCGATCTCGTCGACCGGCGTGTCTTCGCGAAACGTGATCACGTTCCGCGTCATCACTTCCTTGACCGGGATCACCTATTTCAGGAGTGTAGCCACCGTCTGGAGGTTGGCGTTGCCGCCGCTGAGGATGAGGCCCGTCCTGCGACCCTCCGTCAGCTTGCCGGCCACATGGGCGGCGAGCGGCAGTGCACCCGTCGGCTCCAGGGCCAGGTGCAGGCGGGACCACGCCACCTTGACCGCGGCGGCGATCTCCTCCTCGGTGACCGTCACGACCTCGTCGACGAGGCCATGCTCGAACATCACCTCGAAGTTGCGCTTCCCGATCGCGGTCGTCCGCACACCGTCGGCGAGCGTCGAAGGCGACGCGCCGAGCGTCTGGATGCTGCCCGACCGCCACGACCGGTAGCCGTCGTCCGCGGCCGCCGGCTCGACCCCGACGACCTTGAGCGACGGTCGGTGACGCTTGGCCGCGATCGCCGTGCCCGACAGTAGGCCTCCCCCGCCCAGCGGCGCCGCCACGACCTCGAGGTCCGGCCCGTCCTCCAGGAGCTCGCGCGCGACCGTGCCCTGACCGTGGATCACGTCCCAGTCGTCGAAGGGGTGGACGAGCACGTACCCGCGCTCAGCCATCACCTCCCGCAGCCTCTGCTCGCGGTTGGCGAAGGTGATCCCTTCCTGGATCACCTCGGCGCCGAGCGCGCGCGTCGCGGCGACCTTGGCCGGGTTGGCGTCCTCTGGGATCAGGATCAGCGCCGGCACACCGACCGACGAAGCGGCCAGCGCGACCGCCTGGGCGTGGTTGCCCGAGCTGACGGCGATCACGCCCGGCGGGCGCGCGCCGCGCGCGACCAGGGACAGGATCGCGTTGAAGGCGCCGCGCGGCTTGAACGAGCCGGTCACTTGAAAGCATTCAGGCTTGAGGCGCAGGGCCGGATCGAGGTCGGTCGTCATCGCAGGCGTGCGGCGGACATGGCCCTTGATCCGGGCTGCCGCCCGGCCGACCTGCTCGGCGTGCTCCTCCAGGAAGTTGGTCAAGCCGCGGCCGAGTCGGCTTCGGCCGCGGCCTGCCGGCGCGGCATCCGACGCAGGTTGACCAGGACTATGCCCGCGAGGATGACCAGCATGCCGGCGATGATCGTGCCGCTCACGGTCTCGTGCAGGAGCAGCGCGCCCCAGAACACCGCGGTCACCGGCACGACGTATGTGACGCCGGCCGCGCGAACCGCGCCGAGTGTGTTCATCACGTAGTAGTAGAGGAGATAGGCGACCCCGGTCCCGACGGCGCCAAGCGCGATTACGGCCACCAGAGAGAGAGGCTGGAAGTGGATGTGCGGAAGCGACGGGCCGGCGATCGGAATCGCGAAGACAACGCCGGCCGCCAGCTGGCCAATGCTGATCTCGACGACGCTGACGTTGCGCATCTTTCGCCGCTGGTACATCGCGTTCACCGAATAGGACAACGAGGCGAGGAGCACCGCGAGCGCCCCGAGGACGTCCCCCGAGATGCCGTGCGCGGCGAGGCTCGGATACACGAGGACCACGACGCCTGCGAATCCGACGATCACCCCGAGGTAGTTGACCAGGCTCGGGCGCTCGCTCGGCATGACCCAGAAGATGAGGATCGCCGTCCACAGCGTGGTCGTGGAGTTCAGGATGCTTGCCAGGCCGCTCGAGATTCGCTCCTCGCCCCACCCGATGGAGATCCACGGAATGACCGCGTTGGTGACGGCCATGATCGCGAAGCCGATCACCCGCCCGCGCCATCCCGGCCCGAACAGCGGCTTGCCGAGGGCGAGCACGATCAGGGCGAGGGCGACCAACCCTGAGATCGAACGAAAGAGCAGGAGTGCGGTCGGGCTCATGTCCTGGACCGTCACCTTGATGGCCAGGAAGGACCCGCCCCAGATCAACGACAACGCGACGAATGCCGCGTATGGCAGCAGCGGCCGCCTACTAGACACGTGTCACCCACTCGTCGGTCGACAGCACGAGCGTGACCGGGCCGTCGTTCTCGATGGACACACGCATGACGGCTCCAAAGCTCCCGGTCTTCGTCTCTATTCCGCGCTCCCGAAACCGCTTCACGAACAGCTCGTAGAGCTGCTCGGCGCGCCCGGGATCGCCGGCCTTGAGCAAGCTTGGCCTGCGCCCCTTGCTCATGTCCGCGAACAGGGTGAACTGGGACACGATCAGGGCCGCGCCCTTGACGTCGGGCAGGCTCAGGTTCATGCGCCCGGCCTCGTCGGCGAAGACGCGCAGGTCGATGATCTTGTCCGCGAGCCTCTGCACCGTGCCTTCGTCGTCATCGCCACCTGCTCCCACCAACAACACAAAGCCGGGGCCGATGGTTGCAGCCTCGCCGTCCCAGCTGACCGAGCCTGAAGCGACGCGCTGGGCGACTACCCTCAACTCACCGCTCCTTCGCTGCTGCCGACGTCGCATTGGCGGCCGGATTCACTCCGGCCGCGACTTTGTTATCCGCGTCTCCCAGTCGTCGTACGTGGAATCTCATTCAAAAGAGCCAAACCTTATACCGGAGGGTGAGCAGCGCCTGCGGCGGAGCCGCCGTCCTTCCAGGGCTCCCGCGCGTCAGCGCGGGAACACCTCTGGGTTCCCGCTCATACCTAGATCTTTGGTCCGAAGTGAGGCTCGGCGTGGATCAGGGAGTCGATGTAGCGGAAGCGGTCGTAGCGGTGCTGCAGGAGGTCGGCCGCGGTCTCTTCGAACAGCGGCTTCATGTGCCTGTACAGCGCCTCGTCGAGCGCTTCAGCCGCGGCATCGTAGTCGGCGCTGGCGCTTCCTTCCGGCTCGGCCACGACCTCTTCGACAACGCCCATGGCGATGATCTCGCGCGAGGTCAGCTGCAGCTGCTCGGCGGCCTCGACCTTGCGCGAGTTGTCCCGCCACACGATCGAGGCCGCTGCCTCCGGCGACGCGACCGAGTAGATCGAGTTCTCGAGCATGATCACGCGGTCGGCGACGCCCATGCCGAGCGCCCCGCCGCTGCCGCCCTCGCCGATAACCGCGGCGACGATCGGCACAGGGATCCGGAACCACTGCATGATCGAATCCGCGATCGCGGCCGCGATGCCACGCTCCTCCGCACCCGCCCCGGGGTAGGCACCAGGGGTGTCGATCAGGGACACGATCGGGAATCCGAACTTCGCCGCGTGACGAGCGAGGCGCAGGGCCTTGCGGTAGCCCTCGGGGTGCATCATCCCCCAGTTCCTGGCCACCCGCTCCTTCATGCTCCGCCCTTTCTGGTGGCCGAGAAAGATGGTCGTCCGGCCATGCCAGGTGCCGACGCCGCCGACCAGCGCCGGGTCGTCCGCCGACAGACGATCGCCGTGCAGCTCGATGAAGTCAGGCGCTAGCCGGCGGATGTAGTCGAGCGAGTAGGGCCGCTGCGGGTGCCGGGCCAGCTCGACGATCTCCCAGACGCTCACATGGGCCCCCAGAAAATCCCCAGATGTTTTGGGGATTTCACGAATACATCTCCAGCAGGTGCGCGAGCAGCGGCCGCAGCTCGGTGCGCGACAGGACCATGTCGACCTGCCCGTGCGCGAGCTGGAACTCCGCGCTCTGGAAGCCCGGCGGCAAGTCGGCGTACGTGGCCTGCTTGATCACGCGCGGGCCGGTGAAACCGATCGACGCGCCCGGCTCGGCGATGTTGATGTCGCCCATCAGCGCCAGCGACGCCGCCGTGCCGCCGAACGTCGGGTCGGTGAGGACGGAGAAGTAGGGCACGCCAGAGTCGTGGAGCCTGCCCACGGCGGCGTTCACCTTGGCCAGCTGCATCAGGGCGAGCACCCCCTCCTGCATGCGCGCGCCGCCTGACGCGGAGACGAGCACGTACGGCGTGCCCGACGACGCGGCCTGCTCCATGCCGCGGGCAAGCCTTTCCCCGGCGACGATAGACAGGGTGCCGCCGACGAAGCCGAAGTCAAAGGCGGCGAGCCAGATCGGATGGCCGTCCAGCGTGCACGTGCCCGTGCGCACGGCCTCGTTGAGGCCCTCGGACAGCAGCTCCTCGACCATCTCCTGGTAGCGCTTCGGCACCGTCCAGTTGAGGAGGTCGTGGGAGCGGACGTCTGTCCACCGCTCTTCCCACGAGCCGGCGTCGGCGATGAGCGGGATCCACACGTCGGCGCCGAGGCGGAAGTGATGGCCGCAGTTCGTGCAGACGTAGTTGTGTGCGCGCAGCTCCTGGAGCTCGAGCCCGATGCCGCACCCCGGGCAGTTGGTGGGCAGCAGGATCTCGGGCAGGTCGTCGCCCTGGATCGCGACCTCCTTCTGGTGCTGTTCGAGGATCGCCATCAGGAGCCTCCGTTCCCGGAGATCCGACGCAGGTTCGCGGCATAGACGGCCGGAGCCAAGGAAAGGGTGGCGCGACGAGGAGCGCATCGGTAGATGCGTGACGAGTGAGCGCCGGGCCCCTTGACGCGGGCTTCAGCGCCGCAGGCGCCCGGCCGTATAGGACGCGAAGATGCGAGGAGCTTCCGGGAGCGGAGGCTCACAGGGAGAGCCCTCCATCAACGGCGATCACCTGGCCGGTGATGAAGCCCGCCTTCTCGGAGCAGAGGAACGCCACCGTCGCCGCCACCTCTTCGGCGGTGGCCTCGCGCCTGATCGGCGTCATCTTCACGAGCTCCGCCACCATCTCGTCGGTCAGCGAACCCGTCGTCAGCTCGGTGCGCACGTAGCCTGGCGCGACCGCGTTGCACGTGATGTTGCGCGACCCGTACTCGCGGGCCACCGATTTTGTGAATCCGATCAGCCCCGCCTTCGCCGCCGCGTAGTTCGTCTGACCGGCGTTGCCCGTGATGCCGACGATGGACGAGATGTTCACGATGCGGCCCCAACGCGCGCGCATCATGCCGCTCATGATGGCAGCCTTGGTCGTGGCGAAGGCCGAGAGCAGGTCGGTGCGGATGAGATCCTCCCAGTCCGCCGGCGACATCTGGATGAGCAGCTTGTCGCGCACCGCCCCGGCGTTGTTGACGAGCACGTCGACACGACCGATGGCCTTGACCATCGCCTCCACCTGGGCGGGATCGCCGACGTCGGCTTTGTGCGCGGTCGCGTTGGGCAGCGCGTTAGCGGTCTCCTCGGCCGCGGCCGCGTCCGACCGGTAGTTCACGACCACCTTTGCGCCCATACCCGCCAGGGTCTGGCTGATGGCGCGGCCGATGCCCTTGCCGCCGCCCGTGACGAGCGCGGTCTTGCCGTCGAGGTCTGCCACCTTAGGCCGTCGTGGCCGGTCCTGCGAAGTCCACGAACAGCTCCTCTGCGTTCCAGGTGTCGACTCCCGGGATGTGCTTGGCAGCCAGGCTTGCCAGGACCCGGCCCGGACCCAGCTCGACCACCGTGCGCACCTTCATCGCCCGCATCGCCACCATCGTCCGCGCCCAGTCGACCTGGCGCAGCATCTGCAGGCGCAGCTCCTCGCGCAGCGCGGCCACGGTGCGGAGCGCTTCCCCTGATGCGTTGGCCAGGATCGGGATCGACGGCGCCTTGAGCTGCAGACGGTCGACGGCGTTGCGAAACGCGGTCGCGGCGGCCTCCATCAGCGGGGTGTGCGCGGCCAGCGGGATGGTGAGGATGAGCGCACGTCGCGCGCCCGCCGCGGTGGCGAGGCGCTCCGCCTCCTGCACCGCGGGCATCTCACCCGAGAGCACGAACTGGACGTCGGCGTTGCGGTTGGCGATCCACAGCCGGCCGCGCCGCGAAGCGTCGACCCGGATCTCCTCGACCTTCGCCTCGTCGAGGCCGACGATGGCGATCATCCCTACGTGCTCGCCGGCGGCCCGCGCCATGACGCGGCCACGCTCCTTGACGAGCAGCAGCGCGGTCTCCCAGGAGATGGAGCCGGCGGCCGCGAGCGAGGCGATCTCGCCGAGACTGTGGCCGGCGGTGACGCTGACGTTCTCGAGGCCGTAGCTCTCGCGCCAGACCTCGTACGCGGCCCAGCAGACCGTCATCACGCACGGCTGGATCACGTCGGTCCGGTTCAGCTCCTCGAGCGGGCCCTCGAAGCAGAGCTTGCGCACGGGCATCTCGAGCACCTCCTCGGCGCGCTCGAACACCCGTCGCGCGGCGGGGTAGCGGTCGTAGAGGCTCTTGCCCATCCCCGGCTTCTGCACCCCCTGCCCGGGGAAGAGAAGCGCGATCGGGCCCGATAGGTCGATCACCAGGTCATGCGCGCTACGCCCACTGCAGGAGCGTGGCGCCCCAGGTCAGTCCAGAACCAAAGCCCGCGAGCAGCACGTGGTCGCCCGACTTGACGCGGCCTTTGCGCACCGCCTCCTCCAGGGCCAGCGGGATCGAAGCGCTCGAGGTGTTGCCGTACTCGTCGATGTTGACCGCCACGCGCTCGATGGGCAGGCCGATGCGGCGCGCGGCGGCGTCGATGATGCGGAAGTTCGCCTGGTGCGGGACCCACAGGTCGATCTCGTCCAGGCCCACGCCCGCCGTGTTGCAGACCTCGGTCGCCTGGCGGATGAAGATGTCGACCGCGAACTTGAAGACGTCGGGCCCGACCATGTCGATGAACGGCGTCGTGTCTTTGTTCGCGTATGCGCCCTTCTCGATGTTGCCGCACGTGACCTGGGCGTAACCGCGACCGTCGGAGCCCAGGCACCAGCTCAGGAAGCCGGCGCCCTTGGGCGCTGGGCGCACCACCGCCGCGCCCGCGCCGTCGCCGAAGATGACGGCGGTGCCGCGGTCCGAGTAGTCGAGCATGCGGGAGAGGACCTCGGCGCCGATCACGAGCACGTTGTCGGCACGCTCGGTCGCGATGTAGGAGTCGGCGATGGAGAGCGCGTAGACGAAGCTCGTGCAGGCGGCGAGCGTGTCCCACGCCACCGCGCCTGGCGCGTCCAGCTCGTTCTGCACGCGGCACGCGACGGACGGAAACGGTCCGTCTGGCGACGAGGTGCCGACCAGGATCATGTCGAGATCGCGGGCACTCACCTCGGCGGCCTCGAGGGCGGCGCGGGCGGCGTTGGTCGCGAGCTCGAACGTGGTCGTTCCCGGCTCGGCGATGTGCCGGCGGTGGATTCCAGTGCGCTCGGTGATCCACTTGTCCGAGGTGTCCATCATCTTCTCGAGGTCGAAGTTGGACAGCACCTTGTCCGGCGCGTAGACGCCGATGCCGGCGATCGCCGACTGCCGGCCTTTGGCCTTGAAGGAGCGGAGCGGCACCGCGTCCGAGCGTGTGCGGTAGCTGGTGGTGATCGCCATCGCCGCTAGGCCTCCAGCCGCTCGGCGGTCTTCTGCTCCAGGTACTTCCACAGGTCGGCGATGACCTTCATCTTCTCGAGCTCCTCGTCGGGCAGCTCGACGTCGTACTTGTCCTCGATCGCCGCGATCAGCTCGACCAGGTCGAGCGAGTCTGCGGCCAGGTCGCGCTGAAAGCTCTTGTCCATCTGCACCTGGCCGGGGTCGATACCGAGGATCTCGGCCGAGAGCTCCTGCAGTTCCTTGAAGTCGAGCTGGCTTGCCATTCCCTTACTCCTAGTTCCCGCCCGCGGGGGCTTTCTTGATGACGAGGGTCGCGTTGTGGCCGCCGAACCCGAACGAGTTCGAGATCGCGACCTCGACCTCTGCCTTGCGCGCCTTGTTGGGCACGTAGTCGAGATCGCAGTCCGGGTCGGGGTCGTCGAGGTTGATGGTCGGCGGGAGCAGTCCGCGCTCGAGCGCGAGCACGCAGGCCGCGGCCTCGATCGCCCCGGCAGCGCCGAGAAGGTGGCCGTGCACCGACTTGGTGGAGCTGACCGCGAGCTCGTACGCGTGGTCGCCAAAGACCGACTTGATCGCCTTGGTCTCGGCCACATCGCCGAGCTTGGTCGACGTGCCGTGGGCGTTGACGTAGCCGACCTGCTTCGGGTCGACCCGGCTCGAATCCAGCGCCTGACGCATCGCCCGGGCCGCGCCCTTGCCCTCCGGCTGCGGCGCGGTGAAGTGGTACATGTCGGCGCTCGCGCCGTAGCCGGCGATCTCGGCAAGGACCCGGGCCCCGCGCTTGCGCGCGTGGTCCATGTCCTCGAGCACGAACATCACCGAGCCCTCGCCCATGACGAAGCCGTCACGCCCGAGGTCGAAGGGACGGCACGCCTTCTCCGGCTCGTCGTTGCGCTCGCTCGTCGCCTTGATCTGGCAGAAAGCGCCCATCGTGAGGGGTGTGATCGTCGCCTCGGACCCGCCCGCGAGCATGGCCACGGCGTCGCCGCGCTTGATGATCTCCGACGCCTCACCGATGCCGTGCGCGCTGGACGCGCAGGCGCTGACGATGGCGTAGTTCGGGCCGCCGGCCTGGGTGTGGATGGCGACGATGCCCGCCGCCATGTCGGCGATCATCATCGGCACGGTGAAGGGGCTGATGCGCTTGGGGCCTCGCTCCATCAGGGCGGTGTGGCTCTTCTCGATCTCCTCCATGCCGCCGATGCCTGAGCTCACGATGACGCCGACGTCGTCGGGGTTCATCTGCGCCGGGTCCAGTCCCGCGTGGGCCAGGGCCTGCTTGGAGGCGGCCAGCGCGAACTGGCAGTAACGGCCGATGTGCCGGGCCGTCTTGCGGTCCATGTACTCCTCGGGGTTGAACGTCTTGACCTCGGCCGCGATCTTGGTGTCGAAGTTCGTGGTGTCGAAGCGGGTGATCCGGCCGACGCCGGAGACGCCCTCGACGAGGTTGGACCAGACGGTCTCCATGTCGATGCCGATCGGGGTGATGAAACCCATGCCTGTGACGGCCACGCGTCGTCCGTTGGATTTTGACTCTTCCGTCATAGAAACAGCATACGGACGCAGGGGCCAATCGGCAGCCGCGCCGAGTAGCAAAACGCCGCTCAGTATTTGGACATTGGGTAGAAAGTCGAACTTGGCGGGACCCCGCAGGGCCCTCTTCTGGGCCTAGAGAAGCTTCTGCAGATCCAGGGCCAGCTGGAGGCGCAGCCGCGTGGCCGGCGCATCGAGATCGCCGCCCAGCAGCTCCTTCAGCTTCTCCAGCCGGTACAGCACGGTGTGACGGTGCAGGCCGAGGGCGGTCGCCGCGCCCTTGACCGAACCCTTGGCCAGGTAAGCGTCGAGCGTCTCCAGCAGCTGGCCGCGGTTGCGGACCTTGGGGTCCATCAGCCGGCCGAGGCTGTGGTTGACGAACCGCTCGGCCAGCCGCGGGTTCTGGGCCAGGACGAGGTGCGGGATGACCTCGTCGTGGCCGTGCACCAGGGAATCCGGGCGAAGCTTGCGCCCCGCCTCGATCGCCTGCTGCGCCTCGAGGAAGGAGCGCGAGATGCCGTGCAGGCCTGGGTGGTAGCTGCCGACGCCGGCGCGGACGCGCGCGCGCAGGGTGCCCGAGCGCTGCCCGGCCTCCTCCTGGAGCCTCACGAGGAACTGCTTCGCCAGCTCCACGTCGGAGAGCGACTCGGCAGGCCAGAGGATCACGAGCGTGCTGGGGTCGGTCGCGTGGACGAGCGCGCCGCGCGGCATGTCCAGCGAGGCCGTCACCTCGGCCAGCGCCTGCCCGCCTCGCTCGCCGTCGCGGTTGCCGACCACGAGCTTGCAGACGATGGCGACGTAGCCGCCGGCGGCGAGCGGCGTGTTGAGGGCCAGCGCCTGACGCTGCAGCTCGAGCTCGGAGTCGAAGTTGTCGCTGATCAGGGCGTGGAACAGGCGTGCATGCGCGCGCGTGCCGCGCTGCATGTGCTGCTCGCGGGCGTGGAGGTAGGTCTTGGTCACCTCCGCCGCGACCTGGTCGAGCGCGGCGAAGACGTAGTTGGCGACGAGCATGAGGGCCTCGGGAGTCGCCTCGGGGTGGCCGCGCCACGCGCGCAGGATCTCGTCCCACGCGACGCGCGCCGCCATCCGGTAGGCGGCGAGGATCGGCTCGACCGACTGGCTGCTGCGGGCCTGGAGGATGCCCAGCTGGGCGACGCGCCGCAGCTCCTCCTGGGTCGCCGGCCGCGCCTCACGGGCGGTGGCCAGGAACAGGTCGAGGCCGGCTTCGCAAGCCCGGACGATCGCGTCTCGCTGCGGAGGCAACCCGGTCGACGCGTCCCAGCGGACGAGCGTGACCACGGCCCGGGCCATGTGCCGCGCCATGCCCGCGTGGCGGCGCTCGAGCTCGTCGATCAGACCCTGCGGTAGGCGGGGCGCCGCCCTGGGCGGCTTGGACGTCGGGGCCAACCTGGCCATCGAC